>CAYQOJ010000079.1:4145-12868 GCA_964419105.1 uncultured Methylococcus sp.
GCCTTGAGCGTGATCGCTTGGTTCAGAAGGCAAGACTCTCTCAGGCCGCGGCTGATATTGCGGCAGCAGAGGCGGATCTTGAGCGGACGACCAAGGATTTGAAGCGGCTAGGAAACCTGGTCGGAGAAGGGGCGATTTCCTCGCAGATGCAGGATGCGGCAGAGGCAAGTTTTCGTCAGGCAAAGGCGCAAAGAGACAAGACGGTCGGGGCTAAAGATGAGACAGCATTACAGTTGGATGCGATAGATGCCCGAATCGAGCAGTCTCGGGCGCGTTTGGGAGCGCTTGAGGCGGACCTCGCGCTTGTCAAGATTGCTTTGTCCCATACGCAAATTTTCGCGCCGATGGCGGGCGTCATTGGCAATCGGAGTGTTCAGGTTGGCCAATTGGTGAAGCCAGGAAATGTTCTGGCTTACCTGATTCCTGATCGTGACGTTTATGTGGAAGCTAACTTCAAGGAAACCCAGATCGAGTCGATGCGGGTCGGCCAGTCTGTTGATATTGAGGTGGACGCTCTGCCCTCTCAGGCCTTTCATGGCACAGTTTCGAGTTTTGCGCCCGCCTCAGGCTCTGAGTTCAGCCTCTTGCCGTCTGAAAATGCAACCGGCAATTTCACCAAAATCGTGCGCCGTGTTCCGGTCAAAATCATATTCGATCCTGAAACATCGACTGAATTTCTGCGTCCCGGCCTATCGACTACGGTGACGGTCAGGGTTCATTAAGTTGAACAATGCAATGGATGTCTCCGATGAGGTCAACCCGTCTCGAGAGAGGGAGCTTTCCCTTACGGAGTGGGTGGGTTTTATTGCGATGGTCTTCGGGATCTTTATGGCGATTCTGGATATTCAGATCGTCGCAAGTTCGCTCGAGCAAATTCAGTCGGGTCTTTCGGCGACCCGTGATGAGATCACCTGGGTTCAAACCGCCTACCTAATTGCCGAGGTCGTCGTCATACCGTTGTCGGGATGGCTTGGAAGAGCTTTTTCTACGCGCTACCTTTTTGCCATCTCCTGCGCCGGATTCAGTCTGATGAGTCTCCTTTGCGCCCTGGCATGGAATCTCGAATCCATGGTGGTTTTCAGGGGGCTCCAAGGTTTTTTTGGTGGGGGAATGATTCCATCCGTCTTCGCCGTCATTTATACCCTCTTCCCCCCAAGGCTTCAGCCGACGATGGTCATTGTTGTTGGGCTTGTGGTGACAGTCGCTCCTACGGCAGGCCCTGTTCTTGGGGGATTTTTGACTGAGACGGTATCTTGGAAAGCACTGTTTCTCGTTAACTTGATTCCAGGGTTTCTCGTGACGCTATGCGTCTGGCTCTTTGTACGGGTGGATGAGCCGGAATGGGCATTATTGGATCGGATTGACTTTAGAGGCATCCTCTACATCATTGTTTTTCTTGGAAGTCTTCAGTTTGTCTTGGAGGAAGGCGTTCGAAACGAGTGGTTCGAAAGTCGAGAAATTGTTTTCTTTTCGATTTTGGCGGCTTTGGCCGGCCTTGCCATGCTGCACAGGGAGTTGACGTTCGAGTCGCCAATTGTCGATCTCTGGGCCTTCCGTGACTTTAACTTTGCTGTGGGATGCCTGTTTAGTTTCGTACTGGGGATCGGGCTTTATACAGTCATTTATCTCATGCCGGTCTATCTGGCGAACGTGAAGGGCTTGAGCAGCTTGCAGATTGGTCAGTACATCATGGTGGCAGGTCTCTTCCAGTTTGTTTCCGCGTTTGTTGCTGGGCCGCTTTCCAAGTGGATGGACTCCCGATGGATGTTGGCCATGGGACTTTTTCTGTATGGTCTAGGTTGTTGGCTAAACGGCAATCTGACCCAGCAGGATGCCTACTGGGAGTTCTTTTGGCCTCAAGCCCTCCGGGGCTTTGCGCTCATGTTCTGTTTTCTACCGATCAATGCGCTGGCCCTCGGAACGCTTCCGCCAGAGGAGGTCAAGAATGCGAGCGGGCTCTATAACCTCATGCGTAATCTGGGAGGAGCCATTGGTCTTGCGGTCGCCAACACCCTCATGATTGAGTGGAATAAAACACACTTTGCGCTTCTTCGCGAAAAGGTCACAAGTGGCTCCTTGCCGGCTCAAAATCTTTTGGAGTCGCTTGGGGGATACCTGTCCGATCGGGGAGGGAGCGACCCCGAATTGGGTGCGATGAAGCAGATGACTGGGCTCGTTCTTCGGGAGGCCGAAGTCATGACGATCAACTCCCTCTTTCATGCGCTGGGTCTTGTCTTCTTTGTGGCGCTCCTGTTCATGCCCTTAGTCAGGAAAGTAGTCTCCGACGCGGGTGGGTCGGCTCACTGAGTTGAATCTGTATAATAGTTGGTCACCTGTAAACTGGTCGAGACCCTAAGGGTTAACGACTTTTCCCGTCCCTGCTGTCATCCCCCGTGTTTTAAGGAGTCAGAATGGCTTGTTGTTCGAATTCCCAGGATCCTTTGCGCCATGATTGGACCTTGTCCGAAGCCCGGGCGTTGTTCGATCAGCCTTTCAACGATTTGATCTTTGATGCGCAGACAGTTCATCGCAGATACTTTGATCCGAATGAGGTTCAGGTTTCCAGTCTTCTGAGTATCAAAACCGGTTCGTGTTCTGAGGATTGCGCCTATTGTCCACAAAGTGCTCACCATCAGACCGGACTTTCTGCCGAATCGCTCATGCCTATTCAGGAGGTTTTGGATGCGGCACGTCGAGCAAAGGAGCAGGGTGCGGGGCGTTTTTGTATGGGTGCTGCATGGCGAAGCCCCACTGATCGCGATATCGATCGGGTCTGTGAAATGGTTGAAGGGGTGAAGTCTCTGGGAATGGAGACTTGCGTTACCCTTGGAATGCTGACGGATACCCAGACAGAGCGACTGAAGGCGTCGGGTCTTGATTACTACAACCACAATCTGGACACGTCCGAGGCGTATTACTCCGAAATCATCACGACTCGAACCTATCAGGATCGCCTGGAAACGTTGGAGCGCGTGAGAAGCCACGGATTGAATGTTTGTTGTGGTGGCATCGTGGGTATGGGTGAAGGACCGGAGGACCGTGCCGGCCTCTTGCTCCAGTTGGCCAATTTGCCGGCTCACCCTGAAAGTGTTCCCATCAACCTGCTTGTTCAGGTCGAAGGAACGCCTTTGGCCTCATTGGATTCGCTGGATCCTCTTGAATTTGTTCGAACCATTGCAGTTGCCCGAATCATGATGCCGAAGTCACGGGTCCGCCTTTCCGCAGGTCGGACTGACATGAGTGACGAGTTGCAGGCTCTCTGCTTCCTGGCGGGCGCTAATTCGATCTTTTACGGCGAACGTCTTTTGACGACTGACAACCCTGTGGCGGATTCGGACAAGCGGCTTTTTGATCGTCTTGGTCTGCGAATGGCTGGCTTTTACGCTCAGAGTTAACGCGCAGTGGACGGGCCAGTGATCGCGCCGTCTTGGATGGAGCGTCTTGATGCGCAATGTCAGGAGATTCGGGCGCAGGGGCTTTATCGTAAAAGACGTTCGATCGCGGGGCGACAGGGTGTCCGGGTTCGAGTTGAAGGGCGTTCGCTGACGAATTTTTCCAGTAATGACTACTTAGGTCTGGCGGGAGATCCGCGCCTGGAGGAATCTCTTGTCAAGGCTGCGGCTAGATATGGTGTCGGCTCTGGTGCTGCGCATCTGATTTGTGGCCATACGCCAGCCCATCACCAGCTTGAAGAGGAGCTTGCTGAGTTCTTGGGCCGGGAGCGGGCACTCCTCTTCTCCACAGGCTATATGGCCAATTTGGGGGTTATATCTGCCTTGTTGGGGCGAAGTGGCCTGGTGTACGAGGACCGACTCAACCATGCCTCGTTGCTCGATGGAGCTCGGCTTTCTGGGGCAACGCTCAAGCGATATGCGCATGGCACTCTCCCTGACGTCAGCCTTGAGCGAGGACCTTTTTCGCTGATTGCGACAGATGGGGTGTTCAGTATGGATGGCGACCTCCTGGTCGGTAAGGATTTGGTGTCGGTCGCTTCCTTATCTGGCGCGATTCTAATGGTGGATGATGCGCATGGTATTGGAGTGCTCGGTCAGACTGGCGGAGGAGTTCTGGAGGTGCAGGGCTTGGGGCAGGAAGACGTACCTATTCTTGTCGGAACATTGGGCAAAGCATTTGGGACCTTTGGTGCTTTTGTTGCGGGGCCTGAGGCGCTAATAGAGTTTCTAATTCAAAAAGCTCGAACCTACATCTACACGACGGCGATGCCCGCTGCCATTGCGGAGGCGACGCGGACGTCTCTAGGGCTTGTCCGTCAGGAATCCTGGCGGAGAGAGCATTTGAACGCTTTGATATCGAGATTCAGAGACGGTGCCCAAAGGTTAGGCCTGACTTTGGGGCTCTCCGATACACCAATCCAACCCATCTTGGTGGGTGATAGTCGAGCGGCAGTGAGCGCGCAGTCAAAACTTTTGGATGCGGGGTTCTTAGTGGTTGCCATTCGTCCCCCAACTGTTCCCAGGGGGACTGCGCGGCTTCGATGCACCTTGACTGCAAGTCATGGGGTTGAGGATGTGGATCGATTGCTTGATGCGCTTTCGGGTTGCCCCGAATTACAGTCATCGAATACATGAAGAGGCAGCCTTTGGTCTTTGTTGAATCGATGGGCGACGGCGAGCCTTTGGTCCTGTTGCACGGGTGGGGGATGCATGGTGCGCTCATGCACGACCTCGCCAGGGATCTTTCCGAGGATTTCAAGGTCTTCGTGGTTGACTTGCCTGGGCATGGACGCAGCGAGCCGCTACCGCTTTTTGATCTTGAAGAGCTGCTTGAGCGATTGAGGACTTCCTTGCCCGTCCATGCGCATTGGGTCGGATGGTCGCTAGGTGGCCTCGTTGCCCTGGCGATGGCATCCAGAACCCCTCAGGCGGTTGATTCCATTTCCATGATTGCAAGTTCACCTTGCTTTGTTGAAAACCCTGGGTGGCCCGGTGTGAGTGGGGATCTGCTCAATCAAATGGGCCAAGATTTTTCGGTCGATTATCAGGCTACCTTAAACCGTTTTGTGGGGCTTCAGACTTTCGGGCAGGAGGGCGCACGTCAACTCTCCCGACGGATTCTTGACCTGATTGCAGAGGCACCTTCACCCGATATCAAATCGCTGCTGGGCGCGCTGAATTTGCTCCGAGACCTGGATCTAAGGCCAGAGTTTTCTGCCCTATCCCAACCGTTACTTCTAATTTCGGGGGGGCGGGACCGGTTAGTGCCCGCCGCTCAACAGAAAGCCTTGCTCCAGCTTCGTCCCACACTGGCAAGTTGTTATATCGATAAGGCTGCGCATCTTCCGTTTCAGACTCATCGTTTGGAGGTTGTTAATGCGCTGCGCGAGTTTTTGATCCCGTATTCGTGTTGACGGGACGAACATGTATCAGGACCAATTCAAGGTAAATGTCGCTCGATCCTTTGCCCGTGCTGCAGCAACTTATGATGGCGTTGCCGGACTTCAGCGCAAAATAGGCGGTGAATTGATGCGGCAGGTGCCGCCACTATCTGCGGGTGCGGTCATCCTGGATTTAGGTGCGGGAACCGGTTTCTTTGCTCGTCAGTTAGCGGGGATCTGTGACAACGGGCAAGTGATTGCTTTGGATATTGCTGAGCCGATGCTTCGGCAGGCTGGAGTTTTTGGGGGGCTGAGTGTGGTTGGCGATGCGGAGGCCATTCCCCTTCAAGGTGGCTCTGTTGATTTGGTTTTCTCTAACATGTGCATCCAGTGGTGCCGCTCACCGGAGAGGCTGTTTGCAGAAATCAGACGCATCCTTAAACCTGAGGGGCGTGTCTTATTTTCGACTTTTGGGCCCCAAACCCTTGAGGAACTCCGGCAGGCATGGGCGGCGGGCGATAAGTACGAGCACGTGATTGACTTTAGTTCTGCCGGCGAAATTGAGAGGGCAATCGTGTCATCAGGTTTGATCTGGTCGGATAAGGCATTCTGGCTGGAGCGGTGCCCGTATTCGGGTGTCCTTGACTTGATGCGCGAACTAAAAGGGTTAGGTGCGCGAAATGCTTCCGGAAATCGATCCCGTGCGATGACAGGTAAAGGGCGTCTTGCGGCCATGATGGAGGCCTATCCTCGGCTCACCTCTGAATCTGAAGGTGATGGCATCGTTGCAACCTTTGAGGTTATGGGCGGGCAATTGCGTTGCTCAGGTGCTGGCTTTGAGTAAGGGGTTTTTTGTGACGGGTACCGACACGAATGTCGGAAAAACTCTTGTGAGCGGCCAGCTGATGAGGGTTTTAGGCGCGTTGGGATTTCGCGTTGGTGGAATGAAACCGGTTGCCAGTGGCGGTGGTTGGGTAGAGGGGGAGTGGCGAAATGAGGATGCACTTTTTCTTAACGCATGTGCCTCTGTGACGCTGCCTTATGAAATGGTAAACCCTTATGCTTTTCGGCAGCCGATCTCTCCCCACCTTGCGGCACTTCAGGAGGAGAGTGAAGTTTGTCTCGAGACCGTACGGACGCAATTTCAAAAGATTCAATCTCAGGTCGATTGTGTGGTGGTTGAGGGGGCGGGAGGATGGCTTTGCCCTCTGAGTCACTCACTGGATGTTGCCGATCTTGCCCAAGCTATTGGGCTTCCCGTCATTCTGGTCGTAGGGATGCGTCTTGGTTGTATCAACCATGCCAGACTCACTGAGCGGTTGATCCGCGAGTCCGAGGTCACCTATGCAGGTTGGGTGGCCAATTTTATTGATCCTGAATTTACTGCGCGTGATGAAACGATGGAAACCCTCATCGGGTACATGGGTCAAAGGCCATTAGCTGAGATTGGTTTCTGCGAGGGTTCACAGGGGTTTGACCAGAGTCAGAATAACCACTGGAATCGTGGTGAAATCTTGCGTCGAGTGCTTCCATAAGCTAGGATGCGACCGTGCCACAGAAGCGGCTGATATCAGTCTGGACGCCGTGTGAGGAGTTTTGCGCCCGGAACACCTCCCAAGACCATCGGTAACTTCCGACAGTGACCCTGAGAAGGGTATCACGCGGTTTGTTCTGGTCTCCAACGGTTCTCTGAGTCGTTCTCAGGCCAATGTGGTTTTGTTGGCGCTCGGTCTTTTCATGACGCTCATAGCCGGGGGCTTTTGGGCGCTAGGTCTTTGGCTGGTATGGCCATTTTCCGGGTTGGAATGGCTGTTTCTGGCTTTGGCGCTTAGATGGAGTCTCAGAAATTCTGAACTCAAAGAAGTGGTCACAATTGATCCAGCGCGGGTGTTGGTCGAGCGTGGCAGGCGAAGACCAGAACAAAGGTACGAATTTCAGCGTGCATGGGTCCAGTTGCGTTGGCGTGAGCCAAGATTTAGGGGTTATTCCGGTAGCCTCGAGCTGAGATCCCACGGCAAACAAGTCGTTTTGGGCGAATTTCTCCCCGAAACAGAACGTAAGAAGCTCATGCAAGAGCTCGGTAGAATTCTGAAAAATCAATGATCCTGACCAGGGTCTCGGTGACCGGAGTAGAGAGGGTTACGTGAAAAATTTAAAGGCATTGCTGGCGGTTTCTGTTTGGGCATTCATGAGTGAAGCGCAAGCGGATTACGCTCTCAATCTGACTGAAGGCGTTACGGAGCTCAGTCGAGATATCTATGATCTTCACATGCTGATCTTTTGGATCTGTGTGGCGATTGGTGTCCTCGTGTACGGTCTTCTGATTTATTCACTGATCAAATTCCGTAAATCCAAGGGCGCTGTTGCTGCCGATTTCCATGAAAACACGAAGCTTGAAGTGCTTTGGACCGTGATTCCCTTTGTGATCCTTCTGGCCATGGCAGTTCCTGCCACCAAGGTGATGTTGAAGGCCTATGACGTTTCAGGTGCCGATATGAGCATCAAGGTAACGGGTTATCAATGGAAATGGCGTTACGAATATCTGGATGACGGTCTGGACTTCTTCAGTACTCTGGATGCCAAGAGCAATGAGGCCCGCCAACTCAATTCGGGTATCAATCCAGCCGAGGTTCCTAACTATCTTCTGGAAGTTGATCATCCCCTCGTCGTTCCGACTGGAAAGAAGATTCGATTCCTGTTTACGGGTGGGGATGTCATCCACTCTTGGTGGGTTCCCGATCTCGGTTGGAAGAAGGACACCATCCCGGGCTTTATTACGGATGGCTGGACGCGCATCGAAAAGCCGGGCATCTATCGTGGTCAGTGTACCGAGTTGTGCGGCCGCGATCATGGCTTTATGCCGATCGTGATCATTGCCAAGCCGGAAGCCGAATATAAGCAGTGGCTGGCAGAGCAGAAAAAGGCGCTGGGTCACGCGGAAGAGGAACCCGCTCCGACTCCCGTTGCGCAGGTGGCTGAAGTGCATGCACCGACTTCGGAACCCGCAGCGCCAGTTGCGGCGTCTGGCGATGACAAGTCGCATATTATCGCGGAAGGCCAAAAGGTTTATGAGGCCCACTGTGCTAGCTGCCATCAGGCCGGCGGTGAAGGGATCCCCGGTCTATTCCCGGCCATTAAGGACAGCAAAGTCGTGAATGGTCCGGTGAGTGACCACATTGCTCTGGTGGTCAATGGCAAGCCGCCGTTGATGGCCTCTTTCAAGAATATCCTGAAGCCTGAAGAAGTCGCGGCAGTTATCACGTTCCAGCGGAATTCTTTTGGTAATAACACCGGTGATGTTGTTCATGCCAGCGATGTTCTGGCTCATCACTGAATCGAATCCATTGAATTGAGGTGAATCCTATGTCAGTTACGGCACTCCACGACG
>CAYQOJ010000080.1:0-4476 GCA_964419105.1 uncultured Methylococcus sp.
CAAGCTGCTTGAGGTGGGTTAGTTTGTAGTCTTGCATGGAGGCGTGTGCGGTCAGGCGAGTCCCAAGTAACCCCTTAATGGGGTAGGGAAACGGTCGATTTTAACATAGCGAAGGGAAAGCCTTAGGCGCAGATAGTCCAGTCAAGCGATTCACCAGCAAACAGGGGCACCAAGGTCTCATCTCCATAGTTGAGACGCTTTTCGACCGCTAGGGGCCGCTTTTCAAGCGTGATGGTGCCGGCATTCCTCGGAAGTCCGTAAAAATCGGCGCCGTGAAAGCTTGCAAAGGCTTCAAGGTAATCGAGCTTGCCGGCCTGATCGAAGGCGGTGGCATAAATCGATAGGGCGTGCCGCGCTGTATAGCATCCTGCGCAGCCACAGGCGGCCTCCTTGGTATTTTGTGCATGAGGGGCACTGTCCGTTCCGAGGAAGAACTTGGGGTTGCCCCCGGTAGCTGCCTTCAAGAGCGCTTTTCGATGCACTTCTCGTTTAAGGATCGGAAGGCAAAAAAGGTGCGGCTTGATCCCTCCGACCAGCATATCGTTGCGGTTGAGGAGGAGATGATGCGCGGTCAATGTTGCGGCTACGCCAGGGCGACTTGCTTCAACAAACGCGACACCCTCCTTTGTCGTGATGTGCTCCAGAACAATCTTGAGATTCGGAAATCGCTCTACTATGGCGGCTAGATGACGCTCAATGAAAATTGCTTCGCGATCAAAAATATCGATTTCAGGATCTGTGACTTCACCGTGAACCAAGAGTGGGATGCCCGCTTCTTGCATGGCATCAAATAAAGGGTCCAGCGCATCCAGTTTTTGAACCCCAGAGTCCGAATTCGTGGTTGCCCCGGCCGGATAGAGCTTGAAGGCGTGAACCAATGGGGATCTCGCTGCATTCCAGACTTCCGCCACTGGCGTCTCATCAGTGAGATAGAGCGCCATCAGCGGGTCAAAATGGAGGTCGGGTTCGAGCTTTGAAAGAATGCGATCACGATAGGCGATGGCTGCTTTGACCGTCGTTACCGGTGGGCGCAGATTCGGCATGATGATGGCGCGTCCAAATTGCCGAGCCGAATCATTAACTACATCTTGAAGGTATAGCCCATCTCTCAGATGGAGGTGCCAGTCATCTGGCTGGGTGATAGACAGTGCCTGCATTCAGACGCCATCGGCGATGACTGCCGAATAGGTGTCAGCCGCCATAAGCGTATCGTACTCTTCTGGATGGCTAGGGGTGATTCGGACGATCCAGGCCTCGTATGGGGATGCGTTGAGGGATTCGGGTTCGGTTTTAAGGCTTGAATTAACTTGACTGATCGTTCCGCTGACAGGGGCAAACACATCGGAGGCGGCCTTTACAGACTCAACGACAAACATTGCGCGATCTTTCGTGACCGTTTTACCTTCCGCGGGCAGATCAACAAAAACTACATCACCCAAAGATTCCTGAGCATAATCGGTAATTCCAACAGTCACGTTCCCATCCGGCTCGCGTCGTGCCCATTGATGAGCCGCGGTGTAACGAAGTTCGGAAGGTGTTAATGGCATGCGAATACTCTTTGAATGGGGCGATTGTGGTGAGGCGTTACCCGGTAGCCTGGGTTCGTTTCCCGCCAAATGTTTCAGAGTCAGGAAATCAGAAAATGGGAGGCTTCTCGCCCTTCTCTACAGAGTTCTTGCCGAGAAAAGTGTAGGCAGGGCACCATTGCAGAACAGCCAATGCGGCAACGCCAACGCCGATCAGCATGAGAATTCCATTTTCTTCGATGGCAGCAATGACCATGATGCCGATACTGGCAGCCAAACGAATCTGCTGGTCCTTGCGGCCCACGTTGTATTCACGTTTCAGTAGATCTTTCAGTTCGACGCTCATTCAACAATCTCCTCGCTCTCTATAGTTCTCGATATGATTTTTATGCTGCTCTTTGGCGGACGCACAAACCACGGCGCCAGAAAGGGCTTGCGATGTTAAATCGTACCATCTGAGATTACGGCCTGCCACGATTTGCATTTTTAACTTGTTGCACGAACTCAGATACACTTCTACGTTGACCCACAATTCAGGCCTATACAGGGAAGCTGTGTCCACATTTCTTCGATCGTTAGCGCAAATGGTACTGATTCTGATCTGGGTACAAACCTCCGGATGTGCCAAATCGTTTTACAAGACCGAGCTGAGTGCCGAGCAGAAAACTTTGATTTGTTCTTATAGCGTCCCTTGGGATCGTCAGGAGTGTCTGGATGAAGCCAATCAACAGATCGAGTGGTGTAAAGAAGCCTTGGGACAAGAGGATGATTGTTGGAATACCCTTTTGGGTGACTACGCGGCTTATCGAAAGGAGTTTCCTGTAACGGATTCCCAATACTTTGAAATTCTTCATGATCCTGTCAGGATCAGCCCCATGCTGCAACGGCTGAAGCATCTGCATCCCCGGCCATAAAAGAGAATAAAGTGAGCGATGTGCCGGTTGTTTGTAGGTCCAAGTTGTATTCTTCCCTTTTGGGCTTATGATCATCAGGTGAACACTTTGGATTCCTTAATCCAATGGTTCGGACTCTTCATCGATGGCGCTTTGCGTGCATCGATCTCACGTCAACCATAGAGGCCCGCATGACTCGATTTTATTCCCTGATGTTTCTGATCATTGGCGCTATCATGCTGTCCGGTTGTGACGAAGGTCCGTTTGGAAATAACGCACCTCAAGGCCGTCCTGACTGGATGAAAGATCGCAAGCCGGTCAATAGCCCGAACAACTAACCCCATTTTTTCCGATGCATCAGGCCTTATCTTCACTGGAGGATAATGACCTGATGGCTCGGAATAAATTAGTGAGGTCATCAGTGATGGGGGGTTTACCGGCTACACCCAGGTCGCTCAATATTGAAATGGCGATTACGGATGAACCAAGACGTCTTCATCGACCAAGTTGTTTGTCTCTTGCAATCTCTATGCAGGCGCAATAAGTCCCGTGTGTCTGATTCCGAATTGACCCAGTTCCAATACCTCTTGATTCCTTCGTGAGTGAAACCCGCCCCAATTCCCTTGCCTACACGCAAGGTAATCGCGCCCCCCTGCGAAACGAACACCCGGAGCGTCGGTGGTTTTTGGCTCTTCTCTTATCTCTCCTTGGACATCTCCTTTTTTGGGGGTTGCGACATGCCATGCCTGTTCCAGAGGTGAAAAAAATGGACATATCGCAGTCCATGAACGTGACGCTGGTGCCGGCAACAATCAAATCGACTCTGTCTGAACCCAAATTACAGACGGAAGCCAAAACACCACCTCAGATTTTAAAGCCCAAGCTTCCTCCTAAGCCCAAGGCGACCACGCCCAAGCCGGTGATTCCAAAAAGCGAGGAGCCGCATCAATCCAAGCCTTTAGAAACCCGTCCGACAGAGACTTCTCAGGAACAAGCGACGTCCAGTTCGACCCCTGAAGCGCCAGCGACATCTACCGCCCAAAGGAGTTTGTCGACTGCCGAGCCATCAGCCGGGCACTTTGAAGGCCCCAAGCTCAATGCTGATTACCTGCATAATCCACGTCCTGATTACCCCGCTCAGGCCAAACGCATGGGCTGGGAGGGACGCGTTGTCCTCAGGGTCGAGGTGCTTGCCAACGGAAGTGCTGGTGCCGTGAGTCTTGCTAAGTCGAGTGGTCATGAGCTACTCGATGAGGCGGCGCTCGAAGCAGTTCGTCGCTGGAAATTCGTACCGGCCAAACGGGATGGAATAGCTGTGACCACTTCGGTCAATGTCCCGATCAATTTCAATCTCAAAAACGAGTAGCTCGCTATGGATCTTTTTGGTTCAAGTTATGCCGTCAATGCAACGCTTTGGCTATTGATTGTTTTCTCAGTCGTGTCCTGGGCGATTATTCTTCTAAAGCTCTGGGAAAATCGCGTGAACAAGCAGGATAACCTTCGCTATTCACTTGAATTCTGGGCATCACCAAGTCTCGCTGCGGCATCTGAACTTAGCCGTATGCCAGGTGCTATGGCCCGGATTGGAAAATCAGGATTCGACGTCCTGAAATCAGGTTTGAGCGGGGAGGGGGATCGTCTGGAATCTCTTGGAAAACCGGAAGATATTCTGGAGCGAAACCTTAGGCAAAGCATTCAAATGGAGAGACAATCGGCCGAACGCGGATTGATGGTGCTCGCAAGCATTGGGAGCACCGCACCTTTCGTGGGACTTTTCGGGACAGTCTGGGGAATCATGCACGCGTTGCAGGATATCAGCAAAGCGGGCTCTGCCAGCCTGGATGTGGTAGCCGGTCCGATCGGCGAAGCCCTCATTGCCACGGCCATCGGGATCGCTTCGGCTATTCCTGCAGTCCTGGCCTACAATTTTTTCTTGCGGCAAACCAAGCTTTTTGAAACGGATCTTGAGAACTTTGCAACGGACTTTCTGCACCTGGCAATCCGAACGGGATTCTCCATGCGCAAGGGGGGCTAATCGTGGCGTTCGGTAATCGCAA
>CAYQOJ010000080.1:4486-4982 GCA_964419105.1 uncultured Methylococcus sp.
TGGGGGTGGCAAGTACGCGGTCGAGGCGAACAGTGAAATCAATGTGACGCCCCTTGTCGATGTCATGCTGGTTCTTCTCGTCGTGTTTATTGTGACGGCTCCCTTGCTGACCCAGTCTGTGGGCGTCAATCTCCCAAAAACCGTGGCTGCAGCCCCACCTCCAGCCGATGCGGTCAATGTGGTGAGCATCGATGCAGAGGGAAGCCTCTTCCTCAACAAGCAAAGACTATCTGCGATTGAGCTCGGCGATCGTCTAACGGTTCTAAAGCAGACATCTCCCGAAATAACCGTCCAGTTTGAAATCGACGATCGGGTGAATTACGGCAAGGCCGCTGAGATCATGGCTATCGCGCAACATGTAGGTATTACAAAAATAGCATTGCAAACGCGGCCTTGAAGCAATTTGATGGGTCTCGTTCTTCGTCAACCAATGGCTAGAAATCAATAGGCGAGTGTGATGGTTAATCCCAAAAATGGCGCGGGCCTTCTGGTCAAG
>CAYQOJ010000080.1:4992-12834 GCA_964419105.1 uncultured Methylococcus sp.
GTGGATAGCGTCTTCATGGCGTTAAAAGACTCCTCTATTGAATTGGTCCTATGCCGCCATGAACAAAACGCGGCGTTTATGGCTCAGGCCTTCGGACGATTAACGGGAAAAGTGGGTGTGTGCCTTGTGACTTCCGGACCTGGGGTTACCAACTTGGTCACTGGTCTTGCGACTGCGACCTACGAGGGAGACCCTGTTCTGGCCATTGGGGGCGAGGTGATTGTCAGGGATCGGCTGAAACATACCCATCAGGCGCTCAATGGGATCGATTTGATGCGCCCCGTGACGAAGTATGCCGCCGAGCCCCTTGATGTCGAGATGATTCCCGAAGTCTTTGGAAATGCGGTTCGAGCCGCGGAAAGCGGTCGTCCCGGTGCAGTCTTTATCGGTTTTCCAAAAGATGTGGGCCTCGCCTCGACGGATCTTGTAGCGCCAAGCGGTGTGGGTCGGCGAGTCAAATTAGGTCGTCCTGATTCTCACGAGGTCTCGTTGGCTGTTGATCTCATCAATCGAGCAAAGCGCCCATTACTGCTTCTCGGGCTGCAGTCCTCAGAGCCCTGCTACGCGAAAGCTTTAAAGCACTTCCTTGATCAGACGGATCTACCCTTTGTCTCAACCTTCCAAGGGGCAGGGGCCTGGGCTGAGCCAGTCCGCGGTGGGCAGTATGGCGGACGGGTAGGGCTTTTTAGTAACCAACCGGCCGATCGCCTCCTGGATGCATCTGATTGTGTTGTAGCCGTAGGCTATGATCCCGTTGAGTATGACCCTGTGGCCTGGAATAAGGGTCATGCACGGTCTTTGATCGTGATCGACAGCGTAGCGTCCGATCAGGATCGCTGCTTCCTGCCTGCTGCCGAATTGATTGCAGATATTGGCTTGAGTCTTGAGGCCATTGGATCGAAGGTCCGCCGCCATGCAGACTCTTACTTTGATGGTCTTGTTGCGGAGGCAGCTTCAGAGCTTGCTCAAACGGTGGCGGAAGGCTCTGGGTTCAGAGAGTTTCCCGTTCACCCCCTTCGCGTCATTGACGAACTCCGCAAGGTGGTAACCCCTGAAACCACCCTCGCGCTGGATGTAGGATCACATTACATCTGGATGAATCGATACTTCCCGGCATCCAGGGCGCGTCAGGTCCTGGTGAGTAATGGCCAGCAGACCCTCGGGGTTGCCCTGCCGTGGGCGATCGCAACAGGACTGGCCCGGCCCGGCCACCCGGTGATCTCGATTTCTGGTGATGGTGGCTTTCTTTTCAGTGCAATGGAGCTTGAAACCGCGAAGCGGTTGGGCTCGAAGTTTGTGCATCTGATCTGGAACAGCGCCTCTTACAACATGGTGGAATTCCAGGAGCAGGCACATTACGGTGACACGGCCGGCGTGGAGCTTGGAGATTATGACGTTGTAGCCTTTGCAAAAAGTTTTGGTTGCGAGGGTTACAGAATCACGGACCCCAATCAATTGGGCACTGTACTTGAAAAGGCCTTGGCGTCAGTGGTCCCTGTCCTGATCGACATTCCCATCGACTACTCCGACAATCCGCAGCTCATGCAAAACGTCCGTCAGGACTTTCTGAGTTGAGGTGCATTCCATGTCGACAGCCATCACACTACATTTGCCAGAGGCCATTGAAGAAGCACTTACGATCCATTGCAAAAGGAGTGGCGATACATTTGAGCATGTCATCTTTCGCGCATTGTCTGATTTCCTGGATCTGGAACATCATTCGATCTATCAGGTTTCGACCTCTGGTGCGCTAGTGGAAGGTGTTTATCAGGGCTGCATGCGAGTGCGTGAGATTCTTAAACAGGGTGATTTTGGCCTCGGAACCTTCCATGGGCTGGATGGTGAGGGCGTATTGGTTGACGGGGTCTGCTACCAGGCGCTTTCCAATGGCACAGTGCTACCCGCTGATCCTGATTACCTGACACCATTCTGGGTCGCCACGCATTTCAAGTCCGATATCGAGGCTAATTTTGAGCGTATTGATGATTGGGATGACCTGTGTCGACAGCTTGATATGCTCCGGCCATCAGACAATATCTTTGCCGCTATTCGAATCGATGGGTTGTTTTCTCGGGTGCATTATCGAGTTGCCTGCAAAACGAAACCTGGCGTCGATCTTGTCTCAGCGACCCAGCAACAGGCTGAGTACTCTTTTTCGGAGATTAAGGGGACCCTGATTGGCTTTTTTACCCCTGATTATGCGCACACGATCAATGTCCCCGGTTACCATCTTCATTTCATCAGCCATGATCGGGCCCATGGGGGGCACGTCCTGGACCTTAGGGCTTCGAATCTCAAGGTGGGCATTGATCATGAAAACCACCTGAAACTGGTGCTTCCTCAAAGTCCGTCCTTTTTGAGAGCTGACCTTTCGGATGACCCCCGTGAAGCACTGGAAAAAGCCGAAAGCAAGAGGTGAACTGTGAGTTTGTATCAACGTATTATTTCGATTCGCCATTAAGTGAGGTTGAGCGTGAGTTTCAAAACTGACCGATCAGTAGGCTCCTTCCAACAAGGAAGCCCGGCTTTATTGGCGAGAGGGGGAAAACTGTTGCTGGCAATGCTGCTTGGCTTCGAAATAACAGGGTGTGGGGTGATGCACCTGAATGCCCCTCCCCAGAGCCAAGTGCGCTTGATGTCAAAAAGTGAGCCAGCTGAAATCAAGGTGGAGCGACATGCTTGGTTCAAGTATTGGGGTGGTGAACCATTTAATCCGGAGGATGTGAACGCCTCGACCATCATTCAGGAACAAGGATTGAAGGAGGCGCGTATCCAGATGACGAATACATTTGTTGACGGGATTTACTCGATCATTCCAGGGATGTTTGGTTTTCCCCGAAGAACATTGATTGTGGAGGGCAATAGGGTCTTGCACACCCCGGACGGTGCCGTGGCGCCACAGCAATCTCCCGCTGATCACGGGACGGAAACGAAAATCGGGGGGGCAAAATGAAGTTGCTTGCACTGCTGATAATCAGCGCCAGCCTTACAGGATGCTTTACAACCACGTTGAGCGCGCCAGAGCACACGCCAGTTCGAATTATGGCTGAGAGCGAAAAGGCCTCGTATCGCAACGAATACAAGGACTGGTACCTCCTGGGGGGGCTTCTGCCGATTTATCGTCACAACATTCCAGAACTCATCAGTGAGCAGAAACTCGTCGAAGTCCGAGTCCGAACGGAGGATCGTTTTTCAGATGGGGTGATCACCTTTTTGACGGACTACATCATTCCTCTATTCCCCCAGACGATTGTCGTGGAAGGCAATACGGCGGAGCAACTCAAACACAATTAATGCGCCTCGAAGAAGTGCATGGATGAGGGCTGGATTCCAATTTCGGACCAATAAAGACTTGGAATGGCCGGAGTGCAGGGTATCAAGATCTCTGTTCGAGACTGGTTTTAATCAGGGTTGAAAGTTGGTGAAGCGCAGCCGTATACGCGGTAGCCAGTGATTCATAATCTGAACCCTTGGTCGCTTCATTCAGGCGAGCGTGGCCATGCCGAACACCCTTTTCCTTTTGGCCCTGGATGGTCCAAATCGCCTCAATTTCAATCCCAATCCCCAAGGTGCCTTCGAATCGAGTGATGTCGATATCCAGCTGGTGATCTGGGTGAGAAGGAGCGGCCGTCTGCCCTGGGGTCGTGACCAATGCCCCGGGATATTGCTGTCCAAGGTCATCGGCTAAAGCCGTTGCGATTTCCGCCGTGAGGGACTCGGCCCAACGGTGCGTCTCGCTGATTTCAAGTCGAGAACTTCCCTGCATTCGAGTCACGATCTTGTTTGTGTCCACGTTCTCTGGAATGGTCAATGCGTTAATCGAAATGGTGTCCTTCGGCTGCCTGAGCTCTCCCGAGTGAGCGCCAGGTGTCAAGGATCTGAGAGTGTAGTACTGACGATCCGGAGACCTCGCACAGCCTTCCAGAAGACTTAAGGAAAGAACAAGTATCGACAATAACTTCAATTTCACTGAGCGTCTCCTGACTTTTTCCCTTTGATGAGTGATTCAGGCTCGGCTTCCAGAGTATCGGCCAGATCCCGGATAGTCTGCGCCGAACGGGTGGTTTCCTTTAGCGTTTTTCGAAGGTCACGCTGCAACGGTGAATTCGGTTCAAGAGCCTCTTTGAGTTCTATAAGGGTTTTCTTCAATTCACTCAGAGAACCCTGGGCCTCGGGGGCAATCTCTTTATTTAGCCGCTCCATGAACTTGTTGAGATTCTGGGTGGTCTCGTTAAGTGAGGCCAGGGTGTTACGCGTTTGAAGCCCTATGTCGTTGAGGGGCATTCGATCAATTTTTTTCAGAATGCTGGTGACGCTTTGTTCCACAGCCTGAACAGTCCCCGGGGTGGTTGGAAGTTCGAGGGGTACCTTGTTCCAGTCCATCTTCGCACTGGAAGCATCGGGGAAAAATTCGAGCGCAATGTAAAGCTGCCCGGTTATGAGGCTTCCGGAGCGAAGCTGTCCCCTCAATCCACGGGATATGAGTGATTCAAGGAGAAGGCGCCGGTTCTGCTTTTCAGCGGTGCCGGGCATATACATTTCAGGCAGTCCGAGTTCATCCTCGTACAGCTCGATAGTGACCGGAAATGAGAAGGTCTTGCTAGGTTCATCAAAGCGAATTTCGACTGACTGAACCTGGCCGACAGGGATGCCTTGGAATTCGATGGTGGAACCAGGGACCAGGCCGCGAAGGGACTCGTTAAAATGCATGACATAGGTCTGAGGTTTTCCGCTGGGGGTCTTCATGGCGCTTATGCGATCCTTGAAGAGCGGGAACACCTGATCGTTCGTAAGAGGCTCGACGGCGGCCCCATTTGAGAGAGACTCAAACGCAATGCCACCTGCCAAAATTGAAATCAGGGATTCTGTTTCGACCTGAACGCCTTTGCTATCCATGGTGGCATCTACCCCGCTGGCGTTCCAAAATCGGGTACTTCGGTTGACGTATTGATGGAATGGCGCGTGGACAAAAATCCGGACATGAATATCGTGCCCATTAGGATCCATCTCGTAAGCAATCACTTCTCCGACGCGAATGTGTCTGTAATAAATCGGGGAACCAACATCGAGTGATCCCATGTCCGTTGCAGACAAAACAAATTCACTGCCCGCAAGATTTGAAGTCAAGATGGGCGCGGATTCAAGGCCTGTGAAATGATCGCTGATGACCTTGGAGCCGCCAACCTTGAGGGAGATATAGGATCCTGAAAAGAGGGTCCCAATTCCAGAGACCTCTCCTGCGGAAATTCTGGGCCTGACCACCCAGAACTGGGTGTCTTCAACCAGAAAATCCTCAGCCTCTTTCACGAATTCAGCCGTGACCAGAACCTGACTCCTATCCTTCGAAAGGGCAATGTCTTTGACATCACCGATATCGACGTTCTTGTAGCGAATCTTCGTCTTCCCGGACTCAAGTCCCTCAGCAGATTCAAATGTCAGGGTCACGGTGGGGCCCGACTTTAAAAAAGCCTGTGTAGCCAGCCAAATCCCAAGTCCAGCTGCGATCACCGGAATGATCCAAATCGCAGGAATACTGCGGATGCGATCATGAGCAGCGGTAGCCATGGGAAACTGATCGAGAGGCTTTCTTGGATGCATGACAGTTGATGTTGAATTAATTCGGATTTGATTTTGGATGCGAGGCTGCTGCATCCCAGATGAGTCTTGGGTCGAAACTGAGAGTTGCCATCATGGTTAATACCACAACAGCACCGAATGCCATGGCGCCAGGCATGGGATGAATGTTGGCTAGTCCCTTGAGCTGAAC
Source organism: uncultured Methylococcus sp. (assembly GCA_964419105.1). Lineage (GTDB taxonomy): Bacteria > Pseudomonadota > Gammaproteobacteria > Methylococcales > Methylococcaceae > UBA6136. The sequence goes on from CAYQOJ010000080.1 coordinate 10,760, forward strand.
AAGAACGGACAGGAGAGTGACCACATAGACATCGAGCATAGACCAGCGGCCCACGAATTCAAGTAGGCGGTAAAGGCGCGTTCGGTGTAACCGTTTCGTAAACTTTTTGCGTGCGATAGTGACCAGTAGGTAGGTCAGAGAGATTAGCTTTGCTAACGGGACAAAAATGCTAGCAACAAAGACTATTGCAGCCAGAGCCCACGATCCCGACCTAAAGAGAAAAACGATCCCACTCATGATGGTGTCTCGTTGCTCCCCGAAGAGTGAGCCCGTCTCCATGATGGGCAGCATCATGGCAGGTCCAAAAAGCAGGTATGCAGAAATGAGATAAGCCCAGGAGTGCTGGATGGCACCGGGCTTTCGAAAGTAAAGGGGGCTTCTGCATCGTGGGCAAGATACTGGTTCAGTAGATTCTGGCATTCGGCTGAGCTGACCACAGGTTGTGCAACAGGCCAGACCATGGGCTGCGGCGGTTTCAGCGCTGAATCCTGGCTCAATCATTGGGCTTGATCTCTGCCCAGAGGGCTTGTGGATTCAGAAGGGACATCGCTGCGGCAAAGAGCAAGATAAGGAGGCCATAGCTCCAAAGTGCGACACCAGCATATATATGGGCAAGGTGGGAGAGCTTAACCACAGACACAAGCACCCCCATGACAAAGACCTCGACCATGCTCCACGGGCGAGATCTCACTGCAACTCGCATGAGAGTTCTGAGCCCAGGGGGGCGTAAGCGGAATTGGAGGCAGATGAGCAGGAGGGTTAGGGCCATAATCTCGAGACCAGGAGCAATGAGCGTGGTAAAGAGGACGAGACCTGCGACAAGCCTCATGTGCTCATGCCACAAGCTTTGAACTGCCCCGAGAATGGTTGTGGATTGTTCGATTCCGGCGGTTTCGATGCCAATGATTGGAAAGTTATTAGCAAGGAAAAAAAGAATAGTGACCGCAAGCATTAGGGCGAGGGGTCTTTCGTGATCGACAGGCTGATGATGATGCAACTCAGCTCCGCACCGAGCGCATTTGACACGTGTTGATCCAGGAAGCACAGGGATTACCTGCAGAAGGTCACACTCGTGGCACGCGGAAAGAAGCTCAGCCATATTCGGGTTGCGAATGCTGAAATAAGCAATCAGAGGTGAGAGGAATTTCTCTCTTTGAAAAGGCCCCTAAAAAAGGGGGCCGGCTGTTCATCAGTTGAATGAATCAGCCGGTAAACCTCAAGAAGAACTCCACGTGCAGAACGTGGAGCGATCAATGGATAAGTCGATTATCCTTTAATCCTTCTTAATAACGACGGCCGCCGCCGAATCCACCACGGCCACCGCCGCCACTGCGGTTGTCTTCACGCGGACGTGCTTCATTGACGGTGATGCTTCGACCGCTGTGTTCTTTGCCGTTTAGGGCGGTAATAGCGGCTTTGGCTTCCTGATCGTTGGACATTTCAACGAAACCGAAACCCTTTGAGCGGCCAGTTTCGCGATCCATGATTACATTGGCTGACTTGACAGTACCAAAAGGTCCAAACAGTGACTGAAGCTCGCTGCTGTCAACGCTAAAGCTAAGGTTACCTACGTAGATATTAATGCTCATAAAAATCCGGGAGTTAAACAAGGGGGGTGTAATCTAAAAAAGATGCTCGGGGGCGAGAGACCAAAGGCACTAGCGGATTGACGGGCTGGCAGAGTTTCTCGAACATAAGCAGATGCGATGATTGCACAAATAAGCCTCAATACAAAGCAAATCACCAAAAATAGTTCAAAAGAGGCCTTTTGTTTAGGCTGGCACCGCCATGACGCTCTCGGATCGTCCTGATCCTCCGTTGCGCGACCTCCCTGAAAAGGGGGCTCTGGCCCTTCCACGAGCCTCGGGACAGGTTCCCTAATGCTCTCTCAGCGGTTAAAACGAAATTCAGGGATTCCAGATCGCTGCGCAGGAATTCACTGAATCATTACCTGTTGACTTGCTCTCCGCCCTGAGGGACGGGGTTTCTCGCGAGAAAAATGATGAATCTGCGCTTGAGTTAATCCTGGGGACATTGTTTTGTAATGGAGGCGCGTGGCGGAGTCGAACCGCCCT
>CAYQOJ010000081.1:0-7795 GCA_964419105.1 uncultured Methylococcus sp.
CGGCCTAATGTATCCTTCGTGGCACCATCCATCACGTGACGGGGCCTCGGAAACCTTATGGCCATCTTCGATCTAAGCACACTGACTCAACAAGGCCTTCTGCCTCATGGCATTTGTTTGTCATGGAAGCCTGGTCTCCTCATGCTGCATGTAGTGTCAGATTCGCTGATCGCCGTGGCTTACTTTTCAATTCCGTTTGGCCTTGCCCATTTCGTATCGCGCAGAAAGGACCTTGAGTACCGTTGGATGTTCATCCTTTTTGCGGGCTTCATTATGGCCTGTGGAACGACTCATCTTCTCGACATATGGACTTTGTGGCACCCCGACTACGCGCTTCAGGGCATCATTAAAGCCATCACAGCAATCATCTCAATCGCCAGCGCCATTTTGCTTTGGCCCGTGATCGGTAAAGCGCTTCATTTGCCGAGCCCCAAGCAACTCGCCAGAATCAATTCCGACCTTCAACGAGAGATAAAATCTCGACAAGAAACGGTCATCCAGCTTGAGCGGGAAGCCATGGAGCGTCAGCGTCTTGAAGAACGGCTTCGCCAAAATGAGGCTCGCTTGCAAGCCGTTCTCGATACGACGGTTGAAGGCATATTGAGCATCAACGCCGAGGGATGTGTCGAGCTCGCCAACCGCGCAGCCTCCCAGATGTTTGGCACACAGATACCAGAGGACGGCTCAGCTCAAATCAGTGAATTGATTGAGGCAGAGGAAAAAGCCAACCTTCCGACCATGCCTCTGATTTTAGAAGGCCATGGACCCTCTTTACGCGGGATTCGCGCGGATGGCTCGGGGTTCCCGATCGAGGTTTCGGTCGGCGTCTATGGTCGCAGGTACGACGATGCACCCCTTTACACCTGCGTGGTGCGTGACATGACCGAGCGAAGGCGAACTGAACAACTGGTTCGAGAAAAAGAAACTCAACTCAAGCAGCAAGAAAATCAATTGATGATGATCCAGCGCCAAAATACAGCCGGTGAACTTGCTGCCATGGTGTCGCATGAAATCAACCAGCCACTTGGCGCGATCGCTAATTATCTGGGTGGGATTTCACTTCGATATGAAGACCTTCTTCATGAAAATCCCGGCCTTAAAGACACTATCGAGGAGACGATCCGGCTCGCAAAGAGAACCTCACAGATCATTCAGGGTATTCGGAATCTCATCCGAAGACGACCTGGTGACGCGGTATCCATTGACGTTCAGGGACTGGTTGAAGAAACCCTGCTCTTGCTCAACGCGCAATTGGCCAGAAGACAGATTCACCTTTCGACCCATTACGACGCTGACCTCCCATTTCCCGTTGGAGAACGTATTCAAATTCAGCAATTACTGCTGAATCTTATCCTAAACGCCATGGACGCCCTAGACTCCCGAAACCCGGAGGCCCGTCAGCTGGATGTTGAGCTTCGATCTTCCAGCCCGAATCTGCTCATGATCATCATCTGCGATAACGGCTGCGGTTTTGATGCCCAGGAAACCACGAAAATATTCGAACCCTTCTATTCCACCAAAGAGTCTGGGATTGGGCTTGGGCTTTCGATCTGCAAATCCGTCGTGGAAGCTCATAATGGCATCATTTCCGCGGCTTCAGGGCCCGAAGGAACCCGCTTCATCGTCGAGCTCCCTTGCAGCCCCACCCATGAGGGCCAAGCACATGATTGAAGAAACCGTTTTCGTAGTCGATGACGATCACGACATGCGCACCTCACTGCAGTGGCTTCTTGAGTCAATTGGCCTCAAGGTTGAGCTCTTCGAATCCGCTGAGGCTTTTCTAGCAGCAAATCGACTGGAATATCCCGGATGCCTGATCCTCGATGTCAGGATGCCGGGCATTGGCGGACTTCGCCTGCTGGAACACCTTCGCAACCAAGGGAACCGCACCCCAGCCATCATCCTGACCGGTCACGGTGAAATCTCCATGGCAGTACAGAGCATGAAGACCGGCGCCTTCGACTTTTTGGAAAAACCAGCCAGCCCCCAGGTCATTCTGGACCGCGTACAGGACGCTCTGAGATTGGATCGTGAAACCCGCGAAAAAACAAAGGAATCTCGAGCCCTTGATGAAAAAATCAGCCAACTGACGCGAAGAGAACGGGAAATTCTGGATCTTTTGGTCTCAGGAGAATCCACTCGCGGCATCGCTGAACGGCTTTTTATTAGCGAGCGCACAGTGGAAAAACACCGCGAGAATCTTTTAGCAAAGATGGAGGCACACTCCATGATTGATCTGATTCGCCGCATTCTCGAAGATCGCGGCGGCGTGTCAACAGGCTGATCCACGCTATACTTTGCGGGTACCCGAACGGAATTCATCATGTCGCGCTGGCGGCCCGCATCCCCAAAATCATCCCCTTACATTACTCAGGCAGGCGCTCAACGCCTTGAAGCCGAGCTCAAAGCCCTATGGGAGCGACGCGCCGATGTCACCAAGCACTTGGCCGCAGCCGCTGCCGAAGGGGATCGATCGGAAAACGCAGAGTACATCTATCGAAAGAAGGAGCTTCGCGAGATTGATCGCAGAATCCGCTACCTTCAAAAGCGACTTCCTGCCCTCACTATTGTGAACGCATTACCCTCGAATCGAGATCGGGTCTTCTTTGGGGCTTGGGTGACCCTTGAAGATGAAATTGGCGAACTGGCGGTCTATCGTATCGTTGGGGCTGACGAAATTGATACACAGCGGGGCTGGATCAGCGTCGATTCCCCGATGGCACGCGCCATCCTGAAGCGCGAGATTGATGATCCAGTCACCGTTGCCACCCCTTCTGGACCCGCCCAATTCACGATCGCTGAAATTCGTTACACAGAGAGTTCGAACGAAGGATGAACAGACTTCGCATCACCATGGCCCAGATCGACTTTGTCGTAGGTCGAATTGAAGGAAATCGCGACCGCATTCAAGAGATCATCAAGAATGCAAAGAGCCATCACGCGGATCTGGTGATATTCCCGGAACTCGCCCTGAGCGGTTATCCACCCGAGGATCTCCTCCTTCGAAAAGATTTTTTGGATCGCGTCGATCAGGCGCTTGAGGAAATTGCTCTTGCGACTCAGGGGATCACAGCGATCATCGGGTTCCCGGAACGAAAGGCAGGGCAACTGTTCAACAGTGCAGCCATTCTCCAAAATGGCCGCAAGGTTCAAACCTATCAAAAACGTCTCCTACCCAACTATGGCGTTTTTGATGAGAAACGCTATTTCAAGGAAGGCGAATCGCCCTGCGTTTTCGAGATAGACCGCCTGAAGATAGGGCTCACGCTCTGTGAGGATATCTGGCATGAAGGACCGGTTGAGGCCTCCGTTGCCAGGGGAGCGAACCTCATTATCAGCCTGAATGCCTCTCCCTTTCACTCGGGAAAGCTGGAAGAGCGCCACCGCCTGATCAAGGCTCGGGCTATTGCCCACCAGATACCGGTTGTTTACCTGAATCTTGTCGGAGGACAGGACGAGCTGGTCTTTGATGGCGCATCTTTCGCCGTGGATTGTGATGGAAATCTTCGTTTTCAGGCCCCTGAATTCAGAGAGTCATTGGACACCATCGAGATTGAATCCCAGCCCGTGCCTCATCTTCTTCAAGCCTCGCTGACGCCTCCGCTAAATGAGGAGGCGCGAATTTATGAGGCCTTGGTCACCGGGATTCGAGATTACGTTCAAAAAAATGGGTTTCACGGGGCAGTCCTAGGCCTTTCTGGCGGCATTGATTCGGCTTTGACGCTCGCGCTTGCCGCGGATGCTCTCGGACCCGAACAGGTCGAAGTCATCCTGATGCCCTCTCGCTACACGGCGGACATGAGCAATGAAGATGCACGACTTGAAGTGGAAGCACTCGGCTGCATAATGCACACGATTCCGATCGAGCCTGCGTTCAAAACCTTTCTGGAGATGCTCGCCCCTGCATTTCAAGGACTACCGGCTGACCTGACCGAGGAGAACATTCAAGCTCGTTGTCGCGGCATTCTCCTCATGGCCCTATCCAATAAAAAAGGCAAAATCTTGCTCACAACAGGCAACAAGAGCGAGATGAGTGTCGGCTATGCCACACTTTACGGTGACATGGCCGGTGGCTTCGCTCCGCTTAAGGACATTCCAAAACTTCTGGTCTACCGTTTGTCACGCTACCGCAATTCCATCAGCCCCGTGATTCCCGAACGCGTTCTGACCCGGCCCCCCTCGGCCGAACTTCGGCCTGATCAGCGGGATGAGGACTCTCTGCCTCCCTACCCTGTTCTTGACGACATTCTCGAGCGCTACATTGAGCGAGATCAGTCGATCGCAGATATCATTGCGGCAGGTTTGCCAGAACAGGATGTTAGGCGTGTGACCCGCATGGTTGACCGCAACGAATACAAGCGCCGACAGGCACCCCCTGGGGTCAAAGTGACGCCCCGTGCTTTTGGGCGGGATCGGCGCTACCCCATGACCCATGGTTTTTCACATTGATCATCGCTTAACCGCCACACCCTCATGCATGAACTCATCACCTGGCTCTTGAACACCATCGGCTCCATGGGCTATCCAGGAATTTTTCTATTGATGGCAATGGAGAGCTCCATCTTTCCTGTACCCAGCGAGCTTGTGATGCCTCCCGCAGGCTACCTGGTCCAACAGGGCCAGATGAACATGTCTCTGGTCATTTTGAGTGGGACCTTCGGAAGTTTGGCCGGAGCCTATCTGAATTATTTCGTGGCCCTCTGGTTGGGTCGTCCGCTCTTGGTTCGATATGGTCGATACGTCTGGATTAAGGAAGAGCACTTCAACCGTGTCGAGGCCTTTTTTCAACGCCATGGTGAAATTTCAACCTTCATCGGCCGACTCTTGCCGGTCATTCGCCACCTCATCTCGATCCCCGCCGGCCTTGCCCGGATGAATCATTTGCGCTTCACGCTGTACACCTTGATCGGTGCTGGGATTTGGGTCAGCGTGCTGGCCTGGATCGGTTATTTCATCGGTGCAGAACGCGCACTCATCGTTCAGTACTCCCATCAGGCCGTTCTGGGCGCAGTGCTGCTCTGCGTTGTGACAGGTCTCGGCTATGTTGTCATTCACCGTCGCCGGATCCGTCTTCAGGAAGGAAATTGAGCTCCTTTCGGCATATCCCTGATATCACCGTTCGCCCTCCCCTAGCGCCATGAACCAGACCTACGACGCCTCCTCGATTGAAGTCCTTTCCGGCTTGGAACCGGTTCGAAAACGTCCGGGGATGTACACGGACACCACTCGGCCCAACCACTTGGCTCAAGAAGTCATCGACAACAGCGTCGACGAGGCCTTGGCGGGATTTGCCAGAAACATCGAAGTGACCCTCCTGGCAGATGGGGGAGTCCAGGTTCTGGATGATGGCCGAGGCATGCCGGTGGACCTCCATCCCGAGGAAGGCATTTCCGGCGTCGAGGTCATTCTGACCAAGCTCCACGCCGGCGGAAAGTTTTCCAACAAAAGTTATGGCTTTTCTGGGGGGCTTCATGGCGTAGGCGTCTCCGTCGTAAATGCCCTTTCCGATCGGTTGGATGTTCAAATTCGCCGCGAGGGAAAGGTTTGGGATATCGGTTTCGCTCGAGGCGAGAAAGTTCGCGAACTCAGCGAAGTGGGCACCACGACCAAGAAAGATACCGGAACCCAGGTCCGCTTCTGGCCCGAGGCACATTACTTCGACAGCCCCCGAATTGCCGTTGGGCGCCTGAAGGCGCTCCTTCGAGCGAAAGCAGTCCTATGCCCGGGGCTTCGCATCACCCTCCGCGAGGAGATCAGTGGCGAGGAGGAAACCTGGCTTTTTGAGAATGGGCTACCTCAGTATTTGATCGATCGCATTGGAACCACAGAGTGTCTTCCCGAGGATCCCTTCGTGGGACGACTCGAAGGTCGGACTGAAGCCGTTGAATGGGCTGTGGTTTGGTCGCAGTCTGCCCAGGAACCTGTTGCCGAAAGCTACGTGAACCTTGTTCCGACCGCTCAAGGGGGCACCCACGTCAATGGCCTTCGCACCGGACTCACCGAGGCCGTCAGGGAGTTCTGCGAGTTTCGAAATCTCTTACCGCGTGGCATCAAAATTGCCCCCGAAGATGTCTGGGAGGCCTGCCACTACGTCCTCTCACTGAAAATGCTGGATCCCCAGTTCTCAGGACAAACCAAGGAGCGACTGAGTTCAAGAGAGTGCGCCGCATTCGTGGCCGGCGTTGCCAAGGACTCATTTAGCCTCTGGCTCAATCAGCATCCGACCGTAGGGGAGCGACTGGCGGAGTTTGTCATTGAGAATGCACAGCGCCGTCTCAAGGCAAGCCGCCAAGTCACACGCAAGAAAATTACCGCAGGCCCCCAGCTCCCGGGCAAACTCTCAGATTGCGCTTCGCAGGATCTCAACCTGACGGAACTCTTTCTGGTCGAAGGTGATTCAGCAGGGGGCTCAGCCAAGCAAGCGAGAGACAAGGACTTTCAGGCCATCATGCCGCTGCGAGGCAAAATCTTGAATACCTGGGAAGTGGAATCTTCCGGGGTCCTTGCATCACGGGAAGTGCATGACATCAGCGTTGCGGTGGGCGTCGATCCAGGCTCCGATGACTTAAGCGGTCTTCGCTACGGCAAAATCTGCATCCTCGCCGACGCCGATTCGGACGGCAACCACATCGCCACCTTGTTGTGCGCTCTGTTCGTTCGCCACTTCAGGACTCTTGTCACCCAAGGCCATGTGTTTGTGGCCATGCCGCCCCTATACCGGGTTGATGTTGGCAAACAGGTCTTCTATGCGCTGGATGAAGCCGAAAAGAAGGGTGTCCTGGACCGAATCGAGGCCGAAAACATTCGGGGCAAGGTGAATGTGCAGCGGTTTAAAGGTCTGGGTGAAATGAATCCGTCCCAGCTCCGGGAGACGACCATGAACCCCGATACCCGCCGGCTGATCCAGCTCACGCTGGAAGATCACCAGCTCACCAATGAGCGACTCGATATGTTGCTGGCAAAAAAAAGGGCCGCCGACCGCAAGGTCTGGCTCGAGGACCGGGGCAATCTAGCCGAGATTTGAAGACGCACGACAACACAGACGCGCACAGTGCTGTATAGAAAATAGACATTCTGGTAGAATTCCCCCCTTCAAAATTTTTTAAGGGCAGTCCCTGGACTGCCTTTTTTGTTTTCTGAGGGAAACAGCCATGAACAGTTCGGTGATGCCCACCTATGCACGAATGCCTGTGAGCTTCGTCTACGGCCAAGGCGCGTGGCTTTTCAGCACCGAAGAGCGTCGATACCTCGACGCCATCTCTGGGATTGCTGTCTGTAACCTTGGCCATGCCCACCCCAAGGTGGCGCGCGCCATTGCAGACCAGGCCTCGAAGCTCGTTCACACGTCCAATCTTTATGGGATTTCGCTTCAGGAAACGCTTGCAGACCATCTCACTCGGCTAAGTGGGCTTGAGAATGCCTTTTTCTGCAATTCAGGGGCCGAAGCCAATGAGGCTGCACTCAAGCTGGCCCGCAAATACGGCCATCTCCGTGGCATTGATCGCCCCATCGTGGTCGTCATGGAGCAAAGCTTCCATGGTCGAACCCTGTTTACCTTGAGCGCGACAGGCAACCCAAAGGTTCAGGAAGGCTTTGAACCTCTAGTCGACACGTTCATCCGAGTTCCCTATGGCGACATCGAGGCGCTGAAACGACTGAACGACCCGTCGATTGTTGCGGTGCTGCTCGAGCCTGTTCAAGGTGAAGGTGGCGTCCGCGCACCCGAGCCGGGCTACCTTCAGGCGGTTCGCGAACTGACTGACCGGCGTGAAAGGGTTCAGGCGTTTCTGCCAGG
>CAYQOJ010000081.1:7805-12771 GCA_964419105.1 uncultured Methylococcus sp.
AACTGACTCAAGCCCGCGAGTGGCTGATGATGGTCGATGAAGTTCAAAGCGGCATGGGCCGAACCGGTCGGTGGTTTGGCTTCCAGCATGAAGAGATCCTTCCCGATGTCATGACCTTGGCCAAAGCCCTGGGTAACGGCGTGCCTATCGGCGCCTGCCTTGCAGGCGGACCTGCCAGCGGGATCCTGACGGCCGGAAAACACGGCTCGACCTTTGGCGGGAATCCCCTTGCCTGTCGCGCCGCGCTCACTGTCATTGAAGTCCTCGAGCAGGAAAACCTGGTTCAGCGCGCAGCGACCCTCGGAATGAACATGCTCGAACGCTTCCGGGAAGGCTTTGCCGGAAACCCTCGCGTGGTCGACATTCGTGGCCGTGGGCTGATGATTGGCATCGAATTGGATTCGCCCTGCGGCGATCTGACATCGCACGCCCTGACCCAAGGGCTCCTAATTAACGTAACGGCAGACCGAACGGTTCGCCTGTTACCCCCTCTGATCCTGACCGACGATGAAATGCAGGCGCTCTGCGATGCTGTCATCCGCTTGATCACTGAATTCACGGCAGACTTTGCCCCCGGGAGACTTTCATGACCCTCCGCCACCTGGTAAACCTGACTGACCTCACACCCGATGAGTACCGGGGACTTTTGAAGCGTGCCGTGGAACTCAAGGCGATGCGTTATACGTACGCACCGCTGAGCAATCGTGTGCTCGCGATGCTGTTTGAGAAGTCCTCAACCCGGACCCGCATTTCGTTCGAAGCGGGCATGATCCAACTCGGAGGAAGCGCTATCTTCCTGTCTCCAAGAGACACACAACTGGGGCGTGGCGAACCGATTGAAGATTCCGCTCGCGTCATTGGGCGCATGACCGATTGCATCATGTTGCGAACTAATGCGCATCAAACCGTGGAAGTTTTTGCTGAAAAAGCAGGGGTTCCCGTGATCAATGGACTCACCGACCAGAGCCATCCTTGCCAATTACTCGCTGACATGCAGACCTACCTCGAGCATCGGGGCGATATCCGGGGGCGGACGGTGGCCTGGATTGGGGATGGAAACAACATGTGTCATTCCTACATCGAGTCCGCAGCGCTCCTTGGCTTTGAACTCCGGGTTGCTTGCCCTGAGGGCTACGAGCCCTCGAAGGATTACCTTGCCAAAGCCAAAGGTCATGTCAGCGTCATGCAGGATCCGAGAGCGGCAGCAAAAGGCGCAGACTTGGTGGTCACCGATGTGTGGGCAAGTATGGGACAGGAGGAGGAGCAAGCGCGACGTGAGCTCGCTTTCAAGGACTATCAGGTCGATCAGGGCCTGATGTCCCTTGCAGCCAAGGATGCCCTATTCATGCACTGTCTCCCGGCTCACCGGGGCGAAGAGGTCAGCGCAGAAGTTTTGGAAGGCTCCCAAAGCGTCGTATGGGATGAAGCAGAAAACCGCTTGCATGCCCAGAAAGCCTTGCTGGAATTCCTGCTCGTCGAAGAGAGTCCGGTTCGAGCCTTGAGCTGATTATTTCACGCTCAGTCCGGTAGGAGATGCCGGATAAGCTCTCGCTCCGCCAAAAGCTCCGCTTCGCTCGCACGAATACCGGCCTCGGCCTGTGGATGAAGGTCCAAGCCTTTCACAATCTGCCAGCGCCCCTCCGTCACACGCACCGGAAAGGAATAAACCAAACCGGACGCGACCCCATACTCACCCTCACTCATGACGGCCATACTGGTCCAGCCGCCAGGGGGCGTCCCGTGAATCCAATCGCGCATTTGTGCCAGTGCCGCATTGGCACCTGACGCCGCGCTGGACTTGCCACGCACGCGAATCACCTCGGCACCTCTCTGGCGCACCGTCGGAATCAAGGTCTCTTCGTACCATTGCGAAGACAGCTGATCGAGTGCCGGACGACCCTGAGCAAGGGCATGATGGAGGTCCGGAAACTGCGTCGTCGAATGATTTCCCCAGATCATCAGACCCGAGATTTCGTCGGTTCGACATCTCAACTGCAGGGCAATGAGACTCATCGCCCGATTGTGATCGAGTCGGGTCATCCCAGAAAAGTTATGAGCCGAGAGTTCAGGGGCATTACGCAAGGCAATGAGCGTATTGGTGTTGACCGGGTTGCCCACAACCAAGACGTGAACATCGCGGTTTGCCACACGACTGAGCGCTCGACCTTGAGCGGAAAAGATTGCGGCATTTGAGGCCAAAAGATCCCCCCGCTCCATTCCAGCTGTTCGAGGGCGCGCCCCGATCAGAAACACAACCTCTGCGTCGCGGAAAGCCTGCTCGGGATCATCGTGACAGGACAGTGAATCCAGAAGAGGGGAGGCGCAATCTTGAAGCTCCATCGCAACGCCTTCAAGCTGCGGCAAGACAGCTGTGTTTTCCAATAGCTGGAGCGCAACGGGCTGGTTCGGCCCCAGGAGATCGCCTGCAATTAACCGGAATAGCAGGGAATAACTGATTTGCCCTGCCGCACCCGAAATCGCGATGCGAACCGGTCGTCTATTGGATTTTGTCATCCGCTGAAACCCTTGAGACCCTGATGCGCTTGAGTCAATCCTGCCGATGAGATCAGGTCGCTGGAAAACCCTTGGCCGTGATCGCAGCCTTGATGGCGGCCTCAGAAATCTTGGCCTCATCGAAGTCGACCGACATGGTGCCGTCCTTGCTATTCGCTTTGCTGGACAGAACGCCATCCAGAGCATCCGCGGCCCCTTGCACGGTTTTCTCACAACCACCGCACTTCATGCCGCTCACTTTAAAATTCGCTGTACTCATCTTTACCTCCAATGGCGACCGGCGGTTGCCGATCTCTTATTCATCGATATCCGACGTCCGCTTCCGGAAGGGAAAGGGACGATCATCCGTGTTGTAGGACAGATAAAGCCAAATCTTGTAGATATATTCGGATACGACCTGACCGGTTTTCTGTGCACCGCGATTGGGGGACATCCCGATCAGATGGCAGCCCATCTGGATTAAAAGGACACCCCAGAGAACGAACCTGACGACAGCCAGAATTGCGAGATACACCAGAATGTAAAAAAGTCGGACGAAGAAATGACCCGGATCGAGGTCACGGGGCTCGAAATCAGACATAATCATCACTCATCACTATACCGAAACCAACGCGCCACCGTCGCCTTGTGTGCATGCGCAAACAATGGCGAGGAGCGAGCCCTGATGGCGATGAAGGATACCCGAAACCTTGGGGCCCTGCGAAGCCAAGACGGTCACTTTGAAATCATTCCATCGTTTCTTTCGGCAAAAAGTGCCGATGAGCTCTTCGCGACCCTGATGCAAACCATCAACTGGAAGACCGAAGTGGTGAAAATGTTTGGAAAAACCATTGAAACTCGAAGACAGGTCGCCTTTTTTGGAAAGGTAAGCGTCAGCTACGGCTACAGTGGAACACGACATGAGGCCAAGCCCTTGCCAGACACACTGACCGAGGTCCTGAAAAAGGTACAGATCCACTGCGATGCCCCTTTCAATACCGTTCTGGCAACCTTTTATCCCGATGGCAATTCAGGTCTTGGCTGGCATCGAGACGATGAGGCTGAACTGGGCCCCCGCAGCCAAATTCAGATTGCCTCACTGAGCCTTGGAGCCACCCGTCAATTTGAGATCCGAAATCAACTTACGCAAGATACTCAACGATTTCGTCTCGAAAGCGGCGCCCTAGCCCACATGAATCAAGGCTTCCAGGACCAATGGCAACATCGAGTCCTCAAAGAACCAAAAATCCAAACACCTCGAATCAACTTGAGCTTTCGCACCCTTAAAACATATCCCGCCCCATGAGCAATGTGATTCCTTTCAAGAAGCCCAAGGCCGCAGAGAAGCATCAAGGAAAAACACTCTGCCGGAGCGGATTCCACAAATGGAAGGCTGATGGCGGCACTCAATTTGACGTTAAACAGGGAAAGCTGGTCACCGTCTTTCGCTGTACCCGGTGCGGGGCCATCGAGACCCGGCTGACCTAACCCTAAGCGCTAAAGTCGCGCCAAGAGACGCTGTACCGTTTCAGGATCGAGTTGATCCAGGGACCACGGCTCATCCAGACTCAAGTGAAGAAAACGAGGTGACAGGACGTAGGTATAGGCTTCGTGAAATGCGCCATTTGCCGTGCGGAGCATGACAATCTTGCGATCATAAAAATCATCCTCAAAGGCATCCAACCGCCGCCAAGCGTCTTCCTCAAGCGCAGGATAGATCCTGCCGGGAGTCGTCATTCCAGGTGCCGGAATAATCGCCGGAAAGCCATAGCCTCTCAATTGGGTCCTTCGAAAACCTTCAAGAACGGCGGGAGTGGCCTCCCGAGATTGCAGGGTCACTGCCTCAAAGATCGCTTGCAATTGAAGGGAACCATAGGCAAAAAGCGAACACGCCCCATCAGACATGACTTTCACGCAGCATTTGAAGAAGTGCCCTAAGGGCTGCCCCCCGATGACTCATCTTGTTTTTTTCAACCTCAGACATCTCCGCCACGCTACACCCTGATTGTGGCACCCAAAAGTAAGGGTCGTAGCCGAACCCTCCCTGCCCCCGTGCCTCTCTGATGATCTCCCCCTCCCAGACCCCCTGACCAATGATAGGACTTGGATCTTCGGGATGCCTAAGAAAGACCATCACGCAACGAAAGCGTGCCGTCAGAGGCTCTGGACCCCTATCTTTCAATAACGCCATCAAGTGACGGTTGTTCTCGGCATCCGTGGCATCCGGCCCTGCAAATCGGGCAGAGTACACACCGGGACGTCCATCGAGGGCATCTACTTCAAGCCCCGAATCATCTGCCAGTGCAGGCAACCCGGATTGAGCAGATGCATACCGCGCCTTAATGAGTGCATTTTCGATAAAGGTGACACCCGTCTCTTCGACCGGCCCAACACCTAACTCCTTTTGCCCTACAACGGCAATATCAAGCTCTGCTAATATGCCGGCAATCTCGCGAATTTTTCCGAGATTATT
>CAYQOJ010000082.1:0-599 GCA_964419105.1 uncultured Methylococcus sp.
AAGACCCTGAAGAGGGAACTTGAAAAGCCCCTTGTCGCGAGACACGGGGCTTTTTTATGGGTAAAACAAAGTGCAAGTAACAGAGAACGTGGAACGGCGGAAGCCGTTCCGCACTGAGAGCAGAGTTTAAGGCGTTTCCAGAAGTCCTTTAGCCTGCTGGTCCGCATGATAAGAAGAGCGCACCATTGGAGCACTGGCCACTGATGTAAACCCTATGCTGATGGCGAAACGTTCCAGCGTAAGGAATTCTTCTGGAGTGGCATAACGTTCAACCGGAAGATGATCGTGGCTCGGTTGCAGATACTGGCCGATCGTCAACATCTCGCAGCTATGCGCACGAAGATCGCGAAGAACTTCGCAGATTTCATCATATGATTCACCCAGGCCCAGCATGAGGCCGGATTTGGTCGGTACTGAAGGGTGTTGCGCCTTGAAGTCGCGTAACAAGTTTAGAGATGCCTGATAGTCAGCACCCGGTCGGGCCGCTTTGTAGAGGCGTGGAACCGTCTCAAGATTATGATTGAACACATCCGGGGGAGCCGATAAGAAAAGATCAAGGGCAACAGACTGACGCCCCCTGAAGTCTGGCGTGAGAATTT
>CAYQOJ010000082.1:609-8346 GCA_964419105.1 uncultured Methylococcus sp.
TCAATTCGGGTTCGTGGTGAACGCTCGCGAATGGCAAGAATACACTCGACGAAATGCTGTGCCCCGCCATCCTTAAGATCATCCCGATCAACGGAAGTAATCACGACATAGCGCAGCGCTAATTCAGCAATCGTTGCAGCCAGGTGTGCGGGTTCATCGGCATCCGGGGGCTTTGGTCGGCCGTGCGCCACATCGCAAAACGGGCAGCGTCGCGTACAGACATCCCCGAGGATCATGAAGGTAGCAGTGCGTTGACTGAAACACTCAGTGAGATTCGGGCAGGCGGCTTCCTCACAAACGCTATGAAGACCCCGCGCCCTCAGGATGCGCTTCACGTCCTGGACCTGGGTTGGATTACCGAGTCGTACACGAATCCATTCCGGCTTTTTCAGGGTCGGCTTCGATGTATCGACCTTAATCGGGATACGCGAGAGCTTTTTCTCATTGCGTTGGTGAGAGTCAGGAAGCTTGCGTGAAGGCGCGGTAAGATCTTCAGGTTCTTTCATGAGTCGCGATGTTCTGGAAAGCAGGCTGAGCCAGATAGGCTGATGTGATGCCTGGCATGACCTCGTCTGGGGTCGTAAAAACTCCCAGTCGTTCAAGGCTAGTGACCGTAAGGTCCTCATAGCCACATGGGTTGATGAAATTAAAGGCGGTAAGATCTGGATTCACATTCAGGCTGAATCCATGATAGCACCGGCCGCGTGTGACCTTGAGTCCTACAGAAGCAATCTTCGAACCACCGACATAGACGCCTGGCGCATCACGCCTAGACGCCGCACGGATCCCATATTGGGAGAGAAGAAAAACGATGGCATCCTCGATCAGGGTCACATAGTCACGTATACCAATCCCTAATCTTTGGAGGTCAATCAAGGTGTACACCACGAGTTGGCCCGGTCCGTGCCATGTGACCTGTCCGCCCCGATCGGTTCGCATCAAGGGTGCAGGCAGATTCCCGATCACATGTTGAGGATTTCCGTTCAATCCAAGACTGTAAACCGAAGGGTGGGTGAGCAGCCAGATTTCATCGGGGGTGTCGGAATGACGGGCGCGAGTGAATTCGCGCATGCGCTCGAAACAAAAATCAAACGGGACTTCACCCAGTCGGCGAAGAATGGGAGCATTCAAGGTGGTGTGTCGAGGAAGAGCTTCGCCAGCCCAAGGAAGATGAAGAATCCCATGCCATCGGTCATGGCCGTCAAAAGAACACTCGTGCCAATGGCAGGGTCAAGTCCCATGCGATACCGCAGCAGGGGAATAGAGAGGCCAGTGATGGCAGCTACCATGAGATTCAGAAGCGTAGCGCCGGCCATCACCATGCCTAATTCGTAGTTCGAATAGAGAAGATAGGCAATAACCCCCAATACGGCACCCCAGACCAATCCGTTGAGGATGCCAATGGCTATTTCCTTGAGGATCAAACGAGCCGTATTGCTGGGATTGATGATACCAAGGGCCAGTGAGCGGACGATCAGAATGCTGGTCTGGTTTCCGGTATTTCCCCCAATGCCAGCGACGATGGGCATGAGCGAAGCAAGAGCGACAATTTTGACGATGGTGTCCTCAAAAAGTCCGATTACGCGGGTTGAGGCAAAGGCGGTGATTAAATTCACGGCTAGCCATAACCAGCGATTACTCGCGCTCTTCCAGATGCTGGAAAAGATGTCTTCGTCTTCCCTGAGGCCGGCCTCGGCGAGCCTTTCCTCATCCGACTTTTGGCGAATGTGATCAACGATGGCATCGATTCGAATACGGCCCTGCAGTTGGTGCTCGTCATCGACAACTGGGGCAGACAGAAGGTCATAGCGCTCAAAAGCGCGAGCCGCTTCCTCGGCGTCGTCATCAAGCCGAAAGAAGGCAATGTCTTTGGCCATGACGGAGCCAACGGATTGCTCTGCATTGTTGGTCACGAGGCGCTTCAAAGAGAGTGCACCTTGAAGGCGATTGTTCTCATCGACAACAAAAAGTTTATCGGTATGTTCCGGGAGCTCCCCGCGCTGGCGAAGGTAGCGGAGAACCACCCCCAGAGTGGTATCGGCCCGGATGGTCACCATACCGAAATCCATGAGCGAGGCAACCGAATCATCGGGAAAGGCAAGAAGAGACTCGAGTCGTTGCCGATTTTGATCATTGAGCTTCTGGAGTAGCTCTTGCATGACCTCCTCGGGGAGGTCGGGTGCAAGGTCGGCAATTTCATCGGTATCCAGCTGCTCTGTAGCAGAAAGGAGCTCCCGGGTGTCCATGTCCGAGATCAAGGTCTCTCGAACCGCATCAGAAACGTCTAATAGGACCTGTCCGTCCAGTTCAGATTCAACTAGGCTCCACACGGTCAGTCGTTGATCAACCGGCAGTGATTCCAGGATATAGGCGATGTCGGCCGCATGGAGGCCATCCAGCTTTTGCTTAATCGCCACCTGGTGGCGCTTGTGCATGAGCGTTTCGACAAGATCCTGATGGGGCATCGTCTGATGCTGGACGATGGTCTCCTCAAGTTTTTGCTTGTTCAGCAGCTCAACGATCTCGCTGAGATGTTGTCGGAGATAGTCTTCCGGGGATGTGCTGGAGTTTTCGGGGGCGCTCATCGGGATTCTTTGGGCGATTGGGAATACCAGCTTAAAGTGCCATGATGACAATCGATGAAGCCGTCAGATCAAGATAGATCGCATCCAGCTGTGCCTTGCTCTGTGCCGTGATAGTCACGGTAACGGCATCGTATTTGCCGGTCTTGCTGCTTCGAAGTGTGAGCCGATCTTCGCCTGTGTCGGGTGCATGACGGCGAATGAGCTCAAGGACATGTGGGGCCAGTTGAGGGTCCGCGTGCCCGAACGCCTTGATCGGGAATTCGCATGGAAATTCAAGAAGGGTTTCTGAGGATGGAGTGCTCATAGAACTTCCCGTGCATGGCGTTAAAAGAAGGAGCGCCCAGCAAAAGGCGCTGAAATTATTCCGAAATACTGCCCTCGCGAAGGCGACGCTTGTAGTCCTGATAAGCGGCCAGAACTGCCCGCCAAACGGGGCCAGGCTCTCCTCCGCTGACGGGTAATCCGTCCAGTTCGGTCACGGAAAGAATCTCGCGGGTAGAGCTGGTAAACCAAATCTCATCGGCGCTCCGAAGTTCGGGAAGGGAAACCGTTCGCTCGACAGTCTCAAACCCGGCTTCTTGGGCAATTTCGAGAACCAGGTCTCGTGTGATGCCGGGAAGGATCGTGTCGCCCTTCGGTGGCGTGATGATGGTTTGCTTTTGAACGATGAAGAGATTGCTTGCGGCACCTTCAAGCGCGAGGCCATCACGGACAATAACGGCCTCCGCTGCGCCGCGAGAAATGGCTTCCTGACGAAGAAGTACATTGGCCAGAAGGGTAATGGCCTTGATATCGCAGCGGTCCCAGCGGATATCCGTCACGGTAACCGCCTTGATGCCGCCGCTTGGGATGGGCGC
Source organism: uncultured Methylococcus sp. (assembly GCA_964419105.1). Lineage (GTDB taxonomy): Bacteria > Pseudomonadota > Gammaproteobacteria > Methylococcales > Methylococcaceae > UBA6136. The sequence continues at coordinate 4,052 of CAYQOJ010000082.1, forward strand.
AATTCGGGAGCCCATGGCATAAACCGTCGGGGTTACCGTCGCAGGAATTGCATGATCTCGTTTAGGCTGGACACCACGGGTGACCTGAATATAGATCTGCTGATCTTCGGGGCCATCAATTAAGCGATCAATGACGTGGCTCCAAGCCTCGTCGCTGAGTGGCGAGGTCATGTGGATGGCGGAGAGGCTTCGCTCAAGTCGACGAAGATGTTCGGCCAGCCGAAGAGGGCGGCCGCCGTAGACCGGAATTACTTCATATACGCCATCACCAAAAAGAAATCCGCGGTCCAGCACTGGGACCCGCGCCTGATCCAGTGGCATGAATTCGCCATTCAGATAGACCAGTTGGGTAGACAGGGACATTCCGGGATCCTCACTTCTTGATCATCATGGCAATCTCATCAAACAGGCGTTTGAATAGACCACCGCGTTCAACTGACTCCAGTGCAACAAGGTCTTGCTGCGCGATCACCTCATCATTGCGGGTGACCTTGACCGTGCCCAGTCGGTCGCCGGCATGGACGGGCGCTACACTCTTGTTGTCGACTTCCATGGTCGCCTTCAGCGTCTCGTATTGCCCGCGCGGGAAGGTCACGTCAAAGTCCGTCTGGAGTCCTGCAGGAACTTGGGATTCCGCGCCTTTCCAGACCTGCGCCTCTGTCAGCCGGGTCTTGGCCTTATAGAGGGTCCGGGACTCGTAAAACTGGAAGCCGTAATTCAGGAGGGCGGCGTTGGTTGCGGCCCGCGCTTGATCGCTCTTGGTGCCCATCACGACCGAGATGAGTCGCATGTCGTTGCGAACGGCGGATGCGACCAGACAATATCCCGCGCCTTCCGTATGGCCGGTCTTGACCCCATCCACGGTGGGATCCTGCCAGAGCAGGCGGTTGCGATTGGCCTGTTTGATATTGTTGAAGGTGAATTCCTTGATCGAGTGCCACTTGTAGTATTCCGGGAACTCATTGATCAAGGCGCGCGTTAGGAGGGCCATGTCGCGGGCGCTGGCGTAATGGTTTGGATGCGGAAGACCCATGCTGTTTTCATAGTGGGTGTTGCTCATCCCCAGCGACGAAGCAGTGTCATTCATGCGCTTTGCGAAATGGCTTTCAGTCCCACCGATGCGTTCTGCAAGAGCGATGCTCGCATCATTTCCGGATTGGATGATCATGCCCTTGAGCAGATTTTCAACGGCGATAGCGGTCCCGATTTCAGCGAACATTCGGGATCCTTCCGCTTTGGAGGCTTCGGGACTAATGGTCACCATGTCGTCGAGTTGCAGTCCGTTCCTGGAGAGTTCCTGGAATGTGATGTACGCCGTCATGATTTTGGTCAGGCTGGCAGGTTCCAGCCGGTCATCCGCATTCTGCTCCGCAAGAATACGGCCGCTCTTGGCATCCATCAGGATGTAGGCGCGTGCTTCGATTGCGGGCGGTGGCGGGATTTGGGGCAGTTCTGTTGCGCGGGGGGCCGTCAATGGGCCGATAAGCAACAGCGACAGGGCAAAATAGGCGCGGATCTTCACGGCTTGCGACCTTTTGTTTTGTGTCTCTCGGAATCCTTCCGATTGTAGCATGCGGACCACAACCGGGAACTTTGGCGCTACTTTGGTGTAATGTAGGCGCTCTTTATAATGCGGTGACAATTTGTCCTTGGGGCTTGGCATGTTTGTGGCGGGTGAGTTTGATGTAATTGTGGTTGGCGGGGGGCACGCGGGCGCTGAGGCGGCCCTCGCGGCTGCGCGTACCGGTGCAAATACACTGCTTTTGACGCAGAACGTCGAGACTTTGGGCCAGATGAGCTGTAATCCTGCGATCGGTGGGATTGGTAAGGGCCATCTGGTGCGTGAGATCGATGCCCTGGGGGGGCTGATGGCTCGGGCCGCAGATCGAGCCGGTATTCATTTTCGTACTTTGAATGCCAGCAAGGGCCCTGCCGTGAGGGCAACGCGCGCCCAGGCTGATCGGGTGCTGTATCGAGGGTTCGTTCGGAAAGAGCTCGAAAATCAGCCGAATCTCTCCATTTTCCAGCAGGCGGCAGCTGACCTTTGGATGGAGGCGGGTCGCCTCGTGGGCGTGACGACTGAAATTGGGTTGAGGTTCCGCTCAGATCAGGTGGTGCTGACCGTTGGGACCTTTCTCGCCGGACGCATTCATGTGGGGCTCGAGAATTATGGTGGCGGGCGCATGGGGGATCCCCCCTCCAATGCGCTCTCGGAGCGGCTAAGAGCCATGAACTTCCGTGTGGGCCGGCTTAAAACCGGCACACCCCCCCGCCTGGATGGGCGATCGCTGAACTGGTCGCTGATGGAGGAGCAGCCGGGGGATCATCCGGAGCCTGTCTTTTCCTTTTTAGGCCAGCGCAACCATCATCCGGCCCAGATTTCGTGTTACATCACCCGAACCAATGCGCAAACGCACGCGATCATTCGAGAAGGTCTCGATCGCTCGCCGATGTATGCCGGTGTGATTGAGGGGGTGGGTCCTAGGTATTGCCCTTCCGTCGAGGATAAAGTGGTCCGCTTTGCAGAGCGTGACTCGCACCAGATTTTCGTCGAGCCTGAAGGGCTTACGGTTCGGGAAATCTATCCGAATGGTTTTTCGACAAGCTTGCCATTCGATATCCAGCTTAGGGCCATTCACTCGATTCGAGGGTTTGAGCAGGCTGTGATCACGCGTCCGGGTTATGCGATCGAATACGATTTCTTCGATCCTCGGGATCTTGGTGCCAGTCTTGAATCCAAGCATGTCGAGGGTCTCTTCATGGCTGGCCAGATCAACGGCACGCCCGGTTATGAGGAAGCGGCGGCACAGGGATTGATTGCGGGTCTTAATGCGGCCCGTCGCAGCCGAGGCCAGACCAGCTGGTCGCCTTCCCGCTCGGAGGCATACATTGGCGTCATGATTGACGATCTGATTACGCGGGGTACGTCCGAACCTTATCGGATGTTTACCAGTCGGGCGGAATATCGACTGCTGCTGCGTGAGGATAATGCCGATATGCGCCTGACGCCCCGGGGGCGGGAGCTTGGGCTGGTGGATGATGCGCGGTGGGCCAGCTTTGAGGTCAAGCGCAGTGCAATTGAGAAGGGGAGGCAAATCCTCGAGCGCCATCTGGTTCGCCCCAACTCGGATGAGGCGTTTGCACTGGAGGCTCAGCTCTCTTCCGTGCTTGCCCGGGAGGCGACCGCGCTGGATTTGGTGCGTCGACCCGAGCTCACCCTGACGGCTCTAATGGTGGCCTGCCCTGGGCTGGATCTTTCCGAGGACCCCCAAATTCTGGAGCAACTGGAAATTCAGGCCAAATACGATGGCTACATTGCCCGGCAGCAGGCAGAAATAGAGCGGCTTGAACGTTACGATCACTGGCGCTTTCCGGAAACTATCGACTACACGAAGGTGGTTGGTCTTTCCAATGAGGTGCGAGAAAAGTTGAAAATTCAGCGTCCCGAGACGGTTGGCCAGGCCTCGCGTATTCCGGGCGTGACCCCGGCAGCGGTGTCATTGCTGTTAGTTCATCTCAAAAAGCTTGGAGGTTAGGCGGCTGTGGATGCGCTGAAGCAACCGCTTGAGGCGGGGCTTTTGTCTCTTGGGTTGCCCTTCGATGGCGGCCAAGTGGATCGGCTCCTTCAGTTTCTCCATCTCCTCGATAAGTGGGGTAGTACCTACAACCTGACAGCCATTCGTGATCCTCGTGCTGCAGTTGATCTTCATCTCCTCGATAGTGTTTTGGTCCTGCCGCATCTGGATGGCGCTTCGCGCATCCTGGATGTTGGAACAGGCGCAGGGCTTCCGGGGATCCCGCTCGCGATTTTGATGCCGGACAGTCGGTTCGTCCTTCTGGATCGAAGTGCTAAAAAGATTCGTTTTGTGCGCCAGGCCATTCTCGAGTTGGGATTGGCTAATGTGGAGGCCGTGGCGTCGCGAATCGAAGACTTCGAGCCTCAGGGGGGCGCGTTTGATGCTATCTTGGCAAGAGCTTTTGCGTCTTTAGTGGAAATCCGGGGCATGACTTCCCGGCTTTTGACCCCCAGGGGGCGGATTGCTGCCCTCAAGGGGCGTTTTCCTGAAGATGAATTGGCTGAGTTGGGGGCGGTTGATGCAGAGGTGCGGCCTTTGGTGTTGCCGGGTGTGGCGGTGGACCGGCATCTCGTGCTTTTCAGATAGGGTGGGGAGATGGGCAAGATCATAGCGGTGGCAAATCAGAAGGGGGGTGTCGGTAAGACGACGACCAGTGTGAATCTGGCCGCATCGCTTGTTCAGATGGGTTACCGGGTCCTTTTGGTGGATCTTGATGCC
>CAYQOJ010000082.1:8356-12749 GCA_964419105.1 uncultured Methylococcus sp.
TGCCCAAGGTAACGCTACCATGGGGTGTGGTGTCGAGAAGCAGGAGGTCGAGCATTCGGCCTATGAAGTGCTGACCGGTCGCAGCTTTGTTGGGGATGCCATCGTCAATGTGGACCCCGATGGCCTGGATCTTTTGCCGGGCAATTCGGATCTGACCGCCGCGCAGGTGGAGCTTTTGGATCGGATTGGGCGCGAGCGCGTTCTTGCAGAGGCCTTGGCGCCGCTGGTCGAGGAGTATCACTTTGTGATCATTGATTGCCCGCCAGCATTGAACATTCTCACCCTGAATGCGCTGGTGGCTTCCGACAGTGTGCTGATCCCGATGCAGTGTGAGTACTACGCTCTGGAGGGGCTCACGGATCTTTTAGGGACGCTCGAAAATGTGCGCGAGATGCTAAATCCTGGCCTTGAGGTGGAGGGGCTGGTGCGCACGATGTTTGATAGCCGAAGCCGCTTGGCTGCTGAGGTGTCAGCCCAGCTGGTTTCTCATTTTGGGGCGAAAGTGTTTGAAGCGATCATTCCCCGCAATGTGCGGCTAGCCGAAGCGCCCAGTCATGGGGTTTCGATCGTCCGTTATGATCGTGGCTCCAAAGGTGCGCAGGCCTACATCGCGCTGGCCGCAGAATTGGCGCACCGAAATGCAGGATAGGTACGAAGGATGGCGGTAAAAAAACGAGGACTTGGGCGCGGTCTGGATGCGCTGCTGGGGAATACCGGAGGGGAGTCGGTGCCATCAGCTGGAACGGCCGCAGGAGAGCGCCTGAAGTCGGTGCCCGTAATGCGTCTCGCCCCGGGGCCTTTCCAGCCGCGAAAGGATATGGATCCTGAAAGGTTGAGGGAGCTCGCTGATTCGATCAGCGCTCAGGGTCTGGTCCAGCCGGTGACGGTGCGCGAAGTTGGTGAGGGTTTTGAGATTATCGCGGGGGAGCGCCGTTGGCGAGCGGCTCAGCTGGCTGGAATCAGCGAGATCCCGGTCATCGTCCGAAAGGTGTCCGACCAAGCTGCAATGGCGATTGCTCTGATCGAGAATATTCAGCGCGAGGATCTCAATGCCATGGAGGAGGCCGAGGCCTTGAAGCGGTTGCTGGAGGAGTATCGCATGACTCATCAGCAGCTGGCGGACGCCGTCGGGAAGTCGCGGGCGGCTGTCAGCAATCTTTTGCGCTTGAATGATCTTGTTCCGGAGGTGAAGGGCTATCTTTCCTCTGGGCAAATTGAGATGGGGCACGCACGGGCATTGCTGGGTATTTCACCGGATGGCCAGTCCCAGCTGGCGCGACAAATTGTTGAGCGAGAGTTGACAGTCCGACAGGTCGAAGCAATGGTTCAGGATCTTCGTGGCGGACGGATTCGTGGGGCAGATAAGCCGGTTTCGTCGGTCAAGCATCCAGATATCAAGCGCCTTGAGGCGGATATCTCCGAGGAGCTTGGGGCGTTGGGTACTATTGATCACGGTGCAAAGGGAAATGGCAAGATCGTGATCCGCTATGCCAGTCTGGATGAGCTCGATGGGGTGCTCGGGCACATCAGGAAGGGCCGCTGACGTTGCCCTCGACAGTGTGCGCTGATATCATCCGAATGTATTGTCCGGCCTTTCGATGAGGCAGGGCAGGCGCCTTTTTCCCGTGGTGCGCTGGGTATTGAGTGCTCAGTTTGCCGGGATCATGGTGGTGGCGGCCCTCTTTTGGCCGCTTGGCGGCGACCGTGCCGCCGGGTCCGCGCTTGCGGGTGGTCTTGTGGCCTTTGTGCCGAACCTCGTCTATTCGTTGGGGCTCGGTATCCGGGATGACCGAAGGACCGCGAAGCAGGTGGCGCGACTTTTCTTCGGGGGCGAGGTCCTGAAATTGTTGCTCACAGCCTTGCTGTTTGCGGCGGTCTTTCAAGTGCCGAACCTAGCGGTACTCCCCCTGATGGCCGGTTTTGTAAGTGCGCTGACCGTATTCTGGTTTGCGCTGTTGGTTCGCGGAAGACTTTTTTAACAGGTGAAACGCATGGCGAGTGAAGCGCACGGCGGCGGTGGTGCCACCGGGTACATTGTCCACCATCTGACACCCCTTTCAGTGGGTGAAGGCTTTTGGACGCTTCATGTGGATACGCTGTTCTTCTCGGCAGTGCTGGGTGGCGTGTTCCTGTTGTTCTTCAAGTATGCGGCGGATCGGGTGACCACCGGTGTTCCTGGATTGCTGCAGAATTTTGCAGAAATGCTGGTTGAATTTGTGGATACGCAGGTCAAGGATGCGTTCCACGGCAAGAGCGAATTGATCGCTCCGCTCTCGCTCAGCATTTTCGTCTGGATCTGGCTCATGAATTTCATGGACCTGATACCGGTGGATCTGTTGCCGCTGGTGGGCTCCGTGATGGGGCTTGAATACCTGCGTGTGGTCCCGAGCACGGATCTCAATGCAACTTTCGGGATGTCGATCGCGGTCTTTTTCCTGATCATTTTTTACAGCATCAAGGTCAAGGGCCCTATTGGGTTTGCCAAGGAGTTGATGTTGACGCCCTTTGGGCCATGGATGATCCCCTTTAACTTGCTGTTGAAGGTGGTTGAAGAAATTGCGCGCCCTGTTTCGCTGGCGCTTCGACTTTTCGGAAACATGTATGCGGGCGAGCTCATCTTCATTCTGATTGCGCTGTTGCCTTGGTTCATTCAGCCCCTGTTGAGCTTCCCATGGGCGGTGTTCCACATTCTGATCATCACCCTGCAGGCCTTTATCTTCATGGTGCTGACGATCGTGTACCTGAGTCTGGCGCACGAAGATCACTAACAACGTCGATTTAGTCTTAATTCTTTAAACACTGCTGTCCTCTGGAGGAACAATGGAAATCGCATCTATCGCCAACGTACAGGGCCTGACCGCTATCGCTGTCGGTATCATCCTCGGCCTTGGTGCTCTTGGAACCGGTATTGGCTTTGGTATCCTCGGTGGCAAGTTCCTTGAAGGTGCTGCCCGTCAGCCTGAGCTGGTTCCCATGCTGCAGGTCAAGATGTTCATCGTTGCGGGTCTGCTTGACGCTGTAACCATGATCGGTGTTGGTCTTGCGTTGTTCTTCACCTTCGCGAACCCCTTCCTGTCCGCTCTTAAGGGTTAATGACTCCGACGAGTAGGACGCCTCTTTCGGCGAAATGAAGAAAACGAGGAAAGTGCCGTGAGTATCAATGCAACACTGATCGGCCAGATGATCACGTTTGCGCTTCTGGTGTGGTTCACCATGAAGTACGTGTGGCCGCCCTTGATGCAGGCCCTGGAAGAAAGAAAAAAGAAGATCGCCGAAGGTTTGGCGGCTGCCGAGAAAGGGCAGCACGAAATGGAATTGGCGGAAAAGCGTGCCACGGGTCTGCTTCGCGAAGCGAAGGATCAGGCAGCTGATATCGTCAGTCTTGCCCAGAAGCGTGCCGGTGAATTGGTCGAGGACTCTAAACAGTCGGCCAAGGAAGAAGGTGAGCGGATCGTTACAGCGGCTCGCGCCGAGATCGACCGTGAAATCCAGAAGGCGCGTGAGGGGCTTCGTAACGAAGTCGCCGGCCTTGCGGTCAACGCAGCCGAACAGATCTTGAAGTCTGAGGTCGACCGCTCCAAGCACAAGGCCATCATCGATAACCTTGGCCAGGCCCTGGATAAGAAGTCATGACAGAACTGACGACCCTTGCCCGTCCCTATGCTGTAGCAGCTTACCGGCGGGCCAAGGAAACGAAGTCCACGGCGCGTTGGGCCGACGAATTGGCTTTCGTCGCCATTGTGATGGCGGACGAGCGCATGAAGCTTGCGGCATCCAATCCACGCGTTCGGAAAGAGGCCTTTACGGCATCGTTCCTGTCTTTGTGTGAAGGGCGCCTAAGTGCTGAAGTCCAGAATTTTGTCCGAATTCTGGTTGAGAATCGTCGTCTGGACCTGATTGGGCAGATTGCGAGCCTGTTTGATGAATATCGCGCCGCGGACGAGGGCTACATCAATGTGGATGTGGCATCAGCCTTCGATCTGACGGACGCTGAGCAGGAAAAGCTGACGCAAGTCCTCAATGGGGTTCTGGGCAGAAAGGCCCATCTGTCGGTTCGTATCGACAGGGATCTCATCGGCGGCGTCTACATCAAGGCCGGCGACCGCGTCATTGATGCATCCATTCGAGGCCAGCTCGAGCGACTGGCAAAAAGTCTCTGGAATTAATGCGAGAAATTTACTATGCAGCTGAATCCGTCTGAAATCAGTGACCTCATCAAGTCGAGGATCGAGAATTTCGATCTGGGCGTGGAGTCGCGTAGCGAGGGAACGATTGTCAGTCTGTCCGACGGAATCGTCCGCATTCATGGCCTGTCCGACGTCATGCAGGGTGAAATGGTCGAGTTTCCGGGCAATGTCTTTGGCATGGCGCTGAACCTTGAGCGTGACTCTGT
>CAYQOJ010000083.1:0-12691 GCA_964419105.1 uncultured Methylococcus sp.
CATGCTACGGCATGGCCTCATGGTTGGGTTTGGTAGCCTTCGAAGTAGCAGGACGTCGCCAGTGATGAGGAACAGGGTTAAACAAGCCCTGATGCCAATTAAGTCATTATTTTGGCAAACACGCCCAGCAGTAAGGGTGCAGAATGAACGGAGTTTACCGCAGTATATATGACGTGTTTTCTGTGTGTTCGCGATGTCAGAAGCGGCGGCAAAAGCGTTGGGGTACTTCTGTCAGGGCATGGACTCTGACAATCAGTGGCGGAAGGCAGTGGATGTGCTTAGAGACATGGATGAGAAAGGGAGAGCACAGACATGGGTTATCATGGCAAGCAGGAAGCCGGAGATGGGTGTAGTGGAGTTGAGCAAATACAAAGCGGCGTTCAAGCGCGCGATGAGGGAGGTAGAGGAAGAAAGGGGTGGTAGTACAGAGATTGTAATGTATGGACCGTCAGCCACTGTACCAGTAGGGGTGGATAATGGGTTCGTTCAAAAAACACTGGAAAGGAGCATTGCCCTGTGCCATGTCTTTAATGCTGCATTGGATGAAATTGTAAACGCCAGGAAAATGGTCCAGGAGAGCATGAGCGGTGCGTTGCCTAGCGATGTGGAAAGGGTGATAAAGAGTCTGAATGGGGCTGGTAGTAGTGTAGTAGGCGGATTTGGTTCACCCAGACCGTTTTCTGCCGGGGAACAGTTTACTGGACATAATAACGACAGGGTTCTTGAGTCACAACAGAAATTAACAGAGAAACTGAGCGCAGCTGTGGATGAATTGATAGAACAAGGAAAGGCTAGTGCAAATGCTGTTGACAAAAATCGCTGGATTGGAGAAGAAATCAAAAGCACACGATCAGAACTGAAGGAACTGAGCGATGCAGTAAGGGCTCTGACCAGTGCAGACAATCTGCTGAAGTCAGAAAACACAGAATTAAGCAATGCAATCCAATCCATATCCTCCAAGCTAGACACCCACATCAACACACTGCAAAGAGACCTTAACTCCTCAACAGAAGCAGCAAGGCAAAGCACCTCCGATCAGATAAACGCCCTGTCCGCCCAGCTCGCCACGGCCATCCACGACAGTCCGGGGCTCGCGGCGGTGAGGGGGGAGGTGGCGGCGCTGGCGGCGAGGATGGGGGGTGTTGGGGATGCGGTGAAGGGGGTGAATGAGGAGGTTCAAAAGCTGAAGAATGCTGTTGAGGAGTTGAAAATAAGTGAAAGTGTTATTGCTTTGGGCAGAATAACAGCTGAGCTTACTAGCATGAAGGACGTTATTGAAACATTCAGAACTTCAGAGTTGAAAGCCCAGTTTAATTCAAAGGAGATGAAGCAAAAAATTGAAAGCATTGAAGCCAAAATTTCAGAACAAGGAGAGAAAATCAACATAATAGCATTGAATTCTGAGATGAAGGAGGCTGTGGACAGTTTAGCTGGGAAAGTTGCAGTGTGTGCTGAAACCATGGAAAGGAACGATGAATCAAGCAGAGCACTGATGGTTGAGCATTCAAATCTTCATTTACAGTTGGCTGAGGGTCAAAACACAAAAATAGATGAGATAAGATCAATGCTTGGAAACATGGAAGGAGAAGTTGATAAAAAGTTATTGAAAAAAATGGACAGAGATGATGCTGTAACATTAAAACTTGAAATCAGGACAGATATCAACACTGCCATGGAAAAAAATTCAGAAAGGCTGCACCAACTGCACATGCAAGATGCCTCAAAAATTCAAGCTATGGAGTCCAGGGTGGGTGGTTTTGAAGCCAGAATAACAAACACAGAAGGAAAAATTTCAGAAATGGAGAATATGATTAAAAAGGGTGCAGAAGACAGGGAAGGTATGTTAAAAACCCTTGAAACATCTAGAGGAGAAATACAACAAGTAAGAAACCTGATTTCTTCACAGGATACAATTATTGCAGCTAAAAATGCAAGTATAAGTAGGCAAATCTCTGCATTGGAAGACCAATTGAGTGGTCTTGTTATCAGTTCAGAAGGCTCTGTCCCACAGAAAAGTAGCAGTGAAGATGCACAGCCACATGCCATGAAAAAGGAAAAGACACTGCCTCCTGTAACAAAGCAGAGTTCAGTTGAAGGAGGACGGGCGGGGAAGGCAAGTCGTAATTTCAATGATGTACCAGGAACTGATCTGGAAAAACAGCCAGAAGTTCCAGATGAATTGAGAAACCAAGTTGCTGAACAGAGAAAACGAGAGAAAGAACAAATAAGCAGAAGACGTGAAGAGTTATCTAGGCGACAAGAAAAAGAAAAGAGCTCTGGTGATGGTCCAAAGGATCCAAGAACTAAACCACAAAAGAGCTCAGGTAATGGTGCAAAGGAAACTAAACCACTTGCAAATGGATTATCTGAAAGATCAAATTTAGAAGATAGTTTTAATAGGTCAAGATCCCAGTCACCTTCTACACACTGGCGCTATACTTCTCCGAGCCCTGGATTTGAAAACCGCATACACGCAGACATCAACCTGGAACCCGAAGAATTATCCCAGACCAATGCCCCCTCCTCCGGCTTCCCGCGCCCGACGACAATGCTGGAGTACCTGTCGCGGCAGTTTGGGCAGTGAGAAAGGACGGCGGGGATATATAAACCAACGCTGCGAGCCCCCTTCACACGAAATGTCCACCGACCTCGACAAGGAATTCGACGCCCAGCTCAGTAAGCTGCAGTCACTGCTGGCAACCAGCCCGTTCATGAACGTCTCGCCGCTGCTGGAGAAGTTTTCCGTGCTGCTGATCGACACGCTGCAGGCGGAGGGCGACCGGTCCAAGTGGACGGAGCTGAGCAAGAAGTTCCCGCTGCGCGTGCGGCTGTTTGCGATGAGCCCGGAGAATAAGAGGATCCGGGAGTCCTTCGTGCGGCGCCTGGGTATTTCGGCCAAGGCCGTGAGCCGCTGGCACGCCAGTCTGCAGCTGGAGCGCGAGGACGGGGACCTGGCCAAGATCAAGCCGCTGAGGTTCGATATAATCGCGCAGAAGTCGAGGATCGACAGGGCGCTGGCGCGGTGCGAGACGCTCATGCTACAGGAGCTGAGGGAGAACCCGCCCGGGTCCATCCACGAGCTGCGGCAGACGCTGGACGCGACGCACGACTACACGCTGCAGCTGCGGATGCTCGACAGCAAGCCCCTGAACAAGCTGGACAAGCAGCTGCTCCAGCCTCTTTTTACCGAGGAAACACTCAACCGATTCAAGGAGGGCATCCGCGTCGGGATCCTGCAGGACGAGGTGACGACCCTCGAGGGCCGGGGACTGGACGCCAGCGAGACCCGGCGCACCCTCGAGCTGCGGCTCACGGCACTCGCGGATGAACTGCGGGAGAGGCTGCTTCGGTTCGACGGCGAGCCGCTGCTCCCGGACCACATCCTCGGGGAATACCCCCTCTCCGTCCAGCACCGCGTGATTGGCGTGCAGCAGGGCCTTCTGCGTGCGCAGATCGAGGAGCGCATCGAAAGGGGCGAGCGCGCCACGCGGTTCCTCCACCCGGAAATAACAACAATCCAGGGCGGCAGTGGGGATGCCCGGCTCCTGCAGCTCAAGTACCTCCGCTCCAAGGCGGGGGAAATCAAGGACGAGCTGGGCGAGCCGAACGAGGCAGAGGCCAACATTCGACTGCTCATGAACCTCCGTCGGAAGCTCTGGCGCCAGCGCCGCTGGTCGGCTTCACCGTTGGTGGACTCTTCCCTCGCCATCACCACCATCCGGGAGTTGCCCGTCAAGATCGTTATGGGCGCCGTCCGCATTGCGGAATGGAACGACCAGAAGACCGTGGGGCTCATCGACCTCGTCTCGGCCATGCCCACCCACGCCTACGTGCGCACCCTCAACCGCGAGATCAACCAGATGCTGCGCGTCACACCCGACCGGTACTACGAGGAGATGGCGGAGTTCAAGGCGTTTCTGAGGCACGCGTTCAGGGCGTTTAAGGCGGGGAAAACTGCAGAGGCGTTTTGAGTGAAGCGCTGGAAGGAAGGGAGAATAGTAGTAAGAATAATGAAAGGTGTACTCCTTGATCTATGCGCCCATCTCGGAGCACCAAACGGCTGGAAGCACGAGAATCAACCCCAGCGCGTTGCGGTGGCGGCCCCAGACGAATTCCATGGCAATGGCCGCGTGAAGAAGGATGGTGTGCACCCGTTCCACACTCTGTTTGGTGCTCGGGAAAAACACAACATAACCACACTCAGCGGAAACCAGAGCGGCAGCGAGAATAGCCATAAAGTGTTGCATACAGCGGCTGGTTTTGTTTTTTTTCGTGTTTTATTTTTTTCCATTCTCAAAAATTGGTATGTTCCACAACATAAAGGTGGTGGTGTTCAGATCAATCAAACAGGCTGCTGGCATCGGGTTCCCGGTTGCACCAGAAGTCCTCTTCGTCAGAAGTGTCACCATGTATTACACTGTCCTCTTCCTCATCTGAAAGGTTAGCATATGCGCTCTCCCACTCGCGAAAACCAGGCAGCACACCCGTGACGTCGAACATCGCGGTGTCGAAGCGCTCCAGGATTTGGCGCCAATCCTCGTCGCTTCGGGGGTGTTCTAGGCCTCTGTAGACCCTCAGTTGGCGATCCTCTTCCTCTGATTCGTCGAATCGTGGCATAAAGTCCTGATCGTCAAGCGCGCCACCCACTGGCACAGGCGACCACTCGGGATCCGACTCGATCTCCCAGTTCTCTTCTTCGCCAAGCGTCCAGTTTGCAAAACCCGCATGGATCTCAAACGGCAGGAGCGGCTCCTCCAAATCCGGGTTCTCAAGGCGCTCGATGTTGCTGATGCGGGGTGGGGCGCTGCGACACATGCTGGGGGGCGTGACGTTATGGGACGCGGTGTTTTATACTAAAATTAAAAATTACTTATACAAAAAAACAACCTCTTCTTCTCTCCATTCCACATCCAATGGAATCCGTCAAAACCGCGCTCGCTTCCGCCCTCCTCACCGAATTCGGCCGTGGCTGCGTGATAGAGCTGGACACCTCGGACCAGTGCTTCAAGATCCAGCTCCCCGTCTCGCGCGACCATGTGATCTACGTGCGGCCCGACGCGTACGAGCGGCACTTCCTCTGCCACTACGCGCATAAGGCGGACATCAGCGAGCTGCTCTGCGACCCAAACGGGGACTCCCTCGCGTGGAAGCAACGGAACGTCGCGCAGCTGGTGCGCAGGGTGAAGGGCGTGCCGCCACGGGACTTTGTTCCGGCCACGATGTGGTACGCGAGACAGGCGGCGGCGCGCATGGAGCGGATGAGGGGGCTGGGCGGGAGGAGGACGGATTCGCCGGTGGTTGAGACGTTTGCCGAGGTTAGGACGAGGATGTATTATGATCCGGAGCCGCAGAGGCCGGAGGCTATAGGTGGTGTGAATGATGGGGACGAAGTGGTTGGAAGGAAGAAGCAGAAGACTTTTGCTGGGAATAGTGGGAAGAAATGAATTTTAAGCAACATGTATTTCACTGCTCCATCAGCAGCGGCGTGCGGCACACCTTGCACTCGTTCCCCAGCCACCGGGTCATGCAGTGAAGATGAAAGCTGTGACAGGTGCAGTCCTCTGCCTTTACCCATGCGTCCCCGGGGGTCGGGCCAGCGTCATGCAGACAGACGACGCAGACATGGTCATCGGGGATCGGGTCTGAGACAGGGTGAAGAAGACGCGGTCGCCCCAGTGACAACAGCACATGATGATCGACGTTGTTTGGTGCATACTGCTGAACAAGCTTCAGAATGCCCCGCATGAAACTGTTGCTTCTGGCCACTGTATCCACTAGCTGTACGAGATTATCTCCGTGAAGTAGAGCTAGCGCTGCCACGTGCTGATCATCTACGCACTCAATTTCAAGGTGGGTGAGTTGGTCTGCGAGCCATATGCAGGACACGCCAAGCTGCTCTACCATAAGCAAGACTTCACTCAACTGCAATCCACTTTCTGGGATCGCGCGCTCAACCGTGGCGCCAGTGGGCAGCGTTGCAATGACAGTTCTGTCGCGCACAGTGAATGTAGTCATGGTGACGGCGTTGTTGTTGATTCGTTTTCTCAGTAATATCTGACGCTGTTCCTCATCCATATGTACAGATGTAAAGGTTGAAGTAATAACGAGTATTACACGGGCGTTTGTCTACTCAACCATTCCGCCTTATTCCTGCGCGCAAGCTCGTCCGCAAACTCCCGCTGGTACACTGCTACGGTAGCCATGTTGTTCGCGATGCTTTGCGTGCTCTTGGCGGTGCTGTGAGCTGACTCGGAGAACGCAAAGGCACGTTAAAGTGCTAGATCCAGGGAGACGCTTGGCATAATATGGCTGGATGGGACGGGGACCAGTTAAATAATACAGATGTACTTTACTGTTTTCCCTAGTACTCGTACAAAACCCCACTGCCCACAATCACCACAATGATGAACCGCCACTGCGGCAGCCTGATCTCGATTCTCGAAGCCATCCGAGAACGGTGCTTCACGATGGAGGCCAGACTGGGACGCTCCCGCGCGGCGAGGGTGGTCAAAAGCGTCGTGCAGGGCGACGGTGTCGTGCAGGGCATCCTCCGCTCCTGGGTCGACGGTGTCGTGCGCGAGTTCTCGAGGAGCGATGACGTGCTGTGTGTGGTGCGGATACTGCTTGAGATCTTCGTGGCAGAGGTCCGCGCTGAGCGAGGCGGGGATGATTACCAGGGGCTCAGGGCGTTTTTTCTGAGGTGGATACATAGGTGCATTCTGCGGATGGGGGTGGGGGTGGGGGTGGTTGGGAAGACAGTGTGTGGGTGAAGAAGTAGGTCATTTTTTTGGTATGATGGGTCCGGGGTTGTTTTTCTGAAAATGTATGCAGCATATTTGTCTCTTGGGGCGAGCATTGCATATAGTCTGTATTTCATATAGTCATTCAGTATCAGAATGAATTCCTCAATATATGGAAGCCGGGGATTCCTGGCAACTTTAGGATTGTGATATTAGGGGCATTTTTTTTTCCTTTGAGTGGCCGAAATACATGATTTTCAAGAAAAGAGTGTATGATGGGTGGAGGAATCGATATTATGGAGTTCCAAGAGAATAATTTTCAGTGTTCTCTTATTCATTGCACTTATTCTCTTCACTGAAAACAGGACCCTGTCTGTGTTTGCCAGGAGATTTCCAACATTCATTCTGACTGAAAGGTTGTTCTCTGTATCTGTGGAACTGATAACACTCTTGGTGTCATCTTCTTCTGTCCCAGCTAAACAGTTGATAAGTACCAGATCTCTGCCTTCATGGATAGACCATTCAAGACCATGGTGCAATGTTGTTTCATCGTCAATAAATTCGATTACTTCAATTGTCAATGGATTTCCATTAGCAGATTTGGCACGTTCGCTAGAAAAAATACAGCGTGAAATATCTAATATTGATTGGTATGGTGTTTGTTTCAAATATCCTATGATATCTCTAAATACCGTGGGACCTGGACGCTTTGCCAACTCAACTATCCATGTAATATATCTCCATAGAACCGATCTTGGTGTATCATCTATCAGTAGATTTCTAATAAGCCATTCAAGATATTTCATTTCAATGCAGTTGAAAAGACATCTGTAGGAGAATTCACTGTATGGAATGAAGATTGCAGAGCAGGGATAAGTCCCCTTGATGTATATTCCCTTTTCATGTGGAATTTTATTGTACGGTTTCCAATCACTCAAAGGATTATCTGATTTGTAGCAAAGAAAGGCTCCACTGTCAGTGTCATACACCCAATGCAGAAATTTTGGTTCAAACGGATTGCTTACGGGATCTTCAGATAATCCACTGAAGCAGGTTGATATACTATTGTGCTGTTTAAATTTACCATTAAAAATGAAGCTGGATATTTCAGTTGAAATTTCATGAAATTCACTGTAATCATAAGGGCTGCAAAGAAAACTGGTTTTGAATACAGCAAACTGAACTGAATTGTTTTTTATTTGAAGGATTGACCACAAGAAGAGACAAAAGTCCTGGTTGGTTAAATTTTGATTGATTTTGTTTAAAATTTTTTCCATGAATTCTTTTAATTGTATCATTTCAAGTGGTGTTTGTTGACAGAACAACCTAAATTCGAGACAACCCCAAGTGTTGATGATTCCAAGATAAAATCTATCTTCTCCTATGATCACATTCCTTGTCACTTTTTTATCTATAACATTGAAAGTACCCAAACCATGACTAGTGGTAATGAATCTTAGAACAAATGGACTGTGAAAATTGCAATCAAGGAACTTGGATGTGCCACAAATAACTGATTCTGGAGTTATCTCCCAGTAGATATATTTATTGCTTGATGTTTGGTAGAACTTAAATGAATTACTAGAACCAGTATCTATTCTGGAATAGGGTCCTGATCCGAAAATGAAAGACGTGACAGCAAGTACAAAATGAACAATGCCACTCTGCTGTAATCGTTTTTGATTGACTACAAGAAGTTGACTGGAATGTGTTTTTATTTGTAGAATATATCTCATCATCAATGAGAAAATATCACATGGAGTAATACTCTGATTAATGTTATCAATTATCAAATTTAATAGGTTCATAACCTCTGTGCTTGATTCAAACCCGTGGACAGTATTTTCCAGTCCAATTGAAATAGGGCAATTGAATACTGGATTGAAAGTTCCAATTAATATTTGATTAGCATTGAAAAAAATGAGTTTGGCACATGAATTAGTGATTTGGGAACAGCCTCTTGTTCTTTCATCTGACTGCAGGAAACTTCGCACATAATCCTCCCTGAGCACGTGGCCTTTGAAAACGTCCTCTTCGGTCCATTTCGAAACTTTTTTCCTTACTGTCAACAATCTTCCAAACATTTTGAATTAGTGGTTGATTATCAGTTTAAATACAGCATTCACACATCCACCACCAGCCTCCCCGACGCGCAGAAGCGCCCGTACTGCAAGGTCTGCTCGAAGAAGCGCACCGTAACAAAGCACGCCTCCTGCTTCCTCCCCCGACAGAGCCGCAGCACCGTGCCCGGCCGCAGGACCAGCCCGCGCTCAAATGGGTTGGTGTCCTTGCTGTCGCACCTGGTCACGCGCACGCGGAACTCCCCCGGGACGCCGTCATTGGGCCGCAGGGAGAGTCGGAGCGCGCCGTGGGTGCAGGTGAGGCGGGGGGCGGTGCAGAATGGGAGGGGTAGTAGTAGTGGTGCGGGCATGGGTGCAGGGAATTTTTTATATATTTATATAAGGTTTGCATGATGTTTACCATTCCATCGAATGCGAAATGATCTGCTTTTAAAAAGGAATGGGAATCATTATATTCAGTGGAAATGATAAGGGGCTTCATTTTAAAACAAATCAATATACAATATAATAGATAAATACGCACTCTCTCTCTCTTTGATCAGCGATGATATTATTATGCAATCATATGGTTTTCTCGTTCGGGTGTGCACTGCTCAGAGCAAACGACGCTGGTACGCTGTTCACATGGACACCCACGCTGTTTGCCGTCTGCGCGTACTGCACACAGTCACCCGTCGTGTCAGATGATGAGTGTGGTGGTTTGAGCAGATGGAAGGTGGTCAGTGCTATACTTTTAACATTTATTGCAGGAACAGTTGGGGGCTGGTTGTATGTGGCTTTAGGGTTGGGTTTGTTGATCGCTATGTGTGTCATGCTATGGCATGGCCTCATGGTTGGGTTTGGTAGTCTTCGAAGTAGCAGGGCCTCGCCCGCCGCGACTTTACCGTCCGGTTTGACGGGATCAGCTCGGAGCACCAGTGGCGTAGGAATGTGATGTGATTTGTAAGTCAGTGTGGAATGGAGTTGGTGGTACTACATTTACACTAAGTCTGCACTAGCAATAAAAGACGCATGTGTCAAGTGTTGAGTGTGTGCACCATGCTGTCCAGTGGAAGAGCAGTGATTTCGGCTGAATTGAGAGGGAGTAGTTTGTTTATAGTTCACAGTGTTTTTACTGTCATTTTCAATCTGATAAGCTCAGTGCTGGATTGAAATTCATTGTGCACAAAGCATGTTGATTTTTCTTTAAAAAAATTAAAATTAAAGAAAAATAGATTCTACATCGTAATACCCATCAGCCAAAGCCAATCAGCCAAACCAAATGTCCATTGATCAGGAACAAACAGCTTCACTTGAGCGTTACACCAAGCTCAGAAACGAACTCCAGAGATTGTACAACAATACTGCAGAAAAATATGATCCCACATCAGGCGGCTACTTTTTTGCACCCCATGGCATGTGCCAGACTGAGATAGTATTCAAGATGGTAGATTCATTTCATGCTCAAGTCACCTCTGCTGAACAGACCATGGCAAACTTGGAAGAGGAACTTAAAAAGTTTCCATATATTCCAACATCGCCACATCCCATGATAATCCTGCAGTCAAATCTTCCTTCAGTGACACATACGTCCAACGGGAATCGCTTGGGTATGGTTCAGCGCAATGAAATAATTCGCAAAATTACAAACTCCATGGCAGATAAGCTCATAGCACAGGATGGATTGGAATTCTGGAAATCAGTAAGGATAGCCAGCCATGAATACATGGAAGAAATCAAGGGTATGTTCATGGAAAAGGCTGAGCTACGCCAACGTATTCTTGTGCACTATGGAATTGCATTACCCTCTTGGTAGTGAAAAAAAGGTATACAGTCTATTTTCAATACAAATCAAGCTGGGATTATTACTGAATATTTTGTCAGGAGCCTCTCAAACAAGATTCTTCTTCCTGGGTTCAATGTCAAGTTACAGGCAATGGTGCTGGTCAGTGCGTGTGCTGAATTTATGATAGCTTGCGCCTAGCTGTCAATAAAAGAAGTGTGTCTCATGATTTGGTTTTGGTTAGTATCTGTAGAATGGTATTGATTTTCTTTTCAATGTAGTCAATCTTTAGTCCTACGTCATTCACGCTGCGATATGATATTTGTGATTTGATTGGGAGTAGTCTTGCTATCGATCGATTGAACATTTCTGTATCACTAAATTCCATTTCCTCGATAATATCAAGTGTTCCGTTAAAGAGTGTAATTTTTGCATGAGCACTATCTGAAATGTCTATACAAAAATCTCTACATTCCATGTCTGTAGAAATACCTTTTATGGGAAGACTTAATGATGCTGTTTTATTCATATTATCAACAAAAAATTCATCGTGTTTTATTCTATTTGTTTCTAGATATTTATCGACTATTTCAATCAAATTTTCAAGTTCAAACGTTCTAGTAGAAGGCATTCAACTCTCAAGTAATTACCTATTTATACAGAAATGTCTATAATCTATGACTAAAAAATTGTATACATATTCAACATAAAATCAGCAGGCTTTTTTAAATGGAACTACCATACAGCTATTACAACCACCCAACACACCAAAAAAAAACAATTTTATTCAAATCAAATTCCTTCCTCATCCCAATCATCAAACCCCGGCATCCGCGCGTCGCTGAGCTTCATCTTCCGCAGCCCGTTGAACAGCGCGCGGAGCACCGAAGCCTCCACCACTCCCCGGGGCATGCGCGATGGGCCGATGAACTCCTGCAGCTCGGTGTTGTGCTGTTCAATCTGCCGGATAGTCTGTAAAAGATCCCTGCACAGAGACTCCTTTTTGACTGCGCTCGAGAAAACACCCAGTGCCTTGAACTTGCGCTCGGCCTCGCGGTAACAGCGTGTCTTGAGCTGCTTCACTCTGGCAAGTTCCTCTTTTTCCTGCTGTGCTGGGTATGTGCCGTCGCCTGGGCAGAGCGTGTCCCACTTGATTGCAAAGTACACTTCACTGTAAAGTACTCTATCGAGCTTTGAGGATAATGTATCAATGCAGACGTTTCTGGCACGAGTGTTCATTGCAGATTTGTGAAGGTAAGCGGTATTGAGATGTATTTATTAATCACAAAGTGATTTGAATTCGTTTGTATTTTAAAAAAACATGTAATATCTCAAGATTCCACATAAATTGATTACAGAACAAATATATTATTTTAAATTTAAATCCAATTACAAATGCAACAATAACCCTTCAACTCCTCCTTCAACTCTTCACAGCAAAATTTCTACACCTCACCAGAACCAAACAACAAACATCCACCCCAAACAACAACAATGCCAACTCGCCGCAAAGCCACAGTCGTCGCCTCCACCAGCGGGACCAATGCCAAGGGGGAGCCAGTGATAGCGCCCAACTCCGTTCTCGTGTGCAGGGAGGACGACGGTCCCTAACGGTTCTACCATCGGCTCGTGGTCGACTCGGTCCGCTTCAAGCTCAACTCGATCTGGGACCGCATGTTCGCGGGCGTCACGCTCCCGACCGAGCTCATCTTCAGGCACGTGGAATTTGACCCTGTGATGATCCGCCACTGGCTTAACTGCAACGAAGCGGATCTGGGCGGGTTGATGTTCCCCGGGACGTTCATCGACGTGGAATCCAAGGCCCCCAGAATCCGCATCCTGAAGTACGGGCCGACGAGGGCGAAGAGCGCATCCATCCACGCAGACCTCTCCCTTCACCTCTTCCGGCGCGAGATCGAGGAGTCGCCAGCGCTCCAGCCGTTCGACCCCGCAGTCTGGGATCTGGAGGAGGCCTACGGCGTGTGGTGCTACATGCACGAGGAGATGGCGGTGGTCATGGAGGAGGAGTGTGACTCCCACCGCGGCAGATCCCACCTGCTACTTCGAAGGCTACCAAACCCAACCATGAGGCCATGCCGTAGCATGAC
>CAYQOJ010000084.1:0-5399 GCA_964419105.1 uncultured Methylococcus sp.
AGCCGATGGCTCCAAACGGTGAAATCCAGCGGGCAAGAATACCCGGCGAGTAGCGGAGGAAATCACCCTTCACTGGCGCATAACAAAGCCCATCGGAGGGGTTCCCGTTAGCTGCCGAAACATAGCCTTTGGGCCCTGGAACCTGGAAGGCGTTACAGTAGACATTGCCCACGTCAATAAAGGCACCAATCCGGATGCTCTTGCTGTCTTCCATGAAGGGGGGCGGAGCCAAAATCTCAGCCTGCATCACGATCTTGCTTGAACCACCCAAGGAGAGCAGCCCCCCCTGACCCACCTGGTTAGAGATGGTTTTGGGACCCAGAGAACTTGGGAAGAAACCGCGCATGGACTGCGGACCACCGGCGAAGAAGTTTTCCCAGAACGGCAGCGCCGGGGCGCCGTTAAAACCATCGCCATAGGCCGCTTCCGCGGACAACTGCAGGGTGAGATCTTTTGCCAATGGGAAAAAGTGTTGCGTCTTGGCGCTGGCCTTGAAGAAGGCGACCGACGAAGAGCCAAACACCGGTGGCGTTGCCATCACCTGAACTCTCTGCGCTCCCCCCTCGGTCGGGAACATGGCCCGATTCAGGGTGTCGTGCACATAGCCCACCGCGACCGGAATGTAGTCGAACGCATAATTGGTCTTCAAAGGATCCTTGGTGTAATACCGGATGTAATCCAGAATCTGTACCGGTGAGTAGGCATTCGTCTTAACGTTTGTCCGATTGAGATCGAGATTGAAGGTGACGCGATCGAACTCGTTGACCGGAACCGAGAGATTGGTGCCAATATCGCCGGTATCCGTCGTGTAGTTCGCAAGATTCGTGTAATACGCATTCATCTTGCGATACGCAAGATCAAAACCGTGACTGACGCCATCGACACTCGCGTAGGGATTGAAGTAGTTCAGTGAGTAGATCGTATTGAGGCGACTGTTATTGAAATTGAAGCCGACTCGCTTGCCGGTCCCAAAGACGTTGTCCTGGGTGACCGCCGCATTGAAGATGATGCCCTGAAGCTGGGAGTAACCCACACCCGCGGTGATATTGCCTGACGATTTTTCGGTGATCTTGTAGTTGACGTCAATCTGGTCGGACGTCCCCGGAACGGCCGGGGTCTCGACATTGACTTCCTGGAAATAGCCAAGCCGCTCAAGACGGACCTTGGAACGCTCAATCTTGGTGCTGGATGCCCAGGCGGCCTCCATTTGACGCATTTCGCGGCGAATGACCTCGTCACGGGTCTTGGTGTTGCCACTGAAATTGATCCTGCGCACATAGACCTTTTTGCCCGGATCGACAAAGAACGTCATCCGGACAGTCTTGGTCAGCTCATCGATTTCGGGGACCATGTTGACGTTACAGAAGATGTAGCCCTCATCGCCAAGGCGATCCGAAATCGCTTTCTGACTCTGGGTCGCGAGTTTTCGTGAGAACACATCGCCAGGGCCAATCCCCACGAGCGGAATGATTTCCTCGGGCCGAATAATGATCTTGCCGGTCACCTGCACGTCGCTGACCTTGTAGACATCCCCCTCTTTGAGATTGACCGTCAGATAGATTTCCTTGCGATCAGGACTCATGGCCACTTGGGTGGACTCAATCTGGGAGTTAATGTAACCCCGATCCAAGTAGAAGGAACGCAAGCGCTCAAGATCCGCACTCAGCTTCTGCTTCGAGTAGTGGTCGCTCTTGGTATAAAAGGACAAGAGGTTGCCCGTATTTTGCTCGAAATCCTGTGTGACCTGCTCGTCGGAAAAGGAGTGATTGCCGACAATATTGATTTGCTTGATGGTCGCAACCTTGCCTTCGGAGACCGTGATTTCGATATCAACGCGGTTACGGGGGAGATCCGTCACCGAGGTATCAATCTTGACCCCGTACTTGCCTCGAGCAAAGTACTGCCGACGCATTTCCTGCTCAACCTTGTCGAGAGTGGCTCGGTCAAACACCTTGCCTTCGGTCATCCCGATGCCTTTCAGGGCCTTTTTGAGGTCATCGCTACTGATGTCCTTGTTACCCGTGATTTTGACGCTGGCGATGGAGGGGCGCTCCTCAATGAAAATCACCAGGGTGTCGCCATCCTGCTCCAGACGAACATCTTTGAAAAAGCCGGTCTTGAAGAGTGCGCGAATACTCTCGGTTGCAAGGCGCTGGTCAAAGTCGTCGCCGACTTTCACCGGGAGGTAGTTGAAGACCGTCCCCGGCGCAACACGCTGAAGGCCCTCGATGCGAATATCCTCGATGGTGAATGAACCGATGGCGCGCGCAACCACGCTGCTCGCAAGCAGCGCCACGAAAAGGACCAGCCGAAGGACGAAAGAGAAATTCAAAACGCGTTTAGACGGGTTCAATCGTTGAATAAGGGAACTGTGATCAGCTGGCGCGCAGATCTTTTTCGACCTGATCAATACTGATATGACGAATATTTTTTCCCATAGCGTAGTAGATGACGTACTCGCAGATATTGCAGGACCTGTCACCTACCCGCTCGAGCGCGCGGGCCGCCCACATGATATTCAAAGACACCGGGATCATCCTCGGGTCTTCCATCATGTAGGTGATCTGTTGCCGCATGATGCTCTCGTACTCCTGATCCACCTGACGGTCTTCATGGACCACGCGGAGCGATTCATCGACATCGATGCGAGCAAAGGCATCGAGAGATTCGCGAAGCATGTGGCGGGCATGATTGGCGAGCTGCTGGAGTTCGGTCAGCTGGTTTCGTTTGGGGAAATGGTCCACCAGATCAACGGCAATTCGAGCAATTCGCTTAGCCTCGTCCCCGATGCGCTCAAGATCGGTGATGGTCTTGATGACGGCAATGACCAAACGAAGATCACGGGCCGCGGGCTGACGGAGAGCCAGAATCTGGGTGCACTCCTCGTCAATCGCAACCTCGAGGGAATTGACCTTGTAATCGTCAGCGATCACCCGCTCGGCAAGGTCGGTATCGCCATCCAGCAGCGCATTCACTGCGGACTCGATCTGCGCCTCAACCAGCCCCCCAAGCGCCAGGACACGGTTTCGAATCTCCAGAAGCTCGTGGTCATATTGCTTGGAAATATGCTGCGAATTGAGGTCCCCCTCAAGATCGACAACGCTGGTCATAAAGGGCACCCCTCCCAATTAGCCGTCAAACGAATCCGTGGGGCCAATTATAGTCGAACTGGACGCCGAAACGGGGAATTCAATCGGGACTTCAGTCGGACGTGATCTCGACGTACCCCGTAATTTCAGCACGATCATGGTAAAGCTGCTTAAACGACAGCTCATAAGAAACCCCGGCCTTATCCATTCGGCTCTCCAGAATTTCCCGGCAATCGAGCACCATTTCGTAACGTTTTTTCATCGGCAGTTTCAGATTAAAGATCGCTCTCCGGCATCGACCTTCCGCTAGCCACTCAGCCACCAAACGGGCAATACGCTGCGGTTGTTCCACCATGTCGCAGACCAGCCAGTCGACGGGTTTCAGGGGGCGATAGCGAAACCCATCCACCCTGAGATGCTCAACCAACCCCGAATCCAAGAGACTCGCATCCATGGGACCATTATCAATCGCTGTCGTCCGAAGATGCCTTCGCACCAATTGGTAGGTCCACCCTCCTGGAGCAGCCCCCAAATCCACTGCAGTCATCCCAGGCTGAACCTCAGTTTCAGGATCTCTGACAAAAAGACCAAAGGCTTCATCCAGCTTGAGGGTCGACCGGCTGGGGGCACCCGGCGGAAAACGAAGCCGTGGAATCCCCATCAGCCAGGGTGACGCATTGTGCGTGTGGCTCAATCCCAGAATCACCGAGGTGCCCGTGACAAAAAAGACATGCAGACGGGCCGTAGCGTGCGAAACCAAGAGCCCCTCTCGCTTTAGCGCCTCTCGAAGCGGTACATTGAACTTTCGAAGAAATACCGAGAGTGATTTGGCATCATTGGTATCAGCCGTCTCAAGAAACAAATCCCCAAACCGACGGCTTTCTGCAGAGAGACTGGAAAGGATGGGGGCCAATCGGTCCTCAGCCGAAAGGTCGGGCAGGACATCCAGCACCCGGACCATCTGCCGAGCAAAGATGAGATCATGAAAGCGTAGCTCTTTCGCCAGAATCTCCATGAAGGCTGCTTCACCTGGAACGAATCGAACGGCCCCCTCACCCTCGCGGGTCTTCACATAGCCGTAAAGACCCAGTGCAGCAACCTGATCCATGACTTCCGCCGCGGCTTCACGCTCGAACCCTGGGCGGGTGTAGAGCAAAAGACCGGTTCTATCGAGCGCGCGCTCCGTTGTCGTCATTGGGCCTCCAGCGGCCAACTCACGGGCCTGAAAAGTTCGACATTCACCAAGTCGCCCGCATTCAAAGTTCGAATGTCTGGAGGCAAAACGATCAGACAATCACCCTGTGTCATGGAGGTCAATCGGTGACTACCCTGTTCCTCTAGAGGCGCCACCGAAGGGCCCTGCGTTGTTTCGATAAGCCGTCCACGCATGAACTCCTGTCGCCCGGGCTGTCTTCGGATCCCCGACTGAAGTGGCAAACGCCACGTGATGGGGCGCTGAGGACCTTGACCCGACAGGACCTCAAGGGCTGGTTTCACCAGCTTTAAAAAGATCACCGCAGAAGAAACCGGATTCCCAGGTAACCCAAAAACGGGGACTGCACCCAAACTCCCAAAGACAAACGGTTTTCCAGGCTTGACGGCGACCTTCCAAAAGGCAACCTTGCCCAGCTCCCCTAGGGCTTTTGCCATGAAATCTGCATCGCCCTCGGAAGCGCCACCGGTCGTCATCAGCGCGTCCAGCCCTGAAGCCCCCCGAACCAGAGCCTCACGTAAGCCATCATAGTCATCCGGCACCGTCCCTAAATCGATGGCCACATGACCCATTTCCTGAATCAACCCCAGAAGCACCGGACGATTACTTTCATGAATCTGTCCCGGCATGAGCGTCTGCCCCGGGGGGATCAACTCATCTCCCGTCGCAAGCACGCCAATGCGAAGTGGATCCTCAACCGGAACCTCTGTTATTCCCGCAAACGCGAGAAGACCTTGCTCAAAGGGCCCGAGCCGAGTCCCCTTCACCAAAAGGATCTCGCCCCACTGGAGTTCCTCGCCTTGACGGCGGATATTGGCGCCTTCCAGAAGCCGTTCCGTGAGATCGAGCTGGATAAGATCACCATCTGGCGTCACGCGCTCCTGAACCACAACGGCATCCGCCCCCTCGGGAATTGGAGCGCCAGTAAAAATCCGCGCACACTCACCCGTCTCCAACCTGAGGTCTGAAGCAGCCCCAGCCTTGATCGTACCGATCCTATGGAGCCTCGCGCCCGGAACCGCATCGGCCGCCTTGACGGCATAACCATCCATGGCTGAATTGGCGAAGGGAGGGAAATCCAGCGGTGTCAGCAAGGT
>CAYQOJ010000084.1:5409-11770 GCA_964419105.1 uncultured Methylococcus sp.
GGCTGAAGCCTCTCAAGAAGCTGGCCTAAGGCCTCTTCGAGGCTGAGCAAGCCTCCCGGCTGGTCACAGACTGATTGCATGACGCGCCTGGGGCAGAAACGTCTCGACAATAAAACGACTGACCCCCTCGGGATCATTCAAGTCCAGAACGGGGATCGGAGGGGTCATTGGGAGAGGATGGTCGGTCGCGACCGCGATAATGGTGGGATCTTCCGGAAACTGCAGCGCCCCCCCCACGACCTCCCGATAGAGTTCGATCTTAGGAAAGCTCTCACGCTTGAAACCTTCCACCAAAACCAGATCGAGATCCCGTGTATCGAGAAAACTAAGCTCTTGTTGAAGCTCGGGGTCTTTCGCCTCTGCATGGTCAAAAAGGATCACTCGACGGTTCTGTGACGTAATCAAGACTGGGCAAGCCCCGGCCTTGCGAAGCTCATAACTGTCTTTGCCCGGCTGATCCACCTCAAAGGCATGATGAGCGTGCTTGATGAGTCCCACACGAACACCCACCCCCCGAAGGCTCGGGATGAGCCTACAGAGCAGAGTCGTCTTTCCTGTGCCACTGGGTGCAGCAAATCCGAGCAGGGGCACTTTCGCCCGAATCAAAGGCGTCTCCATCAGGTTCAGCTGACCCGGTAGTAGTCACGGTACCACGCCACAAAGCGCTCGATGCCCGTTTCAATGGGAGTTTTGGGGGCATAGCCAACATCCCGCGCCAAATCATCGACATCCGCGAAGGTCTCCGGAACATCGCCATCCTGCATGGGAAGGTAATTCTTTTCGGCAATTCGCCCAAGGGCGCCCTCGAGGACCTCAATGAAGCGCATCAAGGCCACGGGCTGGTTGTTGCCAATGTTGTAGATCCGATAAGGCGCCCGACTACTTCCAGGATCAGGCGAATCTCCGTTCCAATCGGTATTGGGAGCGGCCACCCGATCGAGCGTTCGGACCACGCCTTCCACGATATCGTCGATATAGGTGAAGTCGCGCTTGTGCTTGCCAAAATTGAAGACATCGATGGGATCCCCCTTGAGAATAGCGCGAGTAAACTTGAAAAGCGCCATATCCGGACGGCCCCAGGGCCCGTAGACCGTAAAAAAGCGAAGCCCCGTAGTCGGAATGCCAAAAAGATGCGAGTAGGTATGTGCCATCAGCTCATTGGCCTTTTTGGTTGCCGCATACAGACTGACCGGATGATCGACGTTGTGATGGACTGAGAAGGGCATTCGGGTGTTTGCGCCATAAACCGAACTGGAGGAGGCATAGACCAAATGCTCGACATCAAAATGACGGCAGGCTTCAAGAATGTTGCAGAAGCCCACCAGGTTCGCATCGATGTAGGCCCTCGGCTGCTCAATGGAGTAACGGACGCCGGCCTGCGCCGCAAGATTGACCACTCTTTGGGGCCGATATTTCTCGAAGACAGCCTGAAGCCCCCCAGTGTCCTCCAGGGAGAGCCTGACATCGGTAAACCCGCTTCGGCATGTCAGACGCGCCAGACGCGCTTCCTTGAGAGAGACCTCGTAATAATCATTGAGGTTATCGACACCAATGACTTCATCTCCCCGATCCAGCAAAGCATGCGCCAGAGAGGAACCAATGAAACCGGCGGTTCCGGTAACGAGAATTTTCATAGTATCTGAGGATCAGGATGGGCGATGAGGAAAATCAGGCTCTGTTTCTTTCTAATCTACCACTCCAGATGAGCTCCGAGAATGACGATTCCCTCGAGCCATACCCAGACAATCCGGCTTGCGATAACATGCGGGGATTGGATCTCGCCTAAACCCTCGCCTCCAGGATTTAAACCTTGCTGCGGCCGGGGCAGCGAAGCGACCCCCAAATTACCCCGAAGTGCTCAAGATGCGACATTTATTACGATCCTTTCTGATCCTTTCTGCGCTGATCATGGCGTGGCCGGTGCTAGCGGACACGGCAACCCGATTTGCGGCCGAAGACCATCCTGTCGCATTGCGATCAGGCTTTACCGATCAAGATCACACGCTGGCCACTCTCAGGCCCGGAGAGGCCGTCAAGGTTCTCAAGGACAACAAAAAAGAGGGGCATCAAAGGATTCAGCGCGAATCCGGCGAGGTGGGCTGGGTTGAGACCCAGGACCTGCGAGATACTCTCGCTCAAGCCCCGCCGCAGCCGGCCACTTCGACCCAACCCGGGATTGAGGAGGTTCAGGTCAAGACGCCCGAACAGCTCCAGCAGGAACTTGGACGCCTGCAGAGCGAATTGATCCAGGTGCGCGCCGCTTCTGCGGACGTTCTTCGAATCCAAGCCGAACGCGATCAACTTCAGAGCACCGTCATCAGCCTGAAGCGGGAGCTTGAAACCCTGAGCCAGGAGAAGAATACGCTGGATGAAGACCAACAGCAGACCTGGTTCCTGATTGGGGGCATCGTCCTTTTTGGAGGCGTTCTCATCGGTATCCTCCTCCCCAGAATCAGCGTCCGCAGACGCAATCAGTGGGGCTCATTCTGAGCCCCACCCCTCCGTTACAACCCAACTTCGCTAAGACATGAGCAACGACAAGAAAGATACCCGTCACTTTTCCTCCCAGGTCGTCGACGGCATGGAGCGCGCACCGAGCCGCGCCATGTTGCACGCCGTCGGTTTCAGCGACCAGGACTTTGCAAAGCCCCAGATTGGGGTCGCGTCAACCTGGAGCATGGTGACGCCCTGCAATATGCACATCAACCGCCTCGCCGATGACGCAGCGCTTGGCGTGGACCAACATGGCGGCAAGGCGGTGGTCTTCAACACCATCACCATCTCCGACGGGATTTCGATGGGCACCGAAGGGATGAAGTACTCCCTGGTCTCACGCGAAGTCATTGCCGACTCAATTGAGACGGTCGTGGGATGCCAGGGCTTTGACGGACTGGTCGCGATTGGTGGCTGCGACAAGAACATGCCAGGTTGCATGATCGCGATAGCGCGGCTCAACCGCCCCGCCATCTTTGTCTACGGGGGCACGATTCTCACCGGTTGCCACGGCGAGAAGAAGCTGGACATCGTGTCTGTCTTTGAAGCCGTGGGCGCCCGGGCAAACAACCAGATCGACGACAAAGAGCTCAAGGCGATCGAGTCCAAGGCGATCCCGGGTCCAGGCTCCTGTGGGGGCATGTATACAGCCAACACCATGGCCTCTGCGATTGAGGCCCTGGGCATGAGCCTTCCCGGTAGCTCCGCTCAAGCGGCAATCTCAGACGACAAGAAACGGGACTGCGAAGAGGCCGGCCAACAAGTGGTCAAACTGCTGGAACTGGGAATACGACCTCTGGATATCATGACCCGTAAGGCTTTCGAAAACGCCATTACGGTCGTGATCGCCCTTGGCGGCTCGACCAACGCGGTTTTGCACCTTCTTGCCATGGCTCACGCAGCCGGCGTAGAACTGACCCTGGAAGACTTCGCCGAAATCGGCGCACGGGTTCCGATGCTCGCCGATCTCAAGCCCAGCGGTAAATACGCCATGGCAGAGCTCGTGGCGATCGGTGGCATTCAGCCGCTGATGAAGGCGCTTCTCAAGGCGGGTCTCTTGCACGGTGATTGCCTGACCGTTACTGGCAAGACCCTTGCCGAGAACCTCGAAGTGGCGGCTGACTACCCGGAAGGTAAGGACATGATCCGCCCTCTCGATCAGCCCATCAAAAAGGACAGCCACCTTGTGATCCTGCGCGGTAACCTGGCCCCCGAAGGCGCCGTAGCCAAGATCACCGGCAAAGAGGGCCTCAGCTTCACCGGCGTAGCCCGTGTCTTTGATTGTGAAGAAGTCGCTCTCAAAGCCATTCTGGATGGCAGCATCCAAAAGGGTGATGTGATCGTGATTCGTTACGAGGGCCCCAAGGGAGGCCCCGGGATGCGTGAAATGCTGTCGCCCACCTCAGCGGTCATGGGCAAGGGATTGGCCAAGGACGTGGCGCTCATCACCGATGGCCGGTTCTCTGGGGGTACCCACGGCTTCGTGGTCGGCCATATCACGCCCGAAGCCTACGTCGGCGGGCCTCTGGCCATCGTTGAGGAAGGCGACCGGATCACCATTGATGCCGAATCACGCGAAATCAGCCTCCATGTCGATGCACAGGTCATTCGCCAGCGACTTACCCAATGGAAGGCTCCCGAGCCGCGTTACCGTCGGGGCGTTCTCGCAAAGTTCGCAAAGCTGGCCTCCTCCGCATCCGAAGGGGCTGTCACTGACAAAGACCTTTGAACCGGATCGGCAGGGCTGAATGATGCATCAGATCCCATCCCTGACCGAACGCATGGCACACCTGATCGGGTCACCCTCGATCAGTTGTGCCGACCCCAAGCTGGATCAAAGCAACCTGGGTGTTATTCATCATTTGGCGGAATGGTGCGAAACGCTGGGGTTCAACGTAGAGATCGAAACCCTTGCTCCGGGAAAAGCCAACCTGATTGCAACGCTCGGCCCCGTCACGTCCGGAACAGTTCCCGGAGGGCTCGTCCTCTCAGGCCATACCGACACCGTCCCCTGCAACCCGGATCTCTGGCATTCCGATCCCTTCAAGGCCACTCTCAGGGATGAGCGCGTCTATGGTCTTGGGAGCTGCGACATGAAGGGCTTCTTTGCGATTGCGCTAGAAGCTGCCTCTCGATTCAAGGCAAAAGATCTCAAGGAACCCTTGATACTGATCGGAACGGCCGATGAAGAGAGTTCGATGTCGGGCGCTCGGCAACTTCTGGCGAGTAGCCGCAAGTTGGGCCGTAAGGCTGTCATTGGCGAGCCCACCGGTCTCCGACCGATCCGGGTGCACAAGGGTGTGATGATGGAGGCCATCCGGGTGAAAGGCCGCGCCGGTCACTCATCGGATCCCTCATTGGGTGCCAATGCCATCCTCGGCATGCATCAGGTGATCAGCACGCTCATCGCACTTCAGGAAGAGTTTAAGGCCCGTTATCGGCACCCTGCCTTCAAGGTCGACTACCCAACCCTTAACCTTGGGGCCATCCACGGTGGCGACAATCCCAATCGCATCTGCGGTCATTGCGAAACTCTGATCGACATTCGGCCCTTGCCCGGCATGACCATCGAAACCATTCAAGCCCTGCTGGAAGAGCGGCTTCTAGGCCTCTTCCCAGAGGGGAATGGCCTTGGGATCGAGATTCAACCGCTCTTTCCCGGTGTTCCACCGTTTGAAACACCCGCCGATGCTGAATTGACTCGCTATCTTGAAAGTGCCACTGGCAGGGAGGCCGGCGCAGTGGCCTTCGGGACTGAGGGACCTTTCTTTAACGCACTGGGACTTGAAACCCTGATTCTGGGTCCAGGCAGCATCGATCAGGCCCACCAACCGGATGAGTTTTTGAGCCTCTCGGACGTCGCGCCTGGAATCAGCTTGTTTGAAAACTTGATCGGCCGTTATTGTGGCGCTTGAGTTAACCCGCGTTATTCTTGGCCGTCTCGGAAATCTTCTCGACCAGCTTACCAATCAGCGCCTCAAAGCCCTCCCGATCGATCACACTGGTGTACTGCGCTTTTCTCAGCGCCAGATCACTGATGCCATCCACCACGATGTTCACCACACGCCATTCACCATTGAACTGGGAGACATGGTATTCGAAGGCATGCTTTTCCTTGGGCGCTGCGAGCTCGTAGCGAAGCACAACGCGACCCGGCTTGAGCTCCTGGCCTGACTCGAACTCGAAATTTTCCCCGTCATATTCCTTGAACTGAGAGGCGTAAGTCGCTGAACTGAGCTCGCGGTACTTGTCCATGAACTCGAGCTTTTGAGCTTCATCCAGCTTTTTCCAGTGGGTACCCAGGGCAATCTGGGCCACTGCCTCAAACATGAAGCTCTGCCGGACCGTTGGATCGATCTTTTTCAGTCGTCCCTCATACCCCAATTGCTTGCCGCTGCGCATCAGGGCAATCAACTCCTGATTCAGATGATCTACCGGCTTTTTGGCCTCCTGAATGGAGTCCGCAAGGACACCGAGGGAAACCAGAGCCAGCATCCAGAAGGCCAGGAAGGAACGCATCATCATGCCAAAAACCCCTTGAATCAGAGCAAGTAAAACGGAAATCGTAGCATACCCGTACAGCTTCCAGAGCATCGGGGAGCGAGAGCCACTCCTGCTATAATTGTGCCCAGTCTGGCCTTCGTTTCGCTGGCCGCCTTGCCCTCCCTACCCCCCGAATTCAAACTCCACAACAGAATGAATATCCTGATCATTGGCGGCGGTGGCCGCGAACATGCCCTGGCCTGGAAGGCCGCCCAATCGCCCCTCGCTGAGCAGGTCTTCGTGGCACCTGGCAATGCTGGAACGGCACGGGAAAAGGGCATCACCAACGTTCCGATTGCTGAAGACGATGTCCCTGGACTGGTCG
>CAYQOJ010000084.1:11780-12614 GCA_964419105.1 uncultured Methylococcus sp.
AGCTGCGAGATACTGGAATTCACGCAGCACCTCGCCGCCCAATCGCCCCTCGCCGATCAGGTCTTTGGCGCGCCAGGCAATGCGGGAACTGCCAGAGAAAAGGGCATTACCAATGTTCCAATTGCTGCAGACAATGTCGCCGGATTGGTCGCATTCGCCCAAGAGAATCGGATCGGCCTGACCATCGTTGGACCTGAAGCACCTCTGGTTCTTGGCGTGGTCGATGCCTTCAGGACTCATAACCTGCCCTGCTTTGGCCCCACCCAAGGCGCCGCCCAGCTCGAGGGCTCCAAGGCCTTTTGCAAAGATTTCATGGCTCGGCACGGGATCCCGACCGCGGCCTACCAGACCTTTACCGAAGTGGCCCCTGCGATCGCCTACATTCAGGCGCAGGGGGCGCCCATTGTCGTCAAGGCAGATGGTTTGGCGGCTGGCAAGGGGGTCGTGGTTGCGCAAACTGAAGCGGAGGCCATTCAGGCCGTCCAGGACATGCTCGCTGGCAACAGCTTCGGCTCTGCCGGCCATCGGGTGGTCATCGAGGAATTCCTGGTCGGTGAAGAAGCCAGCTTCATTGTGATGGCTGATGGAAGCCATGCCCTGGCAATGGCGTCTTCCCAAGATCACAAGGCCTTGCTCGATGGCGACCTGGGCCCCAACACCGGCGGCATGGGCGCCTACTCACCTGCGCCTGTGGTGACTCAGGACGTTCACGAGCGAGCGCTCCGTGAGGTGATCCAGCCAACCCTGGACGGCATGGCGGCTGACGGGCTGCCTTACACTGGTTTTTTATATGCAGGCCTCATGGTTGCGCCCAATGGCAGCCTCAAGGTTCTG
>CAYQOJ010000085.1:0-12563 GCA_964419105.1 uncultured Methylococcus sp.
CAGGTCTGATGGTGACACGAGTCGATTTCTACGTCCTTCAGTCCGATGATCCTGCTCAACGCAGGATCACGGCCTGTAGACTGATCGAAAAGATCTACCGTCAGGGTTTTTCCGTGTTCGTAAATGTGGATACCGAGGAAGAGGCGAAGCGATTCGACGATTTGCTTTGGACGTTTCGTCAAGGCAGTTTCGTTCCTCATGAGGTTTATGCGCCTCAGGGCGGTGAGGCGCCGGTCTTAATCGGTTCCGGTGGACTTGTTCCTGGCGGACAGGATGTCCTTCTGAATCTTGGCGGTATGATGCCAACGGGATTCGACGGCTATCCAAGAATCGCAGAAATTGTCGATCAGGACCCTGATGTCCGCCTTGCGGGACGAAACCGTTACCGCCAGTATCAAGCTTCCG
Source organism: uncultured Methylococcus sp. (assembly GCA_964419105.1). Classification (GTDB taxonomy): domain Bacteria; phylum Pseudomonadota; class Gammaproteobacteria; order Methylococcales; family Methylococcaceae; genus UBA6136. Next base: position 406 of record CAYQOJ010000085.1, read on the forward strand.
GCATGGAGCTTCAGACACACCAAATTTAAACCGGGTTACCTGACCCGAGCTTTGCACTTGACGGCCCACCGCATCCCACATGATTGGGGCCGAATCACCCTACTCTAGAGACATGGATAAGACTTACGAACCCCACAGCATCGAACAGCGTTGGTACGAATTTTGGGAAGGCCATGGCCATTTTCGTCCATCCGGCGAGGGGACGCCGTTTTGCATCATGATTCCGCCGCCTAATGTCACAGGCAGCCTCCATATGGGGCATGGGTTTAATAACACCATCATGGACACCTTGGTTCGGTTCCGTCGAATGCAGGGGCATAACACCCTCTGGCAGGTGGGCACTGACCACGCAGGGATCGCAACTCAGATGGTCGTTGAACGGCAGTTGGCCGCCCAATCGGTGACAAGACTGGATCTTGGCCGCGAGAAGTTCCTTGAAAAGGTATGGGACTGGAAGGCGGAGTCCGGTGGCCACATCACGCGCCAGTTAAGGCGGTTGGGCTCCTCCGTTGATTGGGAGCGAGAGCGCTTCACTATGGACGAAGGTCTTTCGGAAGCAGTGAAGGAGGCTTTTGTTCGGCTCTACGATGATGGCCTGATCTATCGCGGCAAGCGATTGGTTAACTGGGATCCCGTCCTCCATACCGCGATTTCCGACCTTGAAGTGCAGAGTGTGGAGGAGAAGGGGAGCCTTTGGCATTTCAAATACCCCTTGAGTGATGGTTCGGGACAGTTGGTTGTTGCAACGACCCGGCCCGAAACCATGTTAGGCGATACGGCTGTCGCTGTTCACCCTGAAGATGAACGGTATCGTCATCTGATTGGGAAGACGATCAAACTTCCTTTGGTTGGCCGCGAAATCCCGATTGTGGGTGACGAGTATGTTGATCCCGAGTTTGGGACGGGTTGCGTCAAAATCACCCCGGCACACGATTTCAACGACTATGAAGTCGGGAAGCGGCATCAGCTGCCACTGATCAACGTTTTTGATCAGAACGCGCGGATACTTCCCGAATTTACAGTTCTGACGTTTGGTCAGTATCAGGCTGGACATGGTGAGCGTGCTCCTTCGGCCTACGCCGGACTTGATCGCTTCGAGGCGCGGGAAAAAATCGTTGAGGATTTAAAGTCGCAAGGTTTCCTCGAAGCCATTGAGCCGCACGCGCTCAAAGTCCCAAGAGGCGATCGCTCTGGGGTCATTATCGAACCATGGCTTACGGACCAGTGGTATGTGGATGCTAAGAAGCTTTCTGGCCCAGCAATCGAAGCGGTTGAGGATGGTCGAATTCGATTCGTGCCGCAACAGTACGAAAATCTTTATTTCTCCTGGATGCGAGACATTCAGGACTGGTGCATATCACGGCAGCTCTGGTGGGGACATCGGATCCCTGCATGGTACGACGAAACCGGGCATGTGTACGTTGGGCGAAATGAGGCCGAAGTCAGACAACGCTATTCGCTCCCGGAAGCCACGCGACTTCATCAGGACGAAGATGTTCTGGATACCTGGTTTTCCTCTGCGTTGTGGACCTTTTCAACCCTTGGCTGGCCGGAAAAGACCCGAGAGCTTTCACTCTTCCACCCCACGGACGTTCTCGTTACCGGGTTTGACATCATCTTCTTCTGGGTTGCTCGCATGATCATGATGACCATGCATTTCATGAAGCACCCTGATGGTAGCCCTCAGGTTCCTTTTAAAACGGTCTATGTGCATGGCCTGGTTCGGGATGCGGAAGGCCAGAAGATGTCCAAATCCAAAGGCAATGTGCTTGACCCACTCGACATCATCGACGGCATCACCCTAGATGCTTTGGTCGCCAAGAGGACCACGGGATTGATGCAGCCGCAAATGGCTCAGAAGATCGATAACCGGACTCGAAAGGAGTTCCCGGATGGTATTGCCTCCTATGGTTGCGATGCGCTTCGTTTCACCTTTGCTTCATTGGCCTCGACGGGTCGAGACATTAAGTTCGACATGGGGCGTGTCGAGGGCTACCGAAACTTCTGCAACAAGCTTTGGAACGCGGCCCGTTTTGTCATCATGAACACCGAGGGCCAGTTGCTTGATGCGGCCAATTCAAAATTGAGTCTTGCTGATCGGTGGATTCTCTCTCGTTTGAATCACGCGGTGGAGGAGACCACGGCGGCGTTCAACGATTTCAGGTTTGATCTTGCCGCAAGGAGTCTCTACGAATTTATCTGGAATGAGTACTGCGATTGGTACCTCGAACTGGCTAAGGTCAGCCTTCATAGTGACGATGTGGCTTTGCAGACGGGGACCCGACGGACGCTGGTTGAAGTCTTTGAGGCGGTGCTTCGACTGACGCATCCAGTCATGCCGTTCATTACGGAGGAAATCTGGCAGAAGATTGGACCTCTGGCAGGCAAACAAGGGTCCACGATCATGCTGCAGCCTTATCCTCTGGTGGAGGCCTCGCGCATAGATCAGACCAGTGAAACCACGATCGAGTGGATGATGGCTCTGCTATTGGGTGTCAGAAGAATCCGTGGCGAAATCAACATAGCGCCAGGTAAACCGCTCAAGGTCATCCTGGATGCTGGATCAGCCCAAGACCGAGAGTTCCTTGAGGCGAGTCGTGATTTCATCCAGAAGGTTGGCCGCGTTGAGAGCCTTGAATGGTTGGAGCCTGGTGCAACTGCGCCTGAGTCCGCGATTGCGCTCGTCGGTGATCTCAAGATTCTGATCCCGATGAGTGGTCTCATCGATAAGGATGCCGAGCTCGCCCGACTGGATAAGGAAATTCAACGGCTGACCAAGGAAGTCCCTCGGCTTGAAGGCAAGCTTAGCGATGAGGGATTCCTTGCCAAGGCGCCAGAGGCGGTCGTGGCCAAGGAAAGGGCACGTCTGGACGACCTCAAGAATAATCTTTCCGAGTTAGAGTCGCAGATCCAGAAGATCAGGGCTCTTTAGATTGAGCGAGGGCTCGGTAACGGTGATGGGGCTGATACCTGAAAGTTACTGGCTGATCATGGCCGCGATCACCGGCACAGTGCTTGGTAGTTTTGCTTCTGTCGTCATTCATCGCCTTCCGATCATGATGGAGCAGGAGTGGCTGAGGGAGCATGAGGCACTTTTGGGTGATGGGGCGAATTCCCCGTCCGAAACACGATATGACCTGATCTTGCCGGGCTCTTCGTGCCCCCATTGCGGGGAGCGAATTCCCGCTTGGTTTAACATCCCCTTGATCGGCTACCTCTTGTTGCGGGGGCGATGCCACGCCTGCGAGCATCCCATTTCTGTAAGGTATCCGTTACTGGAGGGTTTGGGTGCCCTGATGGGGCTTTCGGCGATGATGCATTTTGGACCTGGGTCCGAGACCCTTGGGGCTCTGGTGCTAGGTACGGGGTTATTGATCCTTTCTTTCATTGACCTCGATCATCGCATTCTGCCAGACCGCCTGACGTTGTTCCTGCTCTGGTTTGGGTTGCTTCTGAGTGTGTTTGATGTTTTCGTCGATAGCCACAGCAGCATTTTGGGGGCATTCTTCGGATATGCGTTGCTGTGGATGATTCATACTCTCTTCCGGCTACTCGCTAAGAAAGAGGGCATGGGGCGGGGTGACTTCAAGCTTCTTGCCGCCCTTGGTGCCTGGATGGGCGCAAGTCAGATCCCCCTGATAATTTTGATTTCTTCGGTCGCCGGATCGATTGTCGGCATCGGGCTTATTCTTCTGGGAAGAAGACGGCGTGAAGATCCCATCCCTTTCGGTCCCTTTCTCGCGCTTGCCGGTTGGATCGCTTTGCTGGCAGGGGATCAAATCAACGCACACTATCTTTCGTTTTATTCCGGCTAAATAGATTTGGTGGGGGCTGATATGGCCTATCGTGTTGGATTGACGGGGGGTATAGGCTCAGGAAAGAGCACCGTCTCATCGATATTCAGTCGATTGGGCGTGCCGGTGATTGACGCTGACCAGGTCGCAAGATCAGTTGTTGAGCCTGGTTCGGATGCGCTTTCAAAGCTCACTGCGCATTTTGGCGAGGCGATTCTAAGTAAAGGCCAGTTGGATCGACGTCGTCTTCGCGAAATTATTTTTAGCGATGAGACAGCCAGGCAATGGGTCGAGGCTCTTCTGCACCCTCTTATTCAGGCTGAAATGCTGAGTCTTGCGAATCGCCAAGACTCAGCCTACGTCGTTCTGGAAATCCCGCTACTGTTTGAGTCGGGGTATCGCAACTTGGTTGATCGGGTCTTGGTTATTGATGTTCCGACCGAACTTCAGATCGATCGTGTCGTCAGTCGTGATCAGGTATCGGCTGATCAAGTTAAATCGGTCATCAGGGCTCAGGTTTCCGCCGAAGCCCGCTTGCAGCAAGCGGACGATGTCATTGAGAACACGGGGGACCTTGATCAACTCCGAAAAGCGGTCGAGTCCTTGCATTCGAACTATCTTGGGAAGGCCAGAACTCAACCCTGAAATGAATGGGACTCTGTGACTATAATCGGGATATACCGATCGACTGAGGCAAACACGGGGGGAATGGGTTGCGCGACGTCATCCTTTACGAATTTCCGTTGAACGAGCGCATTCGACTCTTTATTCGGCTCGAACAGCTTTTTCATCAGCTCGACCATTTCATGCAGGGAAGTTCGGTTTGGGATTGCCGAGCTGCGGTAGCGCAGCTTATCGAATTGGTCTCGATCTCGAGTCGCAGTGATCTTCGTTCGGAGGCAATGCAGGAGATAGACCGACAGAGCTCGGCGCTGAATCGTATGACTCGACTGCATAGCGGAGTGGATCATCGAATGCTCAATCAGGCCATTGAGCGACTGGAAAGTTTAAACCGTGAACTTTTCGCAAATCCAGGGAAGCTTGGCATTTCGGTCATGGAAGATGAATTTTTCAAGAGCGTTGTCCAGCGCGCGGGAATGCCGGGCGGGGCTTCTTCATTCGATCTTCCAAGCTATCACCGATGGCTAGAATCGGACCCATTGTCGCGTCGTGCGCAACTCACTGAGTGGCTCCAGCCCTTCCTTGCGGTTAGATCTTCAATTGATACGCTCTTGAGCTTCATACGGACCAGTGCGGTACCGGTGAAGGAAGACTCAGTCGCGGGTTTCTATCAGAAGACTCTTGATCATGCGATGCCCTATCAGTTATTGAGGGTTGGGGTCCCAGTTGAAGCCCCTTTCTTTGCCGAGATTAGCGGTGGTAAACATCGTTTCACCATTCGATTCATGGATCGGGATGTCAATCAACGCCCCATACAGACCACTGAGAACGTGCCTTTTTACCTCACCTGTTGTCTCTTCTAGTTTTTGATTATCCATGACGAATTTCGATGCGGCGCCTAAGACCGTTACTTGTCCGAGTTGCGGAAAAAAGGTTGAGTGGACTCTACGAGAACTGTTTCGGCCTTTCTGCAGCGAACGCTGCAAGCTCATTGATCTTGGGGAGTGGGCCACTGAAGGTTATGCCATTGCGGATACCAGCCATCCTCTGGAAGAGGAAATGGACGAATTGGCTTCGGTCACATTCGATCGAAGCCAACTATTTGAGTAATTGAAAATGACTGAAACTTTTAATCTGGGTGATTTTCAGAGTGAGCTTGCTGGGAAAAACCCCCGAGTGATTCTTCGGGCTGCACTTGGGCGGTTTGATCGGATCGCCGTTTCATTCAGTGGGGCAGAAGATGTCGTCCTGGTTGATCTTGCCGCACAGATTCGTCCAGGCGTTGAGGTGTTCTGTTTGGACACTGGAAGACTGCATGCGGAAACTTACCGTCTCATCGAGGCAGTTCGGAAAAAATACCCAATTCAGCTTGAAGTCCTCTCGCCTGATGCTTCCGCGGTCAATGATTTGGTTCGTCAAAAGGGTCTTTTTAGTTTCTATGATGATGGCCACAGCGAATGCTGTGGCATACGAAAGGTGCAAGCACTTCGGAAAAAACTGGGAACCTTGGATGCCTGGGTGACAGGTCAGCGGCGAGATCAAAGTCAGACGCGAGTTGAGCTTCTTGAGGTAGAGAGTGATTCCGCATTTGCCGGTCCTGAAAAAACGCTCATCAAGTTCAACCCGCTTGCGAATTGGACTTCATCTCAGGTCTGGGATTACATCGAGGCCTATGATGTTCCTTTCAACGAACTTCATCGGAGAGGCTACGCCAGTATTGGCTGTGAGCCTTGTACGCGACCAACGCTTCCCAATCAGCATGAGAGGGAAGGGCGCTGGTGGTGGGAAGATGGCGCCAAGAAAGAATGCGGGCTTCATGGAGGAAACCTCAAAAAGCCTTGACCCAAGGATTAAGAAAACAAAACGCCCACGACCCTTTCGGGAGGTGGGCGTTTTGTTGCGGTCGCCGAACGATTAACGTTCGAGAAGATCCGCTTTATCGGATTTGCCGTTCCATTCATCGGCATCGGGCAGAGCGTCCTTGACTTCACTCAATGTTGGCCAGCTCTTGGCGAGTTCGGCGTTCAGCTGAATGAACTGCTCCATGCCGGCAGGAACTTCATCTTCAGAGTAGATTGCGTGTGCGGGGCATTCCGGCTCGCAAAGCGTGCAATCAATGCACTCATCCGGATCGATAACCATGAAATTAGGACCTTCATGGAAGCAATCAACAGGGCAAACATCGACGCAATCGGTGTATTTGCACTTGATGCAGTTTTCGGTGACTACAAAGGCCATGCTGTGTGACTCTAGCAGTGGGTGATACCCGCGGCTTATCGCCTTGTGGGACAAAAAAAAGCCTCCGAGGGGGTTCCTTCGGGGCCCTGATTAATCTGGTGGCCAAGGACGGAATCGAACCGCCGACACGGGGATTTTCAATCCCCTGCTCTACCAACTGAGCTACTTGGCCAGACACGAACAAGTCGTGTATTTAAACGTGAAACCGACGATTCGTCAAGACTTCAAGGTGATCCGGATGTGGTCTTTTGTTTCATGGGACAGACTGATTCTGGTTCATCGGCTCCCAAGGTATCCAGGCTGTTTAATGGGTGAAGGTAGCCTTCAATTGGCGCCACCGCGACAACCGACCGTTCGGCGCCCAAGAGTATCGGTTGTCGTAGTTGATGATCCCAAGGCCTAAAGCTAAGTGGGACGCCCTTAAATCCGGCAACGGAAAAAGAAGGGTCCAGCAAAAGGCGCTTTATGTCGGTGGCATGGATCGAATGCCCCCGGGTCGCCGCCTCGCCAAGACTCCGGGCCGCTAACCATCCCAGATAGTCCTTCTCAGCCATGGGCCTTCCGAATTTGTCTTTAAACCGATTCTGAAGTTGAAGAGCGCCCCAGGCTTCATGCGTCTTGTGCCAGGCAGCTGCCGTCAGGCCAGCGCTTCCAGCAACAAGTTTGGGTTGCCAGGTCCGGTAGGGAAATAGATCTGCGAATTGGTTTTGGGAGTCAGCCACCAGTACGAGATCGTAATCGTCACCCTGGGTGAAAACTGGAACCTCAGATTCTGGGCTGCGTCTATCATCGAAGGTGAATGACCACGTGGCTTCCTTGATGATTTTTGCCCCAAACTTGCGGGCTGAATGTCGAATCGATTCGGCCAGGCGTCTGTCCTCTTCAGCCTGTCCGATGGTTAAAAACCATTTTTGCCATCGTTTTTTTCCAAAGTATTGCGCGAGGGCGTCTGACCGCATGGAATCGCTTGGCATGAGGAAAAATAAGTTGCTCTGGCAATCTTGACCACGCAAGCGATCATCCCCATTGGCAACATCCATCAAAATGGCGTCCTTGGCCTCTGTGAGTTTCGAAAGGCTTAGCATGGCATCCGCCGGCAAGTCGATCAAAAAGTACGAATATTTGTCTTGAAGAAGGCTTTTAAATTGCGTTTCAAGTTGCGCGGGGTCTTCGACCTTGATGGTTTTTAACGTGAAAGATTGGCCTGTGAACCGCCCTGTCGTGTTGTTGTCATCAATGCCAAGGGCCGCGCCCTGACTTCCAAGGTCCTTAATTTCCGGGTCAAAGAAAGGCTGGGTAAATTTTGAAGTTGGAGGGGTTGTGAGATAGACGAGCGTTAGTGCCGGCGTGACAGGACCTGCCAATTGGGTCGGGTGGTCACCCTTGCGAATACCTGAATTCTTTTCTTTGCTCTCACCGCTGAATGCGATCAAAGCCCCACACATTGCCAGCGACCATGGCAAGACTTTAAAGCAATTAAGTTTCAACGTAAGTCCCTGTGCCGAACCAGCACATCATAGTGCCCCGAGCCAAGGCGCTTTGCCAATGCCTCGGTCAGGTAGACGGAGCGATGTTGGCCACCCGTGCAGCCAATTGCAATGGTGAGATAGCTTCGGTCATCTTCTGAAAACCGCGGGGCCCAGCTCAGCATGAACTGTGAAACATCACTGAGAAAGGATTGCACCTCGGGAATCTCATCGAGAAATTCGCGCACTTCCGGGTCGCAACCGGTCTTATCGCGGAGCGTCGGCTCCCAATGAGGATTCGGAAGACAACGAGCGTCAAAGGTGAAGTCGGCGTCGATAGGCATGCCATTTTTGTAGCCAAACGACATGCAGCAAATGGACATGCGCTGTTCACTTCGGGTCCCCACGCGCTCTCGAATCAGATTCCTCAGTTGGTGGATATTGGTGTGACTTGTATCGATAACCAGATCCGCGCGACTGGATACTGGAATCAGTAACGCTTGCTCCTGATCTATCGCCTCGGTGAGGGAGTGATCACTATCCGTCAGGGGGTGTTTTCGGCGCGTTTCGCTGAAGCGTTTGAGAAGGTTTTCCCTGTCCGCTTTTAGAAAGAGAACTTGGCAGGAGATGCCCAGTTCCCCGGCGAGCTTTAAGGTCTCCGGGAACTGTTGCAAGCTTTTGCTGCGATTGCGGGCGTCAATACTGATCGCAACCTTGCTGTAGTCTTCATGTCGATCCTGCATGGCATTTCGCACGAAAGGCTCGAATAAGGCCACGGGAAGGTTGTCGATACAGTAGTAGCCGCTATCCTCAAGGGTCTCAAGCGCTATGCTTTTACCTGATCCGGACAGTCCGCTGACGATGATGAGCCGCAAGGTTGCTTCTCCGGGTGAGGGAGCCCGATGCCGTTATCAGTGATTGAGGTGCTTTTCCTTATGCTTCAGCACCTGACGATCCAGCTTGTCGACGAGATTGTCGATGGCTGTGTAGAGATCCTCTTGGGTGTCTTCTGCAAAAAGGTTTGCGCCATTGATATGAACGGTGGCTTCCGCTTTTTGTGACAACTTTTCAACGCTAAGGATGACGTGCACTTCAAGGACCTTGTCGAAGTGTTTCTTCAGTCGGGAAAACTTATCAAGGACATGACTCCGAATGGCCTCTGTAACCTCGATGTGATGACCTGTGATTTCGATTTGCATGATGGCTTCTCTTTAGTTGTTTTGGATTAAAAAACCTGTTTTCCCTCTTTCCTTGAAGATCGATGCGATGGCGTCATCGCTGAGGGGTTTGCGCTGGTCTTCCGCATCCACGATTTCTTTCAGGAAGGCTTTGATCGCGGTAGCCGAGCATTCGCCTCCCCCTTGAGTGGAAACGTGGCTGGAGAAGAAATACTTGAACTCGTAAATGCCATTCGGCGTATGCATGTATTTCTGGTTGGTGACACGAGAAATCGTAGATTCGTGCATTTCAACTTCTTCCGCGATATCCCTGAGGACCAGTGGCTTCATCGCGATGGGGCCGTCATCAAGAAAGGCCTGTTGCCTGTCGACGATGCTACGAGCTACTTTCAGAAGCGTCTCATTTCGGCTTTGTAGGCTTTTAATAAACCAACGAGCTTCCTGAAGGTGATTCCGCATGGTGGTGTTGTCCGCGCTGTTATCGGCCCGGCGGACCATGCCCGAATAGGTCGGATTAACCCTGAGTTTGGGTGAGATCTTGGGATTGAGGCGAACCGTCCAGCGATCATTCATGCGCACCACATACACATCGGGGGTGATGTAGTGGGTGTCATCTCGCTGGACCAAGCGTCCGGGCTTGGGTTCCAAGCTTCTAACCAGCGCGACGACTTTGGCAAGGTCGTCATCTTCCAAATTTAATAGTCGCTTTAGTGCAGTGACATTGCGCTTGGCCAGAAGCTCCAGGTGCTTTTCTACAAGCGTCAGGGCCTCTGTTCTGAAAGCGGTCGCTTCGGGTAACTGTTTCAGCTGAATACGAAGGCAGTCTGAAAGATCGGTGGCGCCAACACCGGGCGGATCGAAGTTTTGAATTTGATGCAAGACGGCTTGGACTTCATCAAGATCCAAGGCTGGAATTTGTGGCAGGAGACCTTGATGAACATCATCCAGACTACTTCCAAGATAACCATCCTCATTGATGGCATCGACCAGAGCGATTGCAATGGCGTGGTCGCGCTCACTAAAACGCGCAAGCTCCAGTTGCCAGGTCAATTGTTCATGAAGGCTCTCACCAGAAGCACCTTGTTGTTGAAAATCGTCTGCCTCGGCATGGCCCGTTCCAGTTGCGCTCAGTGTGGGTAGGCTGTCATACATTTCATCCCATGAAACATCCACGGGAAGCTCTTGTGGAATGTCCGCGGGTGCATCCATGTCGCCAAGCTCGCGGTATTCAGTGTCTTTGTCACTACTACTCCAAGTCTCTGCTGCAAGGGAGCCTTCGGGTCCGGCTGAAGGCTCATCATCCGCAGTTTCCAGCATCATGTTGGAGTCCAACGCCTCCTGGATTTCATGTTGAAGATCCATGCTGGACAGCTGCAACAGCTTGATGGCTTGTTGCAGCTGCGGGGTCATTGCAAGCGTCTGCCCCATTCGCAGTTGAAGAGACTGTTTCATCGTGGCATCAAGGCTAAATGTTGGATGAAGGATTTCACTTGTTTAGGGATCCTTTGCTGATGCACGTCAGTGCTACATCGAGAAGTTTTCGCCGAGATACACTTGTCGCACTTCCGGATTTTCGACAATGTCACTTGGGTGCCCCTCGGCGATCACGCGACCGCCTGCAAGGATGTAGGCTCGATCACAGGTGCCAAGGGTTTCGCGAACATTATGTTCTGTGATCAGGATACCGATTCCGCGTTCCCGAAGGTGCAAGATGATCTTTTGGATATCAATGATTGAAATGGGATCAACACCTGCAAAGGGTTCATCCAACAGCATGAATCGGGGCTCACAGGCGAGAGCACGCGCAATTTCAACACGCCGTCTTTCACCGCCAGAAAGCCCTAAGGCAGGCTGGTGTCGAAGGTGGCCCACGTTGAATTCTTCAAGGAGTTCTCCAGCGATCAGTTCCCGCTGGCCATGGGTCAGTTCAGGGCGTAACTCAAGAACGGCCATCAGGTTTTCCTGTACCGTGAGTTTTCGAAAAATAGACGGTTCCTGGGGTAAATAGCCAATCCCCATCCGAGCACGCTCATGCATTGGCATGTGCGAAATGTCGCGTCCATCCAGAAGGATCTGTCCATCGTCCGGCGTAATCAGGCCGACGATCATGTAAAAGCTGGTGGTCTTACCCGCGCCATTGGGCCCCAAAAGGCCGACAATTTCACCCGTCCGGATTTCGACGGATACGCCATCGACCACATTTCGCTTGTGATAGCGTTTGATGATGTTTTGGGTGGAGAGGATGGCCATGGCTATTCCTTGGGTTCCTTTGACTCCTTGGGTAACACGCGGACGTGAACTCGGTGTTTGGCGGTTTTGGGCGTACCTGCCTTATAGATGGAGTTTTTTGTATCGTATTCGATGTGGTCGCTCTTGACGGTATGCTCGCTGGTTTCGGGTGAGGGGCCTTCCCAGGTCATGGCGTTACCATTCAAGATCAGAATGCCTGAGTCGGGAAAATAATCGGCACGGTCCCCAAGGCCATGATTGTCAGGGCCGCCTCCATCCGGAGTCTGTTTCAGTCTTGCGGGCTTGCCAAACATGATCATTTGGTCTGATTCGCCCTTTTGCTGGTTGATGATCATTTTCTCGCCAGTCACTTCAAGGCTACCTTGAGTGGCTTTCACATTTCCGGTGTAGACGGTTTCTCCTTTGCCTTCATCGTAGATCATGTCGTCCGACTCGATCAGCATGGGCTGTTTGGAGTCTGAAGTCAGAGCCATTACAGGCGCCGTGAAGAGCATCAAGGCAGCCTGAATGAGCAAGGGCACGAGCCTGCTTTGGGCAAGCCCGGTTGGCTTTGATGGACGCCTATTATTCAGTCGTCTCAGATTCAACGTCGTGTCTCCTCCTGACATCAT
>CAYQOJ010000086.1:0-12542 GCA_964419105.1 uncultured Methylococcus sp.
TGACCGCTCGGGAACCCCTCCAATCGGGTTAGCAGGCGATTATGTTCAAAAGATTCCGGGTCGTCAACCCCTTTTATCCTTCTCACGATCTCTGACATTCAATTCATTCATTGCTCGCGGGAAATCGCCGGACAGAATCAGTGGCAGCGCACGCATCGCCTGATCCAGCGCGCCCCCTATCTCCTGCGCCTCCGGCTTGGAAGGGGCATCCAGCACATAGTTCGCGACCTGGGCCTTATCACCAGGATGCCCAATACCCAACCTCAACCGATAAAATTCAGGCGACTTAAGATGCAAGACCATGTCACGGAGACCATTGTGGCCACCATGGCCGCCACCCTTCTTCAAGCGGACGGTGCCAGGAGCCAAGTCCAGTTCATCGTGCGCAACTAAAATTTCGTCGACCCCGATCTTGTAATAGGCCGCAGCAGCAAGGACAGAGGAACCGCTTCGGTTCATATAGGTCGAAGGCTTCAGAAGAACCAGCGCGTCCGCGCCCGCATCCTTTCTCGCGACAGCCCCCTGGAATCGCGACTCTTCGCGAAAAACCAGACCCAGAGATCGAGCCACCTCATCCAAAAACCAAAACCCGGCGTTATGCCGGGTTTTTTCGTATCGGGCCGTGGGGTTTCCAAGCCCAACCAGGAGCCGGATCATCGGTTAGCCCGATGAGTCCGAGCAGCCGAATGCCGCATTAAGCCTCTTCACCACCGCCAACGCGGGGCGCCTGGATCGCAGCGACGAGCTGGTCATGGCCCTCACCATGCAAAAGCTCGACAATCTGAACGCCCGGCGGAACCTTGATGTCCGACAGGTGCACCGACTGGCCGATATCCAGCTTGGCCATATCAATCGCAATGAACTCAGGCAGACGCGCAGGAAGACAGGTCACTTCGACATCGACCAGCGCATGCGTAATGACGCCACCCTTCTTCGCGCCCACGGAGGTTTCCTGATTTAGGAAGTGCAGCGGAACGTGGACCTTGATCTTCTGTGACTCCGTGACGCGCTGGAAATCCATATGGAGGATAATCGGGCGGCTCGGGTGACGCTGCATATCCTTGAGAATAGCGGTCTCGTCCTTTCCATCAATTCGAAGGGTCAGAATGTGCGAGTAGGTCGCCTCATCCTCAAGCGCCTTATTGACCTTGTTGTGGTCCAAGGTGATACCTACCGGCTCGGCGCTTCCACCGTAAATCACGGCCGGGATCTTGCCCTCAACACGAAGACGACGCGAATGACCACGACCCAAATCCTTGCGGAGTTCCGCATCAAATACATAACTGCCTGCCATCTTTTTTCTCCAAATACTCTGAGCAGTTGTGGGATATGTCGACCTTAGTCGACGTACATTGAACTGACTGATTCCCCATTCGCCATTCGACGAATGGTCTCTGCCAGCATTTCGGCAACACTAAGCTGCCTGATTTTCTTGCACCGCTTAGCCTCTGGGCGGAGCGGGATAGAGTTGGTCACCACCAACTCGTCGAGCACTGATTCGTTGATATTCTCCAACGCGCGACCCGAAAGTACGGCATGCGTGCAATACGCGACAACCTTCAGGGCACCATGATCCTTGAGCGCCTCAGCCGCCTTGCAAAGTGTTCCTGCCGTATCCACCAGATCGTCCACCATGATGCAGGTCCGTCCCCTGACGTCCCCAATGATATTCATGACCTTGGCTTCGTTCGCCTTGGGGCGCCGCTTATCGATGATGGCCAAATCCGCCTCATCAAGCCGCTTCGCCAGAGCTCTTGCCCTTACAACTCCGCCAACGTCAGGCGAAACCACCATCAAATTTGGATAATGCTGGCGCCAGACGTCACCCAGCAAAATGGGCGAGGCATAGACATTATCTACCGGAACATCAAAGAATCCCTGAATCTGATCCGCATGAAGGTCCAGGGTGAGAACCCTGTCGGCACCGGCCGCAGTAATCATTTTGGCAACCAGCTTCGCGGCAATCGGCACACGGGCCGATCGAATCCTCCGATCCTGACGCGAATACCCATAATAGGGGATGACCGCGGTAATCAGACCTGCCGATGAGCGCCGAAACGCGTCGATCATCACCAGCAATTCCATCAGGTTTTCATTCACCGGTGAACATGTCGGCTGAATGATGTACACCTGCCGACCGCGCACGTTCTCCTCAATTTCAAAGGAGATCTCACCGTCCGAGAATCGCCCAATGGTCGACTGACCCAGTCGCATGTTCAAGGATCGCGCAATGCCCTTGCCCAAGGGCAGGTTGGCATTCCCCGAAAAGACCATAAATGTCGGATCAGACATTCAGACAGCTTCCTTTGTCGCGGTTACCGGTGGATTTGGCTGGGGCGCCAGGATTCGAACCTGGGCATGGCGGGATCAAAACCCGCTGCCTTACCGCTTGGCTACGCCCCAAAAACTTTCTATACCAGACTCATCGACACGCATCGAGCAAGGGCGATCGATTGAGCCCCTTGGCCACAAAAGAACGCCAAGCGGGGCCCAAGGCCCGCCTTGCATCAAGCGCTTCCGCCTCAGTTGGATAGGCGGCAAAAACGCATGCCCCTGTTCCGGTGAGCCGTGCTTCACCGACCACAGAGAGCGCTTCGATGGCGGCGGCCACCTCAGGGTAGTGCTGCAGCACTACAGGGAGGCAATGGTTTTCCCGCCGACCTTCAAAAAAGCTTGCCATTTTGATCGGCGGGTTGTTTCTTGTCAAATCAGGATCAGTAAACACCCGACCGGTGGCCACATGACAATCCGGCACCACCACCAAATACCACGGCTCTTCAAGGTCAAGCGGCGTCAGATCCTCACCTACCCCTTCTCCCCAGGCCGCAAAGCCCTCAATGAACACCGGAACGTCCGCACCCAACTTCAGACCGATGGTCTTGAGTTCGGCCTGCGTCAGCCCAGCGCCCCAAAGGTGGTTGAGGGCCACCAGAGTCGTCGCGGCATCCGAACTTCCTCCTCCAAGGCCACCGCCCATCGGCAGATTTTTTTCAACCGAGATGGTTACGCCTTTTTTGACTCCAGCCGCGACCTGAAGCGCTCGAGCAGCCCGGACCGTCAAATCCGTTTCCTCCGGGACGCCGGGCAAGGGGTTAGCCAAACCAATGACACCATCCTCGCGTATCGTGAAATCGATCCAATCACACTGATCGATGAATTGAAATACCGTTTGCAAAAGATGATAGCCATCCTCGCGACGACCAACGATTCGAAGCAGAAGGTTGAGCTTAGCCGGCGCCGGATAGCGGGCAGTAACGGGTGTTATCGTCATGATTTCCCTGAGGTAGGTGAACTCGGATTCCATTGATCGGCGATGATCTTAAGTCGAACGCCGCCTCCCTCCACCAGCAGGCGGCCAGGCAACGCGTAGCCACCAACCGTCACAAGGCTCGAAGGTATGATGCGCCAACCCTGTTGCGTGAACGCGCCCGCAGGGCCGGAGGCCAAGGGCTGCCAGGGCTCCTCGGCATTCGGAATACCCAGTATCCAGCAACGAAGACTCTTGAGGGGAACCGCGAACCCCAGTCTCGCCTTCAGTGCAGCCTCGGGATCTCGCGCCAGATGGTCGATTCCGTCGCCCTCATTGATATAGATGAGATCGCGCTGAAGAACGATCGAGACCAAACCCTGACTCAATGGACCCGAAAGACGCAGCCGATCCTGCTTGAGATCATGACTCCATGCGAGATCCGCCTGCCAGGAGTCCTTGGCCGCATGGACACCGATCCGACCTTCCATATCCCAGACCGTCAGCCGATCTGGTGATTTTGCGGACCCCACCCCTTCAGTCCCGCCCTCAAAGGTCGCACATCCAGACAGCCCGAGAATCAGGACGACCAGGACTTTAAACCGCTTCATTTCGAGGCCCCCGTAAACACCTCGGGGTAATTTTGATGAATGCGCTGCATGTCTTGCTGTTGCGAATCTCGCTTCCAGGCCTCCAACCAAATCTGTCGCGCTTCTGCTTTTCGACCCATGGTCCAGAGGACTTCGCCCAAATGCGCGGCAATCTCGGGATCCTGAAAGAGTCCGTAAGCCTTTTTCAGCGGCGTCACAGCATCCTGGACCTTGCCCTTTCTAAAGAGGACCCATCCATAGCTATCCAGAATCGCGGGATCCCCAGGGCGCTTGGCCAGAGCTCGCCGAATGTAACCCTCAGCCTCATCCAACCGGTCCGGATAATGAACGGTCAGAGAGAATCCTAATGCGTTAAGTGCAGCGGCATCATCCGGATTTTTTGCAAGGAGCGCCTTGAGGTCTGACTCCATGACGTCCAATCGATTCAACTGCTCTGCAAGCAGACCGCGGGTATAGAGCAATTCCGGCTGATCGGGCATCTGCCTTATGGCATCCGTCAAAAGCTCATATGCCGGTTCCGTCTGACGCAGCTTGATCAACATTTCGGCTTCAATCAGGAACAGGCGCAGGCGCTCTTTGGGAAACTCTGCCCGGGCCGCAGCCAGTCGGTCCCGCGCTTCGGCAGACCGACCCAGGACGATCAGGGCAGAAATCGCGTTAAAGCGGGCATCAAAGAGCATGGGGCCCTCTTTGATTCGGTCAAACTCGCGCAGCGCTGCCTCGGTCCGCCCCTCTCGCGCATCAATCAACGCCAACGAAAAAGCGACTTGTGGCCGCCAGCGCTGCTCCGCAGATAAAAGCTCAAACTCCTTCCGCGCCTTGGCAAGGTCACCCAACTCCAACCAAACTGAGGCGAGGGCGAAACGGGCATCGTCGTTACCCGGATCCTTGGAAACCACCTTGGCCAACTCACGCTCAGCCGCGGGAAAATCCCCGATCTTCGCCAAGAATTGACCATAGATCAGCCCCAGACGAGGGTTTTTGGGATCAATTCGGTAGGCCTTCTCAAGGGCCGCTCGGCCCGCTTTAAGATCGCCCGACTGCAAAAGCAACTGCGCCTGCAACATGAGGGCCCGGCTCCAGTTCGGGCGCATCGAGAGGGCCCTAGAGACCTCTTCTTGGGCGACCATCAGGGCACCCTCTTCGGTGGCCAAGTAGCCCGATGCCAGGTGAAGCTCAGGAACTTTGGGCAATCGATCCACCAACTCACGCATGATTTCGAGACCGCGCTCCCGCTCTTTCTCGGCATCGATCCAGCGCACCAGCTCAATCAGCGTATTTTCAAGATCCGGATCCTTAAGTTCGATCAACTGGTGGATTTCATCAGCCGCCTCGCCGATTTCATCATTCTTGACCCTCAGGATCAGCGTCAGCCGGTGAGCGGAAACGCTTTTCGGATCAAGCTCCGCCCAGATTTCAGCCGCTTCAGTCGCCTTGTCTGCATTCTTGACGTAAACCGCCACCTGAGTTGCGCGGGCCGCCACTTGAGGATCATGGGTCAAGTGGAGGACACGCATGTAGTAATCCAGAGCGAGCTCATACTGACCTCGCTGACCAGCAACCTCTGCAGCCAGCGTCAAAAAGACCGGGTCATTTTCATCACTGGGGTCAGGTGCTCCCTGAACCATCGGTTCGGGAGTTGCCGCTTCCGTCCCAGGCGCCCTAACACCAGCACAGCCGGTTGCCCATAGGATTCCAGCCACCAAGAGGGTCACAAAGGTTTTCAGCACGGGCTAAGGGCCTCAAGAAGAAAGATGGGGAAGCGATTACCCCGTTCGGACAGGGCATTTCCGGGGCAGAATCGGGGTGCTTCGCGTAACAAACGCCTGGGCCCATACCCAGACGGCTCGCTATTCCCTAGAATTATATTCCGAAAGCATCATGCAGTGAGCCGAATGGCCATCATTACCCTGGGACTTAATCACAACACCGCCCCCGTTTCGGTCCGCGAACGCATCGCGTTTCCTGCCGAGGGGATGATCCACGCACTGAAGAACCTTGCGTGCGTCCCGGTAGTTGAGGAAGCCGCCATTCTCTCGACTTGCAACCGGACAGAACTCTACTGCGGCCTGAGCACACAGGACCCCGAACCGTTACTCGACTGGCTTGAACGGGAGCAACGCCTGAAACGGGAAGATTTTCAGCCTTTCCTCTACACGCACCACGACAGCTCCACCATTCGACACATGTTCCGTGTTGCCTCAGGCCTTGACTCCATGGTCCTCGGAGAGCCCCAGATCCTTGGCCAAATGAAGTCTGCCTATCAGGTTGCAACGGAAGCCGGCACCCTTGGAAAAACCCTCGGCAAACTCTTCCAGCACACCTTCAGTGCCGCCAAGAAAGTCAGGACCGATACGGCCATCGGCAGCAGCCCTGTCTCCGTGGCCTTTGCCGCCATCCGGCTTGCTCAGCGCATTTTTGAGGACTTGAGCGAACAGACCGCCGTGCTCATTGGTGCAGGCGAAACCATTGAACTGACCGCACGACACCTCACCGAGAACCGTATTGGCGAACTCATCATCGCCAACCGGACCTACGATCGTGCCCACCTCCTCGCCCAACAGTTCAACGGGTTTGCCATTTCATTGCATGAACTACCGCAGCATTTAGCCAAGGCCGACATCGTCGTATCATCAACGGCAAGCCCACTCCCGATTCTGGGCAAGGGGAGCGTCGAAAGCGCCATCAAGGCCCGTCGCCACAAGCCGATGTTCATGGTTGATCTCGCCGTTCCCCGTGACATCGAACCCGAAGTAGAACAAATTCGGGACGTCTACCTTTACACCGTGGACGACCTGAGGAACACCATTGAGGAAAGCCTTCGCTCCCGTCAGGAGGCCGCCAAGCAGGCTGAGGAAATCATCGACGTCGAGGTGGTCCACTTCCTCAACTGGATGAGAGCTCAGGGAGCAACTGACACGATTCGAGAGCTCAGAGCCCATGCCGACAACATTCGTGAAGACGCGCTTGAGCGCGCCCTCAGAGGCCTTCGTGCCGGCCAATCGCCGGAAGAAAGCCTCGCATACTTGTCCCTGCTTCTCACCAATAAATTCACCCATCTCCCCAGCACCCAGCTCCGACAAGCCGGCACCCACGAGCGAGAAGACCTGATAGCCGCTGCGCGAGAACTTTTCCAACTCAAGGATAACCACTGAATCCGTGAAAGACTCGATCCGGCAGAAACTCGAACAGCTCTCCCAGCGGTTTGAGGAAATTACCGCCCTCTTGGCAGAACCTGAAACCCAGAACGACCAGGACAAATTTCGCGCCCTGAGCAAGGAATATGCGCAGCTCAATCCGCTGGTGACGACATTCCGGGACTATCACGTCAGCATTGAAGCAAAAACCTTTGCAGAAAGCCTGACCAGCGATCCCGACCCCGAGGTCCGGGCCATGGCCAGTGACGAAATCAAAACGGCCTCCGACAACCTCGAGGCACTGGAACAAAAACTACAAGTCCTTCTTTTGCCCCGCGACCCCAATGACGAGCGCAACGTCTTTCTCGAAATTCGCGCAGGGACAGGCGGGGCAGAAGCCGCCCTTTTTTCTGGCGACCTCTACAAGATGTACCTGCGTTACGCCGAACAAAAGGGCTGGAAAACCGAGGCTATTTCAGAGAGCGAGGGCGAGCAAGGCGGCTTCAAGGAAGTCATCGTTCGCATCAGCGGTCAAGATGTGTACTCGCAGCTCAAGTTTGAAGCCGGAACCCACCGGGTACAGCGCGTTCCCGAAACCGAAGCGCAAGGCCGCATTCACACCTCGGCCTGTACCGTCGCGATTCTGGCAGAGGTCGAAGAAGTCGAGATCGATATCAATCCTTCGGATCTGCGGATTGACACCTATAGGGCCTCGGGAGCGGGCGGACAGCATGTCAATAAAACCGAATCCGCCATCCGCATCACGCATATTCCGACCGGTGTCGTTGTAGAGTGCCAAGACGAACGCTCACAACACAAGAACCGTGCGCGAGCGATGTCTCTTCTGCAATCCCGAATTCTGTCTCAGAAACAGGAGGCACAATCGGCTGAAATCGCAGCTTCGCGCAAACTACAAGTCGGCAGTGGCGATCGCTCCGAGAGGATTCGGACCTACAACTTCCCCCAGGGTCGACTGACGGATCACCGAATCAACCTAACCCTCTATCGCCTTGAATCCATCATGGAAGGCGAATTGGATCCCGTCATTGAACCCTTGCTGAGTGAACATCAAGCGGAGCTTCTCGCTCAACTTGGCGAGGAATGATGGTCTTGGCGGCCAACGCCTTTGAAGCCTTGATCGAAGAGGGCATCCAGCTTCTGGATGGCCAGAGCGATCAGCCGAAACTTGAAGCTGAAACCCTACTTGGCCATGTCACCGGCAAAAGCCGGACCCATTTTCGAGCGTTTGCCGAAACCGAAGTGACCGCGCCCGAGGCGCTCCTTTACCGCGAACTGATCGAACAGCGCCGATCCGGACAGCCGATTGCCTATCTCATCGGGGCGCGCGAATTTTGGTCTTTGAGCTTTGAAGTCACCCCGGACGTCCTGATTCCACGTCCCGAAACCGAGCTTCTGGTTGAGATCGCGCTCGATTGGGTGCGCCCACTGAGTGCGCCGAGGTTGCTTGACCTTGGAACGGGGAGTGGCGCCATCCCCATCAGCATCGCCAAAGAACGGCCCGACGCCAATCTTACCGCGGTGGACCTTTGCCCTCGTGCGTTGGCCCTTGCGCAAAAGAACGCCAAACGACTGGGAGCGGCGGGGATTCACTTTCTGGTCGGTGACTGGCTCGAGGCACTTACAAGCGCGGAACCGTTTGATCTGATCGTAAGCAACCCCCCCTACATTCCGGATCAGGACGCGCACCTCACACGTGGCGATCTTCGCTACGAGCCTCGTTCAGCGCTGGCCTCAGGACCTGACGGACTGAACGCCATTCGCACGATTGCCCGGGACGCTCGGGCCTTTATCAAGCCTGGGGGGGGGCTGGCTCTTGAGCATGGATTTGATCAGGCACCGGCCATTCGGGACATCCTCGGCGATCTCGGCTATCACGCCATCGAGACCCGCGAGGACCTTCAAAGACATCCTCGGGTCACCATGGCAAGATACGCCTAATGCGCCCACGATAGGAATGGACATGGATCTCCCTCGCGAATTGACCAACCAGCTTTTCCACCTCGCACAAACCTGCGCGGGGTCCCTCTCGTATGGGATCATTGGCGCCGCAAATGGAAAGCCCCGCGCATGCTTCTCCCTGAACGAGGCCACGGAGAGCGAGGCGACCCAGCTCATGGCTCAACTCCGGGCCGAGGGGCTGGCTCCCTTTGCCACTTTTGTCCTCGCCGAAGATCTTTCAGCCCCGCCTGAACGGCCTCACAACCTTGCACTACCCTCGCTACCCCATCTGGTCATTGGTAGCCGCATCAAGGGCGTCCTTGAAATCGACGCCTATCTTGAGGGTCCTTCAGGATGGTCGTCCCTCGAACTTCGATTACCTGAAGTCTGAATCGTCAGGACAGACGCTCATGAAGCGGGCTTTTTCGTGGGAAATGCGCCTTTAAAAACTCCATCTGGTCACTCAAGACGCGCCTACCCTGGAGGTAGACATATTCCGCGTGCGTGGGCTTGAAGGGAATGGCCAATAGCTGCATGCCGGCTTGCTCCGGAGTTCGACCGGCCTTGTGATTGTTGCAGCGCTTGCAGGCGGTAACGACGTTGCCCCAAAGATCGAGCCCTCCCTGACTCAGGGGTTTAACATGATCTCGAGACAAATCGGAATGGCGAAACTGATAGCCGCAGTAAAGACAAAGATGATTATCGCGACGGAACAGAGCCTGATTACTGAGCGGGGGGGAGTACTTGGTCGTGGGAGAGGGATTTTTTCGATGGTGATGATGGGTTGCGATAATCGAGTTGACCTCGATTCGACTTCGTTCACCCGTTCGGGCGTTGACCCCACCATGAAGCGTGTAGAGCGCGGTCCCGCAGCTATAGGCCACAAGGCCTAAGTGATAGAGCTTCGCAGCCTCCTGGTAGCCCAACCATTCCAAGGGCATACCCGAGGCATCCGTTCGCAACACCTGTAGCTGACCAATCTCCATGAGACCTCCTCCAATTGAATTTAATCTTTTTATCCAGGCATTCGTTTCTACGTAACCAATTGATTCAGTGTTTAATCAGGACAGTGTATAAAATTTGCGGGAAACGAAAAACTCCAGCCGTTGTTCTGAACAAAGGCCAGCACTGATGCCGAGCCCGTCACCTGGACAACGTTTGATTCTGAAGGTTGCTCTTCCGGTTCCGATGGATGCCGAGTATGACTACTTGCCACCCCCCGAGGTTCCGACTGAGCGCCTCCTCCCGGGCATTCGGCTGGAAGTCCCTTTTGGCCGCCAGAAAAAAACAGGGATCTTGCTATCTCTTGCAGAAACCTCCGAGCTGCCTTCGGAACGCCTGCGCCCGGCGCTCCGAATTCTCGATGAAACCCCTCTCCTGTCGACCAAGGACCTTGCGCTATTGCGCTGGGCCAGCCGTTACTACCATCACCCGCTGGGTGATACGGTCTTTACCGCACTCTCCACGGCGCTTCGGGGTGGCAAGGCCGCATCAAGCCGCATGGTTCGGCGATTAACCGCCGTCCAGAGGGAAATTTCAGATGCTTCACCCCTCCGGGGTCCACGGCAAAAAATGCTGCTTGCCCTGCTCAATCAATCGACCGATGGACTGACCCCTGAGGAGATTCGGCAGGAGCAGCTGGGAGCTGCCGCCCGAACCCTGGTCGACAAAGGTCTGGCGACGTGGATTGAGCATGAGGAAGAGTCTTCATTCCGAATCAATCCTAAAGTCAGGGCGCCAAGCCCCCCCCTGAATCCCGCACAAGAAAGGGCCCTAAACCTTCTTTCATCGGCTCTTGGCAAATTCAGCGTCAATTTGCTCTATGGCGTTACAGGTAGCGGAAAAACCGAGGTATATCTCCGCCTGGTAGAGGAAGTGCTGGCCCAGGGACATCAGAGCCTTGTCCTCTTGCCTGAAATCAACCTGACCCCCCAGCTTGAGGCTCGCTTTCGAGACCGGCTGGTGGCCGATATTCGCATCCTCCACTCCAGCCTCGGCGAGGTGGCACGACTTCATGCATGGACCGCCTTCCAAAAAGGGGACTGCCAAGTTCTTTTGGGCACCCGTTCAGCGCTCTTCACTCCTGCACCACGCCTTGGCCTCATCATTCTGGATGAAGAACATGACGCATCCTTCAAGCAGCAAGAGGGCTTTCGTTTTTCGGCCCGCGAAGCCGCCATCATGCGAGGCCATCTCGAAGGAATCCCGATCGTGCTGGGCTCGGCCACTCCAGCCATGGAAACCCTCTCCAACGTCGCGCGCGGTAAATTTCGGCAAATTGATCTCCCCGAGCGAGCCGGCGGGGCGAAGCCCCCGACATTTCAGGTCGTTGATATTCGGGCCGAATTTCTCGAAGAGGGCCTGTCGGCCCGCCTCATTGCCGCCATACGGGAAACCCTAGCCCGCAAAGAGCAGGTCCTCCTCTTTGTGAACCGCCGCGGTTTCGCCCCCGTTCAGACCTGTCATGCCTGCGGCTGGGTGGCGACCTGCAGGCATTGCGATACCCGTCTGGTCACACATCAGTCGGAAGCCATATTGCGTTGCCACCACTGCGGCTTCCAGCAACCCATCCCGCGAAAATGCCCGGGCTGTAACAGCGATCAACTGCTGCTTCTTGGGCTTGGGACCGAGCGCATCGAGGAGGCTCTGACTCGGCTATTTCCATCCCATCGACTGGTTCGCATTGACCGCGACACGACCCGCCGCAAGGGGCAACTCGAGACCTATCTTGAATCAATCCACAGCGGAGAGACGGACATCCTGATCGGCACCCAGATGCTGGCCAAGGGGCACCATTTCCCCGATGTCACGCTCGTCGGGATACTGGATGTTGATGGTGGCCTCTTTAGCAGCGACTTCCGTGCATCCGAAAGAACCGCACAACTGATCCTCCAGGTCGCGGGACGCGCCGGAAGAGCTCATCGCCCAGGGCACGTCCTGCTCCAAACCCGACACCCAGGCCACCCCGTGATCGATGCTCTCATTCATCGGGGCTATGAGTCATTTTCTGCCGTTTGCCTCAAGGAGCGGGAATCATTGGCCTTGCCCCCCTTCAGCCATCAGGCTCTGATTCGGGCAGATGCGGCGCGTCAGGATACGGTGCGCCTCTTCCTTCAAGGCCTTGTGGAAGCGATCTCCCCATCGGCATTTCCTAGCGTCATGGTGTTAGGGCCGGTCCCATCGCCCATGGAACGTCGAGGCAATCGATATCGCTGGCAAGTTCTCATGCAATCTGGCCACCGGAACGGCCTTCATCAGGCCCTTCATCAGATGCGCCAACATATCCGGGAAGACCCCAAGCGCTGGAACGTGCGCTGGAGCATCGACGTTGATCCGATCGATTTGTTCTAGGACGCCTCGTGAATGACTCCCCTGCCATTTTCCGATTCCTCAAAGGGTCATACTCAGGCCATTCCGCGCGCGTCGCTCTCTCTCAAGCCCTCTTTTTTCCCAGCCAACATGCTGGAAAATCTGGATTTGAGCTCCCTTGTGGAAGGTTTGGTTTTAATCTGGAACAATGGAGGCGGGGGGAGCCACCTAGCAAAAAGGTGCGGCAGATAAAGAAGAAACCGGGTTCCAGTAACCGCG
>CAYQOJ010000087.1:0-260 GCA_964419105.1 uncultured Methylococcus sp.
CCCGGGCTGAGACATCAATGACCGGCCGGTCCATTTCGGCAGCAATCAATGGAACAAGGGAAACGCACAGACGAATATCCCCATGGGCATTGACCATCCCTTGAAAAATCGCATTGCTCCGTCCTGGCATTGGAATGACCGGCAAAATCGGCAAGGTTCGGGCAAAACAGAGCGAGGGCAATGCGAGCCAGGCCCCGCCAATGCGAAAGAGAACCAACTCGAGTGGCCTCTCATTCAAAATCGTCTCTGGCTCTGCCAAT
>CAYQOJ010000087.1:270-12513 GCA_964419105.1 uncultured Methylococcus sp.
CCGGTAGGCATCCGGCTGGGGGCGATCCAGCAAATTTCGTCCACCCGCACGATAAACCTCGCAATTTCGGCAATGAATCTCCTCGGGGAGTCGATGACACGAGCGATCACCGAACGTGCCCATGGATTTCCAGCACTCGTTCGCAAGTGGCTGAACTAAAGCGCCGTATTCCTCGCTCACGCTAACCTCCCTCCGGATGTTCGGACCGAGAGGGTATTTCCTGTCTCTGGCCTAATTTTTCCAGAAGATTTGCAACCTCGACGGCAGAGGATCGGTGCCAGGCAAATGCGCCACTCACGCGAAGCCGCTCCCATCCTTGATCCGGCGGTGGCTGCTCTGCGTGGCCCAAAAACAGAAGTCCCTCGGTCGATAGACTTGCGGACAGGGTCTCAAACACTCGAAGACGTGCGGATGGCCCCATATAGATCAGGAGATTTCTGCAGAAGATGACATCGTAAATTCGCCGGGATTGAAACAGTTCACGGTCCATGGCATTGACCATTTCGAATCGGACCATGGGACGAAGCGCCGGATCAACCTGGATCAGGTCACCTGAGAAGGTCCCCAATGGCGCCAGTGGCGTCCGATCTTTCGACTTTCGATGCGGGTACTGCCCCTCCTTGGCTCGCTCCAAGGCCAACGCATTGACATCCATCGCCTCGATCTCAACCTGATCGGCTGGAATTCCAAGGGCGTTAATAATGGCTGCGACAGACCAAGCCTCCTCTCCGGTTGCACAGGGCAGAACGAGAATCCTAAGACGATGCCCGGAAACCCAACGTGGCATCCTTTCCAAAAGCCACTGTTTGAGGACTTCAAAGGCAGGCGGCTCCCTAAAAAACCAGGTTTCACTGACGAGCATCTCCTGAAGCAGAATCTCTCTTTCCTCAAAATCGACCCGCCAGAATCTGACATAGTCAGAAATCCCCCCAAGATTTCGCGCACGAACCCGCCGACTGACATTCCGCTCCAAGGCATCAGGCCCCACTACATCAAGATTCAGCCCGTAGGTTTCCTCTAACCATCGTCTGATCTCATCGATCGGATTCATGGCGAACTCGCGGCAGGGCAAAGCTCTGCCAGTTCAGAGGTCAGCAAGGAAGTCCAATTGACCGCGCGAACCAATGACGAACCCGTGGTCATTACATCCGGATGAAGCCAATACCCCCCATCACCCAGAACAGCCTCCGGTAGCCGGTCAACTGGCGACAACGCAGCGACCTCGAGAGCGTGTTCCACCAGCAGCGCTAGACGGGAGGGCTCTCCATCCGGGCTTTGCACCAAAACCAGGCGCGTGCTGATCAAGCGCCGAATAGGGCCCACGCCCCTGAGGACGCCGACATCGATGACCGGAATCAGGCGCCCTCGATAGCGGAGGATGCCAGCAACATGGCTGGGCGCCTGAGCGAGGGGCTCAAGGTCCGGCACTGGAAGAATGACTTCAATCTCAAGCAAGGGAACCGCAAAGAATTCATCACCTACCCGAAAGAGAAGATGCTGCTGCGTGTCAGAGGGGGGCATCAGAGAAGCGCTTGATGAGTTCGACGCAATTGCGCCCGTTGACCCGTCGATAATTCTGAATGTCCGTCAGGGTCCGAGCAAAATGAATACCCAATCCGCCGATTTTACGATCGGCAATGGAAGCCTCGAGGTCTGGGACCGGAAGTCCTAGAGGATCAAATGCATCCCCGTCATCCTCAACCTTTAAATGCAAAACCCCATCGCCATGATCGATAGCGACTAAAACCTCACCGGGACGTCCATCGGGATACCCATAGGCGATGACATTCTGAACGAGCTCTTCAAGAATGAGGTCGATCTGAAAACTTAGCGCAGGGTCCCAGCCCTCCTCTTCCCCGATGGCCTCGATGGCCTTGGCCAAATGCGCAAGACTCGCCTGCTCAATGGCCAACTGAAGACGCAGGATAGGCCGGTGATCCGGGCTCAGGGGCTGAGTCATACGAAGTCTCTATCGTGGAACTGAAGCTCTAGGAGCAAGAGAGGGGAAACGAGCCATCCCTCGGACCTCAAGAACCGGCTTGATGAGCGGATAATAGTATAGAATTTGGCCTTATGTGGCTTGTCTCAGGCCAATTACAATTCAGATAAACGTTAGACCGAACGGCTTCCTTACGGTGCATCAGATGTCGACGGAATCGGATCAGGTTCTTGAACAGTTATTGAACGGGATCAAGGGATTCCAAGAACGGTACTATCGAATTGCCCCGGAACGGATGAGAGACCTCACCGAATACGGGCAAAACCCCAAAGTTCTTCTCATTGCCTGCAGTGACTCGCGCGTTGATCCTGCCCTGTTGACCGGTGCCGAGCCTGGTGACATCTTTGTCATACGCAACGTTGCCAACCTGGTTCCCCCCTACCACCAAGCAGGCCATGTGGACGGTGCCAGGGCCGCCATTGAATATGCCGTTAGGCATCTTGAAGTCCAGCATATCGTCGTGCTTGGACATGCCTGCTGCGGCGGCATCAAGGCGCTCCTTTCTGGGCTTGCAGGACAGGGCCTTGAAAGCGACTTCATCGAGACCTGGGTGTCGGTCGCACTGGATGGCTGCTCACGTTACCTCCTCGATCCCGAAGGAAAGACCCTGCATCCCGAGAACAACGGAAAAGTGGATATTGAAACCCTGACCCAGTACCAAAATCTCACGGAGCGAGCGGCTATTCGAGGATCCCTTTCGAACCTTAAAACCTATCCATGGATCGCAGAGCGCATGGCGCAGGGAAAGCTTCGTCTCCACGGTTGGTGGTTCGACCTTGAATCGGGTGACCTCTGGGCCACAGACCCTGACAATACCTCCTTCCTTCCGGTCATTGACTAAAAGACGCCCCATCGCCACACGGAACCATCGACATGCTCTCAATCAACGCAGAAAAAAAAGCCAACTCTCTGGTCCTCACCCTCGGTGGTCGCATTGATGCGAGCTGCGCCAAGGATCTTGAAACCCAGTGTCTCGAATGGATCGAGAAGGGCGAAAAGCAGATGGTTATGGACCTCAGTCAGGTCAACTTCATCAGCAGCGCAGGCCTTCGGGTGATTCTTCTCGTGGCCAAGCGGCTTGAACCCAACGGGGGACGCGTGAAGCTGGCCGGTCTCAACGCTACCCTGATGGATGTGTTTGAGATCAGCGGATTCAGCAAGCTGTTCGTGATCGTCCCTTCTGTCCAAGACGCACTCTAGACCATGAAATCGACCAGCCTAGCCGCAAGCATCGGGGCTTGGCTTAGGGGAAACCCGATTTCGACAGGGCTCGTACTGACCACCCTACTCGCCGCTGGTCTTTTTGCCGGATGGCACTACAGCCATGTAAAGACCAGCGTCAAAATTGGTCTGTTGCACGCGTTGACAGGGCCCATGGCCGTGAGTGAAAGCCCGATGGTCGAGGCCGAGCTTCTGGCCATCGAAGAAATCAATGAGGACGGTGGCGTCCTTGGTAGACCGATTGAAGCCGTCGTTTCGGACACCGGCTCGCATACCGAGAGCGCGATGCGCAAGGCCGAGCAGCTTCTCGATAAAGACAAGGTCAATGCCATCATCGGTTGCTGGACCTCCTCCTGCCGGAAGAGCATTCGACCGATCATCGAGCGTCATAATGCGCTGATGATCTATCCGATGGCCTACGAAGGTCTGGAACGCTCGCCTAACATCATCTACACCGGGGCTGCGCCCAATCAACAGGTTCTCCCCGCCGTCAATTGGGCTTATGAGAATATTGGGACACGCTTTTATCTTCTGGGATCCGATTACGTCTGGCCACACGCAGTCAATGCCATCGTGCGCGATCAGATCCGGGCACTCGGGGGGACTGTCGTCGGCGAGAGTTATCTTCCATTCGGAAGTCTCGATGCCCGAGAGTCGGTAGCGGACATCAAGGCCAGTAAACCCGACGTGGTGCTCAGTACGGTAGTTGGCGATTCCAACCCCGCGCTCTACCATGAATACCGGGCGGCGGGACTGACCTCCCGGCAGATTCCCATCATCTCTTTTTCCATCGCTGAAACCGAAATTCAGGGGCTACCCGGGGCTGACATCAACGGCCACTTCGCCGCATGGGGCTATTTTCAGTCCATCAGCCGCCCGACCAATCAAGCGTTCGTCGAACGTTTTCGCCGAAAATACGGTGATGCGCGTGTCGTCAGCGATGTCATGGAGACCGCCTATTTCAGCACGCTGCTCTGGGCTCGGGCAGTCGAGCGAACAGGGACGGTGGACCCTGATGAAGTCAACCATGGTCTTTTGGGGATTAACCTTGATGCCCCAGAAGGCATCATCACGGTCGATCCATCCACTCGACATACCTGGCGCTCATTCAATATCGGTCAAATCGAAGGCAACCAGACCATCCGAATCGTATGGTCTGCAGAGCATGCCATTCGTCCTGTGCCCTATCCCGGTACCCGGTCGGTTACCGAGTGGGACAATTTCCTCTCAGGACTCTATAACAGCTGGGATCACCACTGGATCAATCGGCGAACCATGCAGTCGCCAGGGGACCAGCCATGATCCGGTGGCCCTCTTGGGGATTGGGGATCCAGCATCGCACACTCGCAACCCGACTCGTGTTCTGGTTCAGTGTCCTGCTTCTGGTTCCCATGCTGATCATCAGCGTTGCAATCGACCGGGTTTCCAATCGCGCGCTGCAGGAAGATGTGCTTGAAAAGCTCGGCATGGTCGCTCGAGACAAGGCCAGCTCCCTGGAAATTCTGGCCTATGATCGCACCCGGAGCGCCGCCATGATCGGACGCATTGGACGCATCGGAACGGCGGCCATCATGCTCGCCAATCCAAAGACCACGGAAAAGGAACGTATCGAGCAGGTCGAAGCCATGGGACGCCTGACCAGCTTGTATGCCTCAAACCTCGGATTTCTGGACGTCATCGTCGTTTGTCCCAAAGGGAACGTCCTTTATCAGAGTAGCAACCGGTTTGACCTTGGGAGCAGTCTCGTCAATGGACCTCTTCGGGATAGCCCTCTTGGACAGCTGGTCAAGCGTTCCTTGACGTTGCTCGAGCCAGCTATCTCGGACTTTGACGTTTATCCGGGTAGCGAGCTTCCGCAAGGCTTCGTCTCCGCACCGATCATCCAAGAAGATGGGACCAAAGCCGGACTGGTGATTCTGCAAATCAATGACAAAGAGATCATCGATATCCTGACCAATTACACAGGTCTTGGACGAAGCGGAAATGTCATCGTCGGCGCCCTAAAAGGCGAACTCATCCATGTGGTCACCCCAATCCGCGGACGACCGGACGCCTCATTCAAATTGACTGTCGGCGTCGGCGCCCCTTATGGCAGCGACATTCAAAATGCCGTGATCGGTAACCTTGGGGGCGGCAGAGTTCGCAGCGTCCTTAAAACAGATGTTCTGGCCTCCTGGATCTATGTCCCCTCCTTCCGTTGGGGTATTGCGATTGAGCAAAATTTTTCAGAAGCGACCGACATGGTGGATGACCAGCGGGTGGCCTTGTTTGGAGCAGTGGCAGCCATCATCACGCCGATTCTGCTGATTGCCCTCATGGTAGCTCGATCCATTTCAGGCCCGATCCGAACCGCAGTCCAAGCCGCCGAGCGGGTGGCCGCCGGGGATCTCTCGGGCGATCTTTCAGCCTACGGTAGTGATGAGACGAGTAAGCTCCTTAACGCCCTCGGCAAGATGGTTAACGACCTCAACTCCCTTATCAGCCAGGTCCAACGATCTACCATTGATCTGGTCTCGACGGCCAATAGTCTGAGTGCGATGACCCGCACCCAGAGTGATGAAGTCAAAAACCTCGGATCGACCACGACCGAAATCGCCGCGGCTACCAAGCAAATCTCTGCGACCTCCGAGGAGCTGTTGCAGCGGATGACCCGCATCAGCACGGTCACAGACCATACCCAGGAACTTGCCAACTCGGGGCAAACCGCCATCGGCACCATGGAAACCACCATGCGAAGCCTGTCGGATGCCACTCATTCGATTTCTGATCGTCTCGCTCAGATCAGCCAGAAAACCAATATCATCGGTACGGTCACGACGACGATTACAAAGATTGCCGATCAGACCAACCTGCTGTCACTGAATGCCTCTATCGAGGCCGAGAAAGCCGGTGAGTATGGGGTCGGATTTGCGGTTCTGGCCCGGGAAATTCGGCGTCTGGCCGATCAGACGGCTGTCGCCACCCTGGATATCGAGCGAATGATCCGTGAGATGCAAGACTCGGTGACCGGCGGCGTCATGGAAATGGATAAGTTTTCAGAACAGGTCAACCGAAGCGTCTCTGACACCCATCTGATTGGCGAGCGCTTTGGAACGATCATTCAGTTGGTGCAGGATCTTCTCCCCCAATTCGAGGCCGTTCATGAGGGGATGCGCTCCCAATCCGCAGGGGCTCGTGAGATCCGTGATTCGATGGTCAGCCTGACGGAAAGCGTCCGAGTCTCAGCGCACTCTCTGGATGAAACCCGGGCTGCAACTCACCGGCTTGAGGCCGCCATCGACGAGCTACGCTCCGAGATTTCTGCTTTCCGCTTAGGCTAGCCTGAACGGAATCCCAGAAGTGCAGGATGAGCGAGGGCCTTTGCTAGAATCCGGCTCCAGCTTCACGACACTTTCGCCCCCCATAAACCCAAGCGTACCCCTCTTCATGCAACAGAAAACTGGCGTTCTCCTGATCCAGCTCGGGACTCCTGACAGCCCATCCACCTTGGATGTCGCACGATACCTCGGTGAATTCCTCAACGATCCACGAGTCATCGACCTTCCCTGGTTGGTCAGAAAGATTCTGGTCAACGGTATCATCGTGCCATTCAGATCACCCAAGTCCGCCAAGATCTATCGAGAACTCTGGGCTCTTGGAGGCGGATCCTCCCCGTTACTTACTCATACTCAGGCCACGCAAAAAGCCTTGGCCGCCCGATTCCAGGGGGAAGAGGTGACGATTGAAATGGCTATGCGCTACCGTGAGCCCTCTTTGGACGAGGCGCTTGAAAGGATGCGCCTCGCCAATTACACCCGTATCGTGATCCTTCCGTTGTTTCCTCAGTACGCCAGCGCTTCCACTGGGTCTGCCATTGAGCGCGTGCTTGAGATCATCCAGAAATGGTGGGTGATCCCGGAGATCAGCATCATCAATCAGTTTTTTGATCATCCAGGCTACATCGATGCTGCCTGCGCCATGGCCGAAGGTTTCTCACTTGAAAGCTACGACCACATCCTGTTTTCCTATCACGGTCTTCCCGAACGTCAGGTCGACAAGGTCTACACGAAAGGACTGTGTAGCGATCGGGAGTGTGAACACCAGTTTGATCAGGAAAATCAGTTCTGCTACAAAGCGGCCTGCTACGAAACCTCGAGGCGGCTGGCCTCTCGTCTTGGGCTTCCAGAGGATCGCTACACGACCTGTTTCCAATCCCGTTTGAACGGAAAATGGATCGAGCCCTTCGCCGATGGCGTGATCGAGTCATGGGCTGAACGAGGGGCCAAACGACTCTTGGTTTTTAGTCCGGCATTTGTGGCCGACTGTCTTGAAACTCTGATTGAGATCGGTGTCGAGTATCAGGCGCTGTTCACGCGCCTCGGAGGAGAAACGATCCAGTTGGTGCCCAGTTCAAACAGCCATCCAAGATTCATTGATTGCCTAGAGTCTTTGGTCAGAGAAAAAATCCCCAACCACAGCAACGACTAGCAATACTCAAATGCAAGGGCGATGCGTAACCGTTGTGGATCCGTATCGCCCTTTATCTCAGCGCTCGGCTCGGCTCAGCTGAGATCGATATCCAGGCGGTTAATGCCTGAAACCAGGCCTTCGCCCCATAACGCCGAATCGACCCGGACCCCACCTAAGCGGTAGGGGTTCTCGACACGGTCGAACTTCAAAGACGCCCCGTTCAGGGTCAGGGCCACGGGACCCACCCCATGGGACCCGCGGTTGTAGCGCACATCGAAGCGATGACCACGCAATCCCGCGAGCGCTTGAGGAATCAGGGGGTCAATACAGATCGCCTGACGCGTGATGCGCAACCCAAAGAGCGACCGCAGGATCAACCCTGAGGCGATGCCGGCACCACTCGAGTAGACACGCCATCCCCCCTCCAAAGTCACTTCCTCTTCACGGATGAGGTCGTATTTCTCATACGCTTCGTAGCGGTCGCGGAACGTGGCATCAGAGCTTGAGAAATAGCAGTTCGCCTGACGCGTAGCAGCGGTTTTGACCAAATCCTTGACCCCAATCGGGATCGCCTTGGACAAGGCATCAAAGAAGGCTTCAGCATCACCAAACTGCCAAAGCGCCTCGGCGTAGCGAAGATGGGCGTGCGTGTACATCAAGCCTATCTCACGCCCGAAATACGTAGCCGTCTCGGCGCGCTGGAAAATCCGCATGGGACCGCCTCGGTAGACCATCGGCCGATCAAAAAGTCTCGCCCCATCCGGCCCCTTGAGATGCGTCTCAATAAGATCAAAGTGATGCTGGGCTTCTTCAGGGGTCAACATGTGGTTGATCACCGCATGAATCATGGGAAGCAGGCTGTAGCGAAGGCCCGTCTTATGATCCAGAGGGTGCAGCAGATAGGCCACCGCCTGGGGATCTTCAAAATTGACGTAGCCTGGGATCACCCCATCGACCAGAAGGTGCTTTCTAAAATCGGCCAGGATCTCTTTCGCTTCAGTCTCCAAAAGCCCGGCCAGCACTGACTCACCGACCCCACCCAGCGCGGAAGCAAGACTGACGAGCACCTGATAGTGAAGTGTTACGGTCCAAGAACTGCACAAGTGATCACGCAGCGAAGGATCCGCCGGTTGCAAGGAATCGTTCCAGTCCCCATGACCATAAGCCTCAAGCCGAGTGCCGGGGATGAGCCGCTCACCAATCAGCCCCAAAGCACGAATCAAATGGTCATAAATGGGCTGCGACTCTTCCTGGGTCACATCCGAAGCAAAGAAAGGCACACGCTCCTTGAGGAAGGACTGATCGCCACTGGCTTCGAGATACTGCGCCGTTGCCAAAAGGGGCCAGAAGATGATGTCGCCATGCGAGTCGTTGGGACGAATGTTGCGCTCGCGATGCAGGTACATGAACCATTGTGGCCAATCGCCATCGGGATTCTGATTCCGGAATACTTCCAGAAGCAGCGCCCGAATCGGCTCGAACTGACCGATGGCGAGAAGATATTCGACTGGACCCTGAGCAACATCCCGGGTACCCCAACCTCCGCCAGAGTACTGCTCAAGCCCTCGGGGCGCGAGGTAATGAATCAAGGCGTTGTGTGCGAACCAAGGGAGGATTTCAGCCATCTTAAGGAGCGTGGCCGAACTTTCCGGCGGCACACTCAGCCCGGCAGTCGCCACCCGCCAGTAGCTGTCGGCATCGGGCATTCGAACGGCAGAATCGGCCTTGATGAGCTGTCCTTCAATCTGAAGTCCCACCTGACGCGCCGCCGAGGTGACCGCACAAATGAATGGCTCGCTTCGGGAGATGCCGTCGGGAAAGAGAAATGCATCATCGCTGACCGTTTCAAAGACGGTTCCCGGCAATGGATCGATCTTGAAGCCACCCTCCGGGAAGCGTCGGCCGACCTCGCTGTCCTTTAATGCGCCTACACGGATTCCCGCCCCTTGACGCTCGAACACGGCGGGGAGCGCCTGAGCACCATCATCGCCATTCATGGCCACATGGTGGCTGAATAGACAGCGGACCGGAGAACCTTCCAGAACATTGACTTCGAGAGTCAGCAGATGGCTTTCCGTAGCAGCCCGACTCACCACTTCGATCAGTCCGGCATCATGCTGGTAAAGCCATCGGCAGCCCTCAGGGGCCATAGCGTAGGCTGACGGCAAGCCGAGCCGAGTCCAGCCACGCCCTGCATCAATGAAAATTCGAAGCCCGTGAGATTTGAAAAGCCCAAGATAGCTATGCGTCGTGGAAAGGAACCGATTGATGCTGACATGACCTTGGGTCACCATCGAATGGAATACCCCATTCATCCAGGTCGTAGAGGTCAAAACCGTTTCTTCAGTCTGGAACAAGCCCCCGGTCCTCAGGATATGTCCGTGAGGTCTCAGCACCGCCTCTTCTTTGGCCTTGAGAACCACATGGGTTCTTCGACCCGTAAAAAATGACAACAAGCCGCCGTCCCCATATTCCGCTTCGCGGCGCTCAGCACCAAAGAGCTTGTCGATCGCTCCCTCATCAAGGGGCGTAGTCGCCAAGGTCGGCGCCACATCAAACAGAGATCTTGGTGGAAGGGCGTCCATCGTCAGGCGAGGAACGGGGGAAAGGGACTCAAAAAGCCCGACCGCTTCATCCACAATCCCAAGGTCCGCGGGCGACGTGGCCTCTGGATGATCGAGCTCAATCCAACCATAAAAACCTGCACTGACTCCCTCACCGGGCGCCAAACAGGTCACCTGATCCTGTATCCCCACCAGCGCATGTTCGTGCTGCAGGAGGATCCCCGGTAAACCTTCCGCCAAGGCCGGCGCGGGAAGATCCCGGCGAGTATCCAGCCCATGGAACTGGAGTGCATCGGTTGAATAACTCTGGGCGTGACGTAAAGATCCGATGAGCGACCAGGGGTAGCGTCCACCCACTGCCTGATTCTGCCGGCTGGCGACGACATAGCCCTTGCCAGGATGACAGAGGGGCTCATGATCAATGTATTGGCTGACGTAATACTCATTGAGACGAATCGCACCATAGGGCGCAATGGCAAGATCCTGAGCGTAGATCAGATCATATTCAATAGGATCACTGCCGCGGTTTTCGAGCTGAATCTGCCAGCACCAGGCCGGACGGTCTTCCGCCAGCACCAGTTGCACTTGATAGCGTATTCCCTCGAACTCTCCCTCCGCAACAAAGTGATCGTCATGCATCCCAAATCGGCTTGGGCTATTCGGTCCCAAAAGAGGTGTGACCCGAGAAGGTTCGCCGACACACCGAAGGAAGAGGTTCGCCGGGGCCGCTTCAACTTCATTACCCGGGAACAGGTTGATGACGATGTCCTTGTTGGAAAAGCGCCGGATCGTCCCGTTCCGGTTGATTTCGATTGAGAGCCCTTCGGCATTCTCCATACGATAAGGCGGGACCTTTGGGATCATGGACATGGTCTTTCTCCGGGGGGCTTTGGAGCCCTGTTTAATCGATGGCACGAATTAACGAGGCAGAACGTCCGAACAAACCATCGCGATTTGGTCTTTGACTCCAATGCGACCCATGGGGATCCCAGTGAGCCAGAAAAGAGCGTGGCCATCATAAACCCTCAGAGGGCGCGCCAACCATGGTTGTCGGTAAAGTTTTTTCCCTTCAGGCGAAGAAGGCGGTGAGGTTATCCTTCAAGCAACCTCAGGGTATGTCAGTTCGCTGGCTCCAATAGTTCCCGGCGCGTGCTTCTGGGTTTATGACAGATTGAGCTCAAACCACTGATCCAGAACACGATGCGCCTCCTCGATGCCCTGGTTTTTGAGTGCGGAAAAAACAGCCACACTGACAGGAGCCCCTGTTCGCTGCTTAAGTGCATTGATGACGCGTTGACGGGTATCTAACGCCCCACCCCGGCTGAGCTTGTCGGCCTTGGTCAATGTCACGTGAACCGGTAGCTCAAAGTGCGCGCACCAATCAATCATACGAAGGTCAAAATCGGTGAGGGGATGACGAATATCCATGATCAGGAAAACACCCTTCAATGATTGCCTTCGACTCAAAAACCCTTCGATCATGGCGCCCCAGGATTTTTGGATGGCCTCCGGAACCTTGGCGTAGCCATAGCCTGGAAGGTCAACGATCCGGCGGGTGCCGTCGAGATCGAAAAAATTAAGGAGCTGTGTTCGACCCGGGGTCTTGCTGACCCGAGCCAAATTTCTCTGCTGAGTCAATGTATTGATGGCGCTGGACTTTCCCGCATTCGAACGACCAGCGAAAGCGACTTCCGCACCGACATCTGGCGGAGCATTTTCCACCCGCGGCGCACTGGTCAGAAACTGGGCCTGATGATAAAGGGGATTCAACACGGGGAACCTCGAAGCTTGACACCACTCCCCGGGTTCTAGCCGGGGGACAATCTTGTATACTTTTCGACTCGGCGGGGGACCCGCCTCTCGGCGTAGAGTCTACCTCCAATTCACGATGGCCTCGCCGATACCCCTGCAATCAAACAAGAATACTGAGGAATCAGGAATGAGCATCATGAAGTGCCTGGCCACCATCGCTTTGTTGGGTTCGGCTTCCCTGTCTCTGGCTGCCGGCAA
>CAYQOJ010000088.1:0-12448 GCA_964419105.1 uncultured Methylococcus sp.
CGGACTGGGGGCGTTTTGTTAGTTGTTGATGCCCTTTGGCGGTGTCAACGTGAATCTGCTGACATTTAAAGATTATTGAGGATTGCTTCATGTCGAATATTACGGCCGGAATGGTGAAAGAACTGCGTGAGCGCACTGGCTCCGGAATGATGGAATGCAAAAAGGCACTGACCGAAACCAACGGTGACCTTGAAGCCGCCGTCGAGCTGATGCGCAAGGCCGGTCTTGCCAAGGCTGATAAGAAGTCAGGCCGCACTGCGGCTGAGGGCATCATCGTTGCCAAGGCCAGTGCTGATGGAAAGACTGCGGCGATCGTTGAAGTGAATTCAGAGACTGACTTTGTTGCCAAGGGCGACGATTTTGTTGCCTTCGCCAATCTGGTCGCTGAGACGGCGCTAGGCTCTGCGGCAACGACTCTGGAGGAGCTGCTTCAGGTCAAGATTGCGAGCACCGGCGAGACGGTTGAAGAAACCCGTAGAGCGATGATTGCAAAGATCGGTGAGAACATTGCGGTTCGTCGTTTTGACCGATTCAGTGCACCCGCAGGACTTGTGGCCAGCTACCTTCATGGCAGCCGCATCGGCGTCCTGGTTGAGCTTTCAGGTGGCGATGCAGCGCTGGGTAAGGATGTGGCTATGCACGTTGCTGCAACCAAGCCAGCTTGTGTCGATGAGACGGGTGTTGATGCTGAACTCATCGAGAAGGAAAAGGCTATCTTTAGTGCACAGGCTGAAGCCAGTGGAAAGCCGGCCAACGTCATCGAGAAGATGGTTGAAGGTCGCATCAAGAAGTTCCTTGGCGAGATCACCCTGGTGGGTCAGCCCTTCGTGAAGGATCCTGATCAGACGGTTGGCAAGCTGCTGGCCGACAAGGGCGCTAAGGTGGCAAGATTTGTTCGCCTTGAAGTCGGTGAAGGGATCGAAAAGGTCGAAAGCAACTTCGCCGAAGAGGTTATGGCACAGGTCAGGGGTTCCTGATTCGGTCTGCCTGACCGACGTTCGCCGGTGACATTTTGCCGGCGAACGCCCCCAACGATCTTCCCTTTAACTGCTGGCAACGCGACGGACCCATGAGTACTCCAAAATACCAACGCATTCTGTTGAAGCTGAGTGGTGAGGCCCTGATGGGAGACAAGGGCGGTGGAATTGATGCCGCCACCATTGGTCGCTTGGCCAAGGAGATTCAAGAGCTCTGCAATGCAGGGGTTCAGGTGGGTCTGGTCATCGGTGGGGGAAATATTATTCGTGGTGCGCAGACAGCCGGACAGGGGTTGGAGCGCGTGACAGGCGACTACATGGGCATGCTAGCCACAGTGCTAAATGCTTTGGCAATGCAGGATGCCTTGGAACACCAAGGCCGTCCGGTTCGTGTCATGTCGGCCCTCAAAATTAATCAGGTGTGCGAAGACTATATTCGCCGCCGAGCCATTCGCCATTTGGAAAAGGGGCGGGTGGTCATTTTTGCTGCAGGCACGGGAAACCCCTTCTTCACGACGGATACGGCGGCAAGCCTCCGGGCGGTGGAGATTGGGGCTGATCTTTTGATCAAGGCGACGAAGGTGGACGGTGTGTACACCGCCGATCCGGTCAAGGATCCCGATGCCCGTCTTTATGAGCGGCTGACCTTTGACGAAGCGCTGGATCAGCGGCTGAATGTCATGGACGCCACAGCTCTGGTTCTCTGCCGAGATCACGATATGCCCTTGCGGGTGATGAACGTGTTCGAACCCGGTGCAGTGATGCGCTTGGTTATGGGTGAGAACGTTGGTTCACTGATCGAAAGTGGGAAGAAGTCATGATCGAAGATCTTCATAAGAAAACCTCTGAACGCATGGGCAAGAGCATCGAGGCACTCAAGCTTGAGTTGGCCAAGATCCGGACGGGCAGAGCGCACCCGAGCCTCCTTGATCACGTGATGGTCTCCTACTATGGCAACGAAGTTCCGCTCAGCCAGACGGCTAACGTGACGGTTGAAGATGCACGTACGCTCGCTGTTGCACCTTGGGAGCGAACGATGGTTCAAGCGATCGAGAAAGCCATCATGACCTCTGATCTTGGACTGAATCCGTCGACCGCAGGGACCGTCATTCGGGTTCCGATGCCGCCTTTGACTGAAGAGCGCCGCAAGGATCTGATTAAAGTGGTTCGAGCTGAGGCTGAAAATTCACGTGTCGCCATCCGTAATATTCGGCGCGATGCCAACACTGAGCTTAAGAATGCCGTTAAGGACAAGCTGATTTCCGAGGACGATGAGCGTCGCAGTCAGGAGCAGGTCCAGAAATTGACGGATCAGTTCGTGAAAGAAGTGGATACCCTTCTCGAGCAGAAGGAAAAGGATCTCCTCGCGATCTGAGGGCGAGAGTGCCGCAAGAGAACGGCCTCACACCCGCGGCTAGTCCGACCCACATGTCGACATCGCCAGACGCCATTTCCCATCACTCCGTGCCTCGGCATGTTGCCATCATCATGGATGGCAACGGCCGTTGGGCCAAGCAGCGCTTTCTTCCCAGGCCCGCGGGTCACAGGGCAGGCGTCGGCGCGGTTCGAAAGACCGTCGAACATTGCATCGCAAAGGGCGTAGAAGTCCTCACGTTGTTTGCATTCAGTAGCGAGAACTGGCGCCGCCCACAGCAGGAAGTCGCCCTTCTCATGCAGCTTTTTATTGCCAGTCTGGAGCGTGAAACGGCCAAGTTGCACCGCAACGGCGTCCGCCTCAAGGTCATTGGCGAGCGTGAGCAATTTGCCCCGATGCTTCAGGAGCGGATAGCTGAGGCTGAGGCCATGACGGCAGAGAACACCCGGCTCACCCTGGTTATTGCAGCGAACTATGGTGGCCGATGGGATATCGCCCAGGCTTGCCGGCAATTGGCCAGTGATGTCGAAGGTGGGCATCTCAAAAGTCAGGACATTACCCCCGACATGATTGGTGAAAGGTTAGCTATCGCCGACCTGCCAGAACCCGATCTTTTTATTCGAACCGGTGGCGAGCAACGCATCAGCAATTTTCTTCTCTGGCAGCTTGCTTACGCGGAACTCTACTTTACGCCGCTCCTTTGGCCGGATTTTGATGAGGTCGCCTTTGAGGAGGCACTCGCAAGTTTTGCCAGTCGTCAGCGACGGTTTGGTTACACCGGCGACCAAATTGAAAAGATCATTTCAAATACGAACAACCCATCCCGTTGACCCAAAAAGGCCATCCCATGCTTAGAAATCGAATTATCACGGCATCCCTTTTGGCGCCGCTTGTTATTGCTGCCATTTTGCTCTTGCCGCCTGATGGCTTTGCCGTACTGTGGGGTGTGATCATTCTCTTGGGGGCCTGGGAATGGGCCAACCTCTCCTCTTTGGCGGGTGGGCAACGGATCGGCTTTATCGCCGTCATCTTTTCGATTTTGGTCGCCGCCCGGGTTTACGCCATGGACTGGGCACCTGGCGAACTTCCCGTTTGGCTTTACGCTGGCGCAGTGCTCTGGTGGGCGCTTTGGGGCGCTGCATTCAGGCGGTCTTCTGAAAAGCTTGCAAACCGAAAATTCACGGTTCTGTCCCGCGTTCTTGCAGGCGCTTGGGTTTTGGTCACCGGCTGGGTATTGATGGTTTGGTTGCGCTTGAATTTTTCGGCCTATCAGGTGCTTTATCTCGTTCTCCTGATCTGGATTGCCGATATTGCAGCCTATTTCACGGGAAAGCAGTGGGGCTTTACCAAGCTGATGGCTGCCATCAGCCCCGGAAAGACCGTCGAAGGTGTC
Source organism: uncultured Methylococcus sp. (assembly GCA_964419105.1). Classification (GTDB taxonomy): domain Bacteria; phylum Pseudomonadota; class Gammaproteobacteria; order Methylococcales; family Methylococcaceae; genus UBA6136. The sequence continues at coordinate 3,746 of CAYQOJ010000088.1, forward strand.
TACGGTGCAATGTTTGGTGCGATTGTCTTTGCGTTGGCTATCGGGCTGGTGCTGGGATTTGAAACCATGACTTTGATCGATTTCGTATTCCTGTCGCTGATGACGGTGGCGTTCTCGGTTTGTGGCGATCTATTTGAAAGCCTTGCCAAGCGGGTTCGTGGTGTCAAAGACAGTGGAGCAATCCTGCCAGGTCACGGCGGCGTGCTGGACCGGATCGATAGCCTTTTGGCCGCTGTGACCGTCTTTTATGCGGGATCCCTTCTCATCCCGATCTTTATCCAATTCGGCGGCAGTCTTGAGCCGGAAATCATTCTCCAGTCGGAGGACGCGCCCGCATTGGAGTCCTTCGTACCGGATCATCACCATGATGGCCCAATGGAGGTTCCCTCAGATCATGATGAACTGCCGCCTCCGGATGCTGCTGACGAAGGTCTTTCGCCGGCAGATTCCGCTCCGAAGACCGAGAGTGCTCCTGCACCGACGCCTGCTCCTGCAACCAAAAAGAAGGGAGCGGCCCGATGAAAGGACTTTGTGTTTTGGGATCCACTGGATCTATCGGGGTTAGTACGCTCGATGTGGCCGGTCGTCATCCCGATCAATATCGTGTCATCGCCCTGACGGCCAACGGCAACTGGGAACGTTTGGCAGAGCAGTGCGAAGCATTCCGGCCTGATTATGCGGTCATGATTGATCCGGCACCAGCGGCTCAGTTGAAGGAAGCGCTAAAGGCTAAGGGTGTTACCGAAACACAGGTTTTGACCGGTGCCAAGGCACTTGAAGAGGTCAGCACATTACCTGAAGTTGATTCGGTGATGGCGGCGATCGTCGGGGCAGCGGGATTGCTTCCCACTCTGGCTGCCGCTCGTGCCGGTAAGACGATTCTTCTGGCCAACAAGGAAGCGTTGGTCATGTCAGGTCCCCTCTTCATGGATGCGGTGGTCAAGTCAGGGGCTGCACTGCTGCCCATTGATAGTGAACACAACGCCATTTTCCAATGCATGCCAGCACAATATCGGGCAGGACAGCAGGCGCCCGAAGTCCGCAGGATTCTCCTGACGGCATCCGGTGGTCCTTTCCTCCGAAAGGGGCTGAACGAACTCCATGATGTGACGCCGGATCAGGCGGTCGCCCACCCCAACTGGGTGATGGGGCGCAAGATTTCCGTTGATTCCGCCACCATGATGAACAAGGGCCTTGAATTGATTGAGGCCTGTCTTCTCTTCAATACGCCGGCCGACAAAGTTCAGGTGGTGGTGCATCCGCAGAGCGTCATTCACTCGATGGTGGATTATGTCGATGGATCCGTTCTGGCCCAGATGGGATGCCCCGATATGCGCATTCCGATTGCGCATGCGATGGCTTGGCCCGAACGCTTTAGTTCAGGCGCGGAACCGTTGGATCTCTTTCAGGTCAAAAGACTTGATTTTGAAGCGCCGGATTTCGAACGCTTCCCCTGCCTTCAAAGAGCGTACGATGCGGTTCGTGCAGGAGAGACCATGCCGGCGATCCTGAATGCTGCGAATGAAATTGCAGTCGCTTCGTTCCTTGATGGGGAGATTCGTTTCACCGCGATCCCGGATGTCATCAAGCATGCCATGGATACAGTCGATCATCTCAAGGCTACGGATATCGATGCCGTGCTGGAGGCTGACTCTCTCGCCCGTCGGGTCGCGGAAGCCTACATTTCTCAATTGACCTGATCATTGGAGTTTGTGCTGAACTGATGACCTCTCTTTCCCACACCCTGTTTTATTTCGCTCTGGCGCTGGTTGTCCTCATCGCAGTACATGAGTTCGGTCACTACTGGGTCGCGCGAAAGCTGGGGGTCAAGGTCCTGAGGTTTTCTCTGGGCTTCGGCAAGGTCATTTGGCGTCATCAAAAGTCACCCGACGATACGGAATTTACCCTGTCGCTTTTGCCCCTTGGGGGGTATGTGCGTATGGTGGACGAGCGGGAGGGGCCGGTCGATGAACGGGACCTCCCTGTGGCGTTTAATCGAAAACCCGTCGCCGCTCGCGCGGCCATTGTAGTTGCAGGTCCCATCTTCAACCTGCTGCTCGCTGTATTGATCTACTGGGTGACTTTCATGTGGGGTGAAACGGGAAGTCGCCCCATCGTCGGCAAGCTCAACCCTTCGAGCGTTGCCGCCCAAGCCGGTTTTGTTCAGGGTGATGAGATTCGTTCCGTTGACGGACGGGCGACGCCCACTTGGCCCATGGCGATTGGAGCAATCCTTGAGCGCGTCATTGAGGAAGAGGCCATTCTTGTTGAGGTGGTTTCAACAGATGGCGCAGTTCATGAAAGATCACTTTCGCTCACCAATGCAGGCCTTGAAAATCCAGATAAAGTGATCGAGTCCCTTGGGCTCAAGCCCTTTGAGGTCCCATTGATCCCGGTGATTGATAAGGCGGAACCTGGAAGTCCTGCCGAAAAAGCCGGTTTTCTGCCCGGCGATCGTATCCTGAAGGCGGATGGTCAGGTCATCAAGGATTGGCGAGAGTGGGCGGAGTTTGTCCGGGGCCGACCTGAGACTCCCATCGAAGTCCTGATCGACCGTGAGGGTGTTCAGCTGAAGTTAACGGCGATCCCTGCAGCAACCTATCCAGACGCTAAAAATCAGAGTGAAGGTTTGGTGCGCAAGATTCTTCGCCGAATGGCAGGCGAGGAAGCGCCCGAAATGAGGCCTTCCACCCGGCCCGTGGGTCGAGTCGGTGCCCAGGTTCGCGTTCCCGAGGAACTCTTTAAGGAAGTCGAAGTGGAATATCGGCTCGGTCCTTGGGATGCATTGCTTGCATCAATTGAAAGAACCACGGATTACGCCTTGGCCACCTTTAAAATCGCGGGCCGCATGGTGGTCGGACGGGCGGCAGTCGACAATTTGAGCGGGCCCATCAGCATTGCTCAGCTCGCCGGTCGCTCAGCAAGCTTGGGTTTTGATCACTTTCTGAGATTTTTGGCCTTGGTCAGTATCAGTCTTGGAGTTCTGAACCTTTTGCCGATCCCTGTACTGGACGGCGGGCACCTTGTTTTCTTTGGGATCGAGGCCCTCAGGGGGCGGCCTCTTTCTGATCAAACCCAGATTCGTCTCCAACAAATCGGGATGACGATCCTCCTTAGCCTGATGTTGCTGGGGATCTATCTGGATATAGGCAGGCTTTGAACCTTTAAGAGGAACATATGAAATATCTGATTCTGGGAGCGATTTCAGCGCTCTCTCTTTTTACCGGAGCGGTCTCAGCTGACAGCAAGGCCGTAGAGGCAGCGCTGAAGCAGGAATTGCCCAGCATCAAACCCGACAGCATCACGGAGTCTCCGGTCAAAGGTCTCTACGAAGTCGTTGTCGGCGCACGGCTTTTCTATGTTTCAGAAGATGGAAAGTTTCTGGTCCATGGATCGGTCATGGATCTCAAGACCCGGGAAGATCTCAGTGATCGGCGTTTGGCATCCATTCGGCTCACAGCACTGGACAAGGTCGGTCTGGACAACATGATCGTCTTCAAGCCGAAGATCCATAAGCACTTCATCTATGTCTTCACGGATATCGATTGTGGCTACTGCCGAAAACTGCATTCGCAGGTCGAGGATTACCTTCGTGAGGGCATTGAAGTGCGCTACCTCTTCTTCCCGCGCGCCGGCAAGGATAGTGACTCCTACCACAAGGCCGTGACCGTCTGGTGTGCCAAGGACCGCAACGCGGCCCTGACCCGTGCCAAGAATGGCGAAAACTTCACGCCAAAAACCTGTAAGAACCCCGTGGATGAGCATATGGCGCTGGCCCAGGCTTTTGGGGCCAATGGCACCCCTATGATCATCACTGATAAAGGCGTCATCATCCCTGGCTATGTCCCGGCCAAGGAACTGGTTAAAGAGTTGGACGGTGTTGCGGATGCGCCGGCATCAGAAGCCAAGGCCGATTCAAAATAAGATCCTGGCAAGAAGGATCAAGGGAGCCTTCTTGCCAGTTTTAATCGGAAAAGAAGGTCAAGCGCTTCTCGGGGCGTGACGGCATCGGGGTCAATCGCATCCAGAAGCTCTAAGGCGGGATCAGGCGCCTGACTTTCAAAAAGATCGAGTTGCCGCAGCCCCGGCCTCGCGCCCTGTTCCTGTGCGGTTTTCCGTTCAAGGGACACCAACTTTTCTCTCGCTCGTCGGAGGACTCCCTTAGGGACACCGGCAAGCGCAGCAACCTCCAAGCCATAGCTTTGATTGGCCGGGCCCTCCTTGACGGCATGAAGGAATACCACGCCGTTCTGGTGCTCAACGGCATCAAGATGCACGTTGTCGACTTCAGAGAAGTCATCTGCAAGGGTGATCAATTCAAAGTAGTGGGTCGCAAAAAGAGTCATGGCCCCGGTGACACGGGCCAAATGCTCAGCGGTAGCGAAAGCGAGCGATAGCCCATCGAAGGTGCTGGTGCCCCGGCCGATTTCATCCATGAGGACAAGGCTGCTGCCGGTGGCGTGATGGAGGATATTCGCGGTTTCGGTCATTTCGACCATGAAGGTTGATCGGCCGCTGGCCAGGTCGTCGGAGGCTCCGATGCGTGTGAAAATCCGATCAATAGGCCCCATCACAGCTTGTTCTGCGGGGACATGGCTCCCCATATGCGCCAGTAATACAATGACGGCAGCCTGCCGCATATAGGTCGATTTACCGCCCATGTTCGGGCCAGTAATGACTAGCATGCGTCGATTTTCGTTTAGCACCAGGTCATTGGGGACAAAGGGGTCCTTTAGAACGCCTTCGACCACGGGATGCCGCCCGGCCAGGATAGAAAGGCCAGGTTCGACAGTCAGCGCAGGTCGCGTCCATTGGAGTTTTTCCGACCGGTGAGCGAGATTGGAGAGGACATCAAGGCTTGCAAGGCCCTCTCCGAGCACCTTGAGATCTGAAATCTCATCCCCGAGTCGATCCAAAAGCCCTTCCCAAAGCGCCTTTTCGAAAGCCAGCGCACGTTCCTTTGCACCTAAAATTTTGTCTTCAAATTGTTTGAGTTCTGGCGTGATGTAGCGCTCGACCCCCTTGAGCGTTTGGCGCCGGACATATTCGACGGGCACCTTGTCGGCTTGGAGTCTGGAGCACTCCAGGAAGAACCCTTGGACGCGATTGAATCCGACCTTTAGATTGGAAATCCCAGTTCTCTCTCGCTCGCGTTGCTCGAGATCCAATAGGAACTGATCGTGGTTGAGGCTGAGTTGTCGCAATTCATCGAGCTCTGCATGATAGCCATCGGCAATCACGCCCCCGTCGCGAATTAACATGGGTGGATTATCGACAATCGCCCTTGACAGGAGATCATGGACCTCGGGTCTTGGCTTGAGGGCCATGGCGAGATGGGCCAGAAGAGAGCTCTCAGTGTGTTGGAGTGCGTTCTCGAGCCTTGGTAGGGCCTTCAAGGTCATGCGCAACATCGCAAGGTCCCGCGGTCTTGCAGATCTCAGGGCAATGCGGGAGGCGATGCGTTCGATGTCACCGACGGCGTGCAAGTCGTCACGTATCTGGGCAAATTGTTGCCCTTCGAGGAGTATTGCTATGGCATCGTGTCGGGCCTCAATGGCTTTTCGATCCCTCAGGGGCTGATGCAGCCAGCGTCGGAGCAGTCGGCCACCCATGGCCGTGACAGTTCGATCCAAAACGCCAAAGAGGGTAAAGTCGATTCGGCCTGAGGGGTGGAAATCCAGTTCAAGGTTTCGGCGGCTGGCCGCATCCAGGACAATCGTGTAGTCCTGATTCTCCATGCGCATTCCCTGAATATGAGGCAAGGCGGACTGTTGGGTTTCCTTGACATACTGGAGGAGGGCCCCCGCTGCCCCAAGGACCTCAGGATGATTTTCGCACTCGAAGGCCATGAGATCCTTGACTGCAAATTGTCGTTGCAGTGTGACCCTCGCGCTGGCGGCATCAAAGTGCCAGGCCGCCCGCCGAACCAGTCCTTTTCGTTCCAGTAGGAAAGAGGGCAGGGGAAAGTCCTCACTGATCAGAAGTTCCGCGGGGTCGAGGCGCTCAAGCTCAGACTGGAGTGCTGCGAGGGACGGTATGGTTTCACCGATGAAGCGACCGCCGGCCAAATCCAAAATGGCAAGTCCAAGGGACTTGTTCGCGTTGGCTAATGCCACCAGGAGATTATCCCGCCGTTCCTCAAGAAGCGCTTCTTCGGTGACAGTACCCGGGGTCAAAACCCGGACTACCCGACGCTCGACTGGGCCCTTTGCGGTTTGAGGATCGCCAACCTGCTCGCAGATAGCCACCGACTCGCCGACACGAATCAATTTGGCGAGATATCCTTCCGCGGCATGATAGGGGACTCCAGCCATCGGGATGGGGGCGCCCGCGGATTCCCCGCGCGCGGTCAGGGTGATGTCGAGGAGTCGGGCGGCTTTTTTCGCATCCTCATAGAACAGTTCATAAAAATCCCCCATGCGAAAGAAGACCAGGCGCTCGGGGTGCTCGGCCTTGATCGACAGATACTGCTGCATCAGGGGAGTATGTTTGGCCTCGGGCGTTTCTTGCATGGGGGTCGCGTCTTGAATCGGGGGGCAATGAGCGGATGGTAGGCAACATCTTAAAGGGACATTGTAAGGGGGGTGCAACGTGTCAGCGCAGCATGATCTTGAACTGAGGGCCGCGCACTTGGGGGGGCTGATGGAGGCGGCTGGACTAATCCTAGCAACAGCCGAATCCTGCACGGGCGGGGGCATTGCGCAGGCGGTGACGGCCATTGCGGGGAGCTCAGCATGGTTTGATCGGGGTTTTGTCACTTATAGCAATGCGTCAAAAATCGAGATGCTTGGGGTGTCACCGCAGCTGATTGATCAGTATGGGGCTGTCAGTGAAGGGGTCGTGCGAGCGATGACACAAGGCGCCTTGGCCGGCTCTAAGGCGGATTGGGCCGTTGCTGTCAGCGGGATTGCAGGGCCCGGGGGCGGGAGCGCCGAGAAGCCGGTCGGAACGGTCTGGTTGGCCTGGCAGCAACGAGGGTTTTTATCTTCGGTCGAGTGCGCTCATTTTCAGGGGGATCGAACTTCGATTCGTGAGCAGACGATAAAGCGCGCGTTGGATGTTCTCATCGGGCGGCTCCAAGCTAGAGAAGTGGGCAAGGGTTGAGCATCGGCTTTTTTGGTGTGTTAGCATAAGCTATACGTCAGGGGTGTTCCCTGGTCCAAATGTGCAGCCTTGAGGTGACGGGTTTCCCTGCGGAAAGCGGGTGTACCGGTCAACCGGGGCTGTGAGATAATCACCCGCTTGATGGAGTCTGAAGTCTGATGGACGAGAATAAGCAGAAGGCGCTCAGCGCCGCCCTTTCCCAGATCGAAAAGCAATTCGGCAAAGGTTCGGTCATGCGGATGGGTGATGCCCCCGCAACCCGTGACCTTGAAGTGATCCCCACGGGTTCCTTGGCTCTTGATGTGGCTTTGGGCTGCGGTGGGCTTCCGCGTGGCCGAATTGTCGAGATCTACGGTCCCGAGTCGTCAGGAAAAACGACGTTGACGCTGGAAGTGATCGCGCAAGCTCAGAAACTGGGTGGCGTTGCTGCATTCATTGATGCCGAGCACGCGCTGGACCCGGGCTATGCGGAAAAGATTGGAGTTAATCTGGATGAGCTTCTGGTCTCGCAGCCGGATACCGGCGAACAAGCCCTTGAAATTGCCGACATGCTGGTACGTTCGGGTGGTGTGGACGTCGTCGTTGTTGACTCTGTTGCAGCGCTGACTCCGAAGGCGGAGATTGAAGGCGAGATGGGCGACTCTCATGTTGGGCTTCAGGCCCGGCTGATGTCGCAGGCACTCAGGAAGCTGACTGCTAACATCAAGCGATCCAATACCCTGGTGATTTTCATCAATCAGATCCGAATGAAGATCGGGGTGATGTTCGGAAGTCCTGAAACGACGACTGGCGGGAACGCGCTCAAGTTTTACGCCTCGGTCCGCCTCGATATTCGTCGGGTGGGCGCGATCAAGTCTGGCGATGAAGTCATCGGCAACGAGACCCGCGTGAAAGTGGTCAAGAACAAGGTCGCTCCGCCGTTTCGAAATGCTGAATTTGAAATCATCTACGGTGAGGGGGTCTCACGTGAGGGCGAGCTTGTCGACCTTGGTGTTGCCCATGAGCTTCTCCAGAAGGCAGGGTCCTGGTACAGCTATGAGGGTGACCGGATAGGTCAAGGAAAGGACAACGTGAAGACCTTTCTCAAGGACCATCCGGAAGTTGCCGATGCCTTGGAATCCCGAATTCGGGAAAAGACGCTGGGTGCCACCTCAGCCCGATCTGGCGGGGGTCAAGCCGTTGATGAACTTGAGGATGACATCTGACCGAGGATCAGGAGACGCGGCAGACGGTTGAGGCGGCCTGCCTTCGCTATCTCGCCCGACGGGAGCACAGCCAGGCCGAGCTTCGGCAAAAATTGGTCCGAGCTGGGTATCCCGAGGCATTGGTCATTGACGTCATCGTTGAATTTGAGCGTAAGGGCTATCAAAGCGATCGCCGTTACGCGGAGGTGCTCTCAGGACATCGGGCGCGACAGGGCTATGGCCCTTTGCGCGTCAAAACCGAGTTGCGCCATAAAGGGGTTGCAGAGAGGGACTTAAGCCCTCTGGCCCAAGAGGAATATGCAGAGGCATTGGAAACCGCCTATCAGAAAAAGTATGGGCGCACCGTGCCAGATTCAGTTTCTGAACGGGCTACTCGGGAGCGTTTTCTTCTCAG
>CAYQOJ010000089.1:0-12287 GCA_964419105.1 uncultured Methylococcus sp.
CAAACGCTGATATTCTTGGCGAATGGGAACCGCCGGATCATCTTTACTTCGCTCGTGGCTGAAGCTCTTTGGCCTTTTGCTTCTATGCTTCACCCCGATCGGGGTCTCTTTTGCCGAAGGTCCCATCGCAGAAGCCGATCCCGAGACGAAACTCAGCTTTATTGCCTTTGACACTCTGATTCACCGGGGGCCGCGGCTCGAATTTTTTCGAAAAGCTGATTTTGGCGATACCAACTCGCCCTGTTACCCCTGCCTGACGCCACAGCATGTGAACTGCCCAAGCCAGTGTTATCAGCAGGCTACCAATCTGACGCTGATTTGCAGTCGCGAGGTAAAGGGGCTCAGCGTAGGTCCTTTTGATCGCAAGGAACGCGGGCGGATTCTCGCGGATCTCATGAAAAGCGACAAGGTTCTCGTCGCCACCCTTCGGGGCGAGGAGGCCCTTCAGGGCCGCCGCATCAGCAGCCAGATGGGTGATGATCCGGGTGGAGAGAATTTTGGCCTCGACATCGAGGGTTTCGAGGGCATGAAAGAGGTCCTCTGGCGGGCCACCGATCACGAAATCGAACAATTCCAGATTCGAGTCGGCCCCTATGTTCTCAGCACTATTCTGCACGTGGGGAACCGCGACAGGTTCTACGATTTTCTCAAGCAGTGCCCGGCTGATTGAGCCGCAGCAAACCGGGGCCTCCAAACAAAGGAGTTTAGCGAGTGAGCTGATACATAAGCCCGACTCGGTAGAGAGCCCTATTGGGTCGTGATGGGGCCATTCGTATCGAGTATCGCCCCCGTAAGCAAAGTTTTCTTATCTACCAAAATATTATTGAGTGTGGCGCTTGTGAACACCGCCTGCGCCAGGTAAGCGCTTTTGAGGTTTGCAAAAACGATCATTCCACTAGTGAAGTTGGCGTTTCTGGCCTTGATTTGGTAGAGACTCGCATTGGTAAAGTTAACGCCAGTGAAGTTCGTCTCGCTGGCCATGACTTTGCTCAGATTGGCTTTCGTCAACGTACTGGAGGTCAGATTGGCCTTTTTCAGGTTGGCTTGACTCAGGTTTGCGCCATCCAATGTGGCCGAATTCATGGAGGCGCCTCCAAGATCCGCTCTCTGAAGATTAACGTTTGTCATGGTCGCGTTATCGAATATGGCTCCACTCAATTGGGCACCCGATAAGTTTGCATTTTTGAGGTTGGCGCCAGTGAAATTTGCATTCACAAGAAAAGCTGATGAGAGATTGACACCGGTCAGATTCAGCCCGCTGAAGTTCATATTGGGACAAACCGCTCGATGTTTTATTGGACAGCCATTCACGCTAGCTGGAACATTAGAGGGAGGGGTTGGCCCCGGGGGGGCGGTCGGAGTCAAATTCTTGGGCCCTGTCCATTTTGCCGACTGAGTCGAACTCGGAACGGAAGTAATTCCATTAGGTCCGGGGGATAGAGTGAAACTGGGCGGCCCCCCCGTCAAACTCCCTGAAAGCGAAAACCCACTGATGACACCATTGGCGTCGGTTTGACCCGTAAAAGTCACCACATTTTGCGAGGTATTGGAGTAGTCATGACCCGCACCATCGCTAAACGAGAACGAGGTGAGGTAACTCGCCAGATTAGAGTTAGCCGGCAAGTTCTTTGGAAGCCCATCGATGCTCAAAGTCCCGGAAAAAACCGATCCCCCGGGAAACCCTCCCGTTTGTGAGGTGGACGTGCCTACCGAACTCACTTTGTAATCCGAACCAGCCCATGCGTAATTTAAAATAAACCAAAGAAAGAAGCCGACCCCACAGGCCAAGGGTTTTCGCGTTGTCATTGTGATTCTCATCCACTCAATCGCCTTTAAGAAACCCCAAAAGATATTTCAGACTCTTGCCATGACTTTACTTGCCGATGCTAAAGCACTGCTCCATCCTTAGCTAGCATCTCTTAAGGGTCCTAGCCTCTCCTTTGAATCAGCCAACGCACCCCGAAGGTCAAGGAGACGAAAGCAAGGGTAGCCGCAGCGAGATAACTGGCCATTCGGCCGATGTCTGCTTCAATGATGCCCGCGCCCGCCAGGCTTGCGGTAAGGCCCAGCGGCAGGAACCCAATGAAGCTTCCAATCCAGAAGTCGCGGTGAGTGACAGGACTCCAGGCAAGCAGAATGTCGTTATAGAGCCCGGCCAACGGCAATTGTCGGACCACCAAGACGGAAAACCATCCTCGCCCGACGGGCGCACTGAGGGCCTTGAGTTTGGGGTAGCGGTGAAGGAGTGTCTCCGGACGCGTATGCCGCGCAATGATGAAAAGGCCGTAAGCACCGGCAAGACTACCGATGTGGCTCCAGGCAAAGCCCCACTCAAATCCGAAAAGCCACCCGCCGGCTGTGCAAAAGATGAGACGCGGAAGCCCAAGAGCAGTTCCAAGCGCCGTCACCAGCGTGAAAAGGACAGGAGCCCACTCGCCCAGGTCGTTGACGGTGCTTCGTAGGAGGTTGCTGTAGGTTAGCCATTCCTTCCAGGGTAAGGTCAGCACCAGGGGGCTGGCCAAAACCAGCAGGCCGACAACGGCCGCGGACGTCTTTTTGATCAACGGAAATTGCTCAGATGAAGGGGGCTGATTCCAGAGGGTGATACTTATTCTACAGCCGTGGAGCCTACCAAATTCTCAATTCGATCACCGGTGAGTTTGAGTGACATACTGTTTCCTGATAAGCGATGCCTTCAAATCCAGCAATGACGCGGGTTTTCGAATTTTTGTCCGAATTCCTGGCTTGGACCCCTCCCCTTGATCCGTAAGATCGACTATCTTGGGGTCATGAGCAGTCACCAACGTATCGAAGTGGAAGAACACCCCATTCAGGGGGAACGCGATACGCTTTCGGATTTGCCCCCCTCTGATCCTGAGGGGACTTCAAAAAAACCTCCGCGCAATGCCGTTGAACCCACTCGATTCGGTGATTGGGAGCGGGCAGGTCGCTGTATCGATTTTTAGGGTGTACGACAGGTCATGCACAGCGACACCTCAATATCCCAGAAGCCCAGAAGGGTCCTGTCCCCCCATCTTCAAATTTATCGACTGCCGCTGACCGCTCTTCTCTCGATTTCGCACCGGATCAGCGGTGTGCTGTTAGCCTTGGGTTTCATCTTCGGAAACCTCCTTTTGGCTACCGCCGCTACCCACGGCCCGCTATTTGAATCCCTGACCGGTTGGCTGAATCATCCGATCGGGAGGCTTTTCGTTGGCGGATGGCTCCTTCTTTTCAACTACCATCTGGTCCATGGAATCAGGCATCTCCTCTGGGATATCAGCCTCGGGTTCTGCCGCTCCAAACAAACCTTCCTTGGGATCGCGGAAATCGTTTCAGCACTGATCCTGACGACCTTGATGATCTTTGCGCCCTGCTGGATGGGGACCGGGAGCACCCTATGACAGGTCATCGGGCCCATACGGGCGAAAGGGGGCGAAGGGACTGGCTTCTGGAGCGGGGTACGGCACTGGTACTGCTGGTCCTCGTGCCCTGGTTGGGTTTCCACCTCGCCTTTCTCCCGGGCTTAAGCCAGGCCCGTCTTGGGGAATGGCTGGAGTCGCCCTTCAATGCCATCACCCTTTCGGGCCTCATTGTCATGGCCCTCTTGCACGCAAGCCTTGGACTTCGCTCAATTCTTATGGACTACATATCAACGCCCTCTCTTCGCGGCTTCTCCTTGCTCATGACCCGAACGCTTTTGGTTGTCTCCGCAGTGATCGGGCTTGGAGCGCTTTGGGTTCTCCATCATGGAGCCACCTCTTGAAATCCACCTATCCCCTGATCGAACATGAACAGGATGTGGTCGTGGTGGGTGCCGGAGGTGCGGGACTTCGCGCCTCACTGGCCCTGGCCGAGCAAGGGTTCAAGACCGCCTGCATTACCAAAGTCTTTCCGACACGAAGCCACACGGTCGCCGCACAAGGGGGTATCAGCGCAGCCCTCGGCAACATGGGCGAAGATGACTGGCGCTGGCACATGTACGACACCATCAAGGGTTCCGACTGGCTGGGTGATCAGGACGCGATTGAAGTCCTCTGCCGAGAGGCCATCCCTGCGGTTCTTGAACTCGAACGCTATGGCGTCCCCTTCTCCCGCACCGAGGATGGACGCATCTATCAGCGCTCTTTTGGCGGCATGACGACGCGATTTGGCGAAGGACAGGCCAAACGCACCTGCGCCGCTGCAGACCAGACTGGCCATGCCATCCTGCATACGCTTTATCAGCAATCACTCAAAAGGAAGGTCCAGTTCTTCGTCGAATACATCACGCTGGATCTCATCATGGTCGATGGCGCCTGCCGGGGCGTTATGGCCTGGTCACTTGAAGATGGAACACTGCATCTGTTCAAAGCCCATCAGGTGATTCTCGCCACCGGTGGTTACGGTCGCTGCTATCTTTCATCCACCTCGGCACATACCTGCACCGGGGACGGCAATGGGATGGTTCTCAGGGCCGGGCTTCCCCTCCAGGACATGGAGTTCGTGCAATTCCACCCCACCGGCATTTATGGGTCAGGGTGCCTGATTACCGAAGGAGCGCGTGGTGAAGGGGGCTACCTCACCAATTCAGAAGGTGAACGCTTCATGCCCCGTTATGCACCCCATGCCAAGGATCTCGCTTCCAGAGATGTCGTCAGCAGGGCTATCACGGTAGAAATTCGGGAAGGCCGCGGAATCGGCCCCCACAAGGATTTTGTCCACCTCCATCTTGAGCATCTTGACCCCAAGGTTATCGACGAACGCCTTCCCGGGATCGCCGAAACGGCCCGGATCTTCGGCGGCATCGATGTCCGAAAGGAGCCTATTCCGGTCCTACCCACAGTGCACTACAACATGGGCGGCATACCGACCAACTATAAAACCGAAGTCGTGACCTTGCGGGACGGTGATCCTGAAGCAGTCGTTCCAGGCCTCATGGCCATTGGCGAGGGCGCTTGCGTCTCGGTTCATGGTGCCAATCGCCTCGGATCCAATTCCCTACTCGACCTCGTTGTCTTCGGCCGGGCTGCAGGTCTTCGCTGTGCGGAAATTCTCTCGCCTGGACAAGCGCATCCGGACCTTCCTGTTTCAGCCATAGAGCCTTTAATCGCCCGCTTTGACCGCCTGCGCTGGGCCACCGGCAAAAACCGAACCGCCGAGGTGCGCCTTGCCATGCAGCGGGTCATGCAGTCTCACGCCAGTGTATTCAGGCGTGGCGACGTCCTTGAGGAGGGTGAAATGCTGCTCAAGGAGGTTCGCGAGCGCTTCGAGGATGTCGGAATCCAGGATCATGGGCTCATCTGGAATACCGATCTTGCAGAAACCCTTGAGCTCGACAACCTGATAGGCCAGGCACAGGTCACTATGTCCGCCGCCAAAAATCGCACCGAAAGCCGAGGGGCTCACGCACGGGAAGACTTTCCCGATCGGGATGACACGAACTGGTTGAACCACTCCATGACCTGGATCGATACCTCGGGCAACATCACCGAAACATTAAGACCGGTTCACCTAAAACCCCTCTCCGCCGATGTCGACGCCGTTCCACCGGCCCCCCGGGTTTATTGAGGCGATAGCGAACCATGGTTGAATTCTCACTACCCAAGGATGCCCGTGTCGGTCAGGGCCAAACCTACCCGGCGCCTGAGGGAACTCAAAATATTCTGGTCGTTGAGGTTTATCGGTTCGATCCTGAAGCGCCCAACACACCCCGTCTCGACCGCTTCGAACTTGATCGTGATGCCCTCGGGCCCATGGTCCTGGATGCTCTTTTTAAGATCAAAAACGAGGTTGATAGCAGCCTGACGTTCCGGAGGTCCTGCAGGGAGGGTGTTTGCGGATCCTGCGCCATGAACATCAATGGTCGCAACACTCTCGCTTGTACGCACGCATTGAATGACCTTAAGGGCCCGATCCGCATCTATCCCCTCCCCCACCTTCCGGTCATCAAGGATCTGGTGCCTGATCTTTCCGGGATCTATCGCCAATATGCCGCGATCGAACCTTGGATCAAAACCGTCTCGGAACCCCCCCAAACGGGCGAGCGCCTTCAGTCGATTGAGGAGCGACATCTTCTGGAGGGGCTGGTCGAGTGTGTCCTTTGTGCCTGCTGCTCAACCAGTTGTCCAAGCTATTGGTGGAATGGCGATCAATACTTGGGGCCGGCGGTTTTGTTACAGGCGGCCCGATGGATCAATGACAGTCGCGATGAAGCCACTGAAGAACGCCTGAGAGCCCTGGATGACGCCTTCAAGCTCTATCGATGCCATACCATCATGAACTGTACCGATACCTGCCCCAAAGGGCTGAACCCGGCCAAGGCTATTGCCGACATCAAGAAGGCCGTGGCTCGGCTTCCGCCAGAAAAGAACACGTGAATGGCGACATTCGCTGGCGGTGCAGACGAGGCATGCGCGAGCTGGATGAGCTCCTGACTTACTTTCTTGAGCATCAGTATGCCCATTTACCCGAGTCCCTCCAGGTTCGATTCAGGGACTGGCTCGACCTTTCAGATCCTGTCCTTTGGGATCGCCTGACAGGCGCTCTCCCTGAGGACGCGTTGGACCTTGATCTGACTCTGCGGCTCAGGGCTTTCCCTGGCCTGGTCCGACCCAACAAGGATTAGAAGTTATCTTTCTTTTCCCTGAGACGCCTGAATACCTCAAGGTTTGAATCCGCCTCATGCAGCCCGAGCTGGATCCGAATTTCTGGACTTTCAGGTCTTAAAAACGGATTGGCGGCAAGCTCTCCAGCTAGAGTGAAGGGGACTGTGGGAAGTCCCTCCTGCCTAAGTCGGGCAATCTCCTGGCGGCGTGACGCCAAGGCCTCATTTTGAGGTTCAACGCTTGCTGCAAAACGGGCATTGGATTCGGTGTACTCGTGGGCACAATAGACCTTCGTCTCCGGGGGGAGCTTTCGCATCCGATCCAGACTCTCCCAAAGCGCTTCCATCGTTCCACCAAGAAGCCGCCCGCAGCCAAGACCAAAAAGGGTATCGCCTGCAAAGAGGATTTTTTCCTCTGGGAATTCATAGGCCACATGATGCGGCGTGTGCCCAGAAACTCTGTGAACCTTGATACGGGTGCCCCCAAGGGTAATCACCGAGAGATTCCAGACATCCTCATCCAACCCAGGAATGGGCTCTCCCGGGGCAGCAGCCCCGAAAATCCTTGCCCCATAACGGGCTTTCAGCGCCAGATTTCCTCCAACATGATCGCCGTGCCAGTGGGTATTGAGAATGTGCGTCAGAGGCCAGCCTCGTTCCTCGAGCGCAGCTTCTAAAGGCTCAGGCAAAGCCGGATCCACTACCAAGGTCCATCCCGCATGAGCATCCCGGACGATGACGGAATAATTGTCCTTGAGGAGAGGGATTTGCAGAAACTCAATCATCCTTCCGATGTTAAAGTGAACGCTATCGGAACGCACCCTTTTCTCAACACCGACAGCGACTCTTTGAGGACCCGCCCATGATTTTCTGGCGTATCAAACCGCTTGAAGCCATTCTCGAAACCGCAGAAAAAAAGAGCCTTCACCGTTCCCTTGGGCCCATTCAACTGACCCTGCTCGGGATTGGTGCCGTGATCGGTACCGGTATTTTTGTGCTGACCGCCGAGGCTGCTCAAAAGGCTGGGCCTGGAATGATGTTGTCCTTTGTCCTTGCCGGATTTGTCTGTGCCGTGGCGGCCCTTTGCTATGCCGAACTGACCGCGATGGTCCCCGTCTCAGGCTCGGCCTACACCTATACCTACGCAGTTCTGGGCGAGATGATCGCCTGGATGGTCGGATGGGCTCTGGTTCTTGAATATGCCGTCGCATCCAGTGCCGTAGCCGTCGGCTGGTCAGGCTACTTCGTCGGACTCCTGGATCACTCCCTCGGGATTCATCTTCCCAAGGCCCTCACCAATGGGCCTTTTGCTGGGGGAGTGATCAACCTTCCTGCCGTGATCATCAGCTTTGCCGTCACCGGATTGCTGATGATTGGCACCAAGGAGAGCGCCACCGTCAACGCCTTTCTCGTCGCCGTCAAGATCGTGGCCTTGACGGCATTTATCGTCATTGCCCTGCCTGTTCTTAAGGAAGAGAATTTTGAGCCTTTCCTCCC
Source organism: uncultured Methylococcus sp. (assembly GCA_964419105.1). Taxonomy (GTDB): domain Bacteria; phylum Pseudomonadota; class Gammaproteobacteria; order Methylococcales; family Methylococcaceae; genus UBA6136. The sequence continues at coordinate 8,084 of CAYQOJ010000089.1, forward strand.
GGCAGGAGGAAGCGGCGCTGTCGCCGCGGCGGCTTCGATTTTCTTTGCCTATGTGGGATTTGATGCGGTCTCGACCGCTGCAGAAGAAACGCGGGATCCGCAACGCAATGTTCCAATTGGTCTGATCGGCTCCTTGGCGATCTGTACGATTTTTTATCTTCTCGTCTCAGCGGGCGCGGTGGGTGCGATGGGGGCTCAACCCATCATGAATGCGGCAGGAGAAACGCTGGATCCAGGCTCAGCTGGAATGACACAGCAGTGTGAAGCCCTAATCGCTGCAGGACAGCATCCCCTGGTTTGCTCCAAAGAGGCCCTGGCTCAGGTGCTACGCGAAATTGGCTGGCCAAGGATTGGTAACCTTCTTGGCCTCGCGGCGTTCCTGGCCCTTCCCTCGGTCATTCTGATGCTTTTGTTTGCTCAGACCCGGATCTTTTTTGTGATGGCCCGTGACGGCCTGCTGCCTGAGTTTCTGAGCCAGATTCATCCAAAGTTCAAAACGCCCCACATCGTCACCCTCATCACGGGGGTGGGTGTCATGCTGTCGGCAGCGTTTTTTCCGGTGGGTCGCCTAGCGGACGTCTCCAACTCTGGGACGCTGTTCGCGTTTTTTATCGTTTCCGTTGCGGTCATGATTCTCCGAGTCACGGAGATTGACCGCCACCGCCCCTTCAAGACGCCTGCCATCTGGATAGTCGCGCCTCTCGCGATGCTGGGATGCATCATCCTGTTCCTTTACCTGCCCCGGGAAGCGCAACTGGTCTTTCCCATCTGGGGATCTTTAGGGCTCGTTTTCTACTTCCTCTATGGCTATCGCAAAAGCCATCTGGCCCCAGGTGTCCAGGCACGACTCGCCGAAAGGGAAAAGCCGGAAAGCGTCGCCCTCTCCAGCGAAGAGGATGAGTGAGCCTAGGGACGGTGATATTGCGGACTGAGCGAGTGGACTGCCTCTATAAAGGCGCCCACATGCTCAGGATTAACGTCAGGCCAAACCCCGTGGCCCAGATTGAAGACATGGCCTGAGCCATGGCCGAACGAAGCCAGAATACGCCCCACCTCATCCTGTAAAACCGGTATCGGTGCATAGAGGGCTTGCGGATCCAGATTTCCCTGAAGCGCGACCCGATCACCCACGCGGGCTCTCGCCTCGCCGATTTCCGTTGTCCAGTCGAGCCCTAGTGCATCGTAGCCCGAATCCGCCATGGTCTCCAGCCACTGGCCACCCCCCTTGGTAAAGAGAACAGCCGGGATCTTCTTACCGTTTCGAACCAGGTTCAGCCCTTCACGAATTTTTTTCGCATAGGCCAGGGAGAAGGCCTGATACTGGTGGGGTGCGAGTATTCCACCCCAGGTATCGAAGACCATCACCGCATCGGCTCCGGCTGCGATTTGAGCGTTGAGATAGCTGGTCACGGAGCGGGCAAGCACATCCAGAAGGCGGTGCAGGACTTGAGGTTGCTCAAACAGCATGCCCTTGATCTTGCGAAATTCGCGCGTCCCTCGACCCTCGACCATATAGGTCGCCAAGGTCCAGGGGCTTCCCGAGAAGCCTATGAGCGGCACTCGGCCCTTGAGTTCCAGCTTAATCAGGCGGACTGCGTCAACGACATAGCGAAGGTCTGTTTCAGGATCCGGCACACCGATCCGATCAACGTCAGCTGCCGAGGTCACCGGGCGTTGAAACTGGGGACCCTCCCCCTCAACGAATTCGAGACCAAGGCCCATGGCATCCGGAATCGTGAGAATGTCGGAAAAAAGAATCGCTGCATCCAGACGATAGCGGTCCAGGGGCTGCAAGGTCACCTCACAGGCCAGTTCCGGGGACGTGCAAAGATTCATGAAGCTCCCTGCCTGCTGCCTGACCCGGCGGTATTCCGGAAGATAGCGACCTGCCTGCCGCATCATCCAGACCGGCGTCCGTTCGACAGGTTCTCTTAAAAGGGCACGCAGGAAAACATCGTTCTGAAGTTCAGTATTCATAAGCAGTTAGATCCATATCCCTGCACCAACCAGGGAAAAGGGTTAAGGGACCGAGATTCGCCCAGCGGGCCATGCGATCAATCAGTCTCGACCGTAATTTTCAAGGGTTTGACGAAGTACGCTGACCTCCACGCCCATCGGTAATGTCGCCTGACCCAGCGCTTTCAGCAAAATGACCCGCAACTGCCCTTCGACATTTTTTTTATCCACCGCCATGTGGGTCAGAAAATCATCGGAGCTCAGGGATGCCGGGGGGCGAACAGGAAGCAATGCACGCTCCAGAATGGAAATCACCCGTGCCACATCGACCGAAGAAAGGAATCCCAAACGCTCAGAAAGATCGGCAGCCTGACAGGTTCCAATCGCAACCGCCTCCCCATGGAGAATAGCGCCGTAACCCATACCGGTTTCCACGGCATGACCAAAGGTGTGACCGAGATTCAAGGTTGCCCGCTCGCCGGTCTCTCGCTCATCTCGTGCAACGACTTCGGCCTTGTTGCGGCAGGACCTTTCGACGGCTTCTGCCAACGCCTCACCATCCCGCGCCACCAGCTTTTCGATCCCGGACTCCAGCCACTCCAGAAAAGGAAGGTCCCGGATCAAGCCATACTTGATGACCTCAGCAAGGCCGGCAGAAAGCTCTCGATCGTCCAACGTATCCAGCGTGCTCATGTCGGCAATGACGGACTTGGGCTGATAGAAGGCGCCAATCATGTTCTTGCCGCGCGGATGATTCACGGCGGTTTTCCCACCCACTGAGGAATCCACCTGAGAGAGCAAGGTCGTTGGGACTTGAACAAAGGGAATACCGCGCTGATAGGTCGCCGCCACAAAACCGCCAAGATCGCCGATGACACCGCCGCCCAGCGCAATCAGATGCGCTGTCCTGCTGAATCGACGCGCCAGAAGCTCCTCGTAAACGGCATCGGCAGATTCCAGCGTCTTGTACTTTTCACCATCCGGAAGGACGACCACAGCAAGGTCCCGACCCTCAAAGTGGGCCTTGACCCGATCAAGGTAAAGGGGCGCCACCCGATCATTGGTCACAATCATGACCTGACGGGAATCCACATGGCGATGAAAGAGATCGGCTTCATCGAGAAGGTGTTGGCCGATATAGATGGGGTAGCTTCGCTCCTGAAGCTCAACAGTCAGAGTTCTCATGTCGGTTAATATTTCGGCGTATTGGCCTTTTCATGGGCCTTGAGGATCTGCCGAACAAGCGTTCGGCTGGAGGCAGTTCCCGTATCAATCACAAAGTCGGCAACCCGACGATAAATCGGCTCGCGGATCTCAAAGAGTTCGGTGAGTCGCTGGCGGGGATCTTCGGTCTGTAACAGGGGACGATTAGTGTCTTTGTGGGTTCTCTCAAGCTGTTTTTCGACAGGACAATGAAGGTACACGACAAACCCTCGATCCTTGAGACACCGCTGATTTTCAGGCAAGAGAATCGACCCTCCTCCCGTCGCCAGTACGACGCCGTTAAGACAGGTCAGCTCGTCGATGGCTTCGGCTTCGCGCCGCCGAAAACCCGCTTCCCCCTCATATTCAAAGATGAGAGGAATGCTGACGCCGGTCTTGCGCTCAATTTCCTTATCACTGTCGACAAAATCAACACTCAAGGCCTTGGCCAGCAAGCGACCGATGGTGCTCTTCCCCGCCCCCATCGGACCGATCAGAAAGATACTGTTGAATTTGGCCATGACCAGAGCATTTCAAATTTTTCGATCATAACACGAGGGCCTACAGGCTCTGACGGAGGAAAGCCAGCACATCCGCTGATATCAAATGTAAAAAGCACAAAAAAACCGGGCTCGTGCCCGGTTTTTTTCTCTCCGATCAAAGATCAGGGCTTGGGTGCCGCTGCCGGAGCAGGAGCTGCTTCCTTGGCAGCTGAAGGTGCTGCAGCTGCAGCCGGAGCCGGCGCTGCGGCCGGGGCCTTGCGATCGATCTTGGCCTTGGCCTGAAGCGCACTGATCTTGTCCTGCAGCTTCTTGGTCTGAACCATGCTCTTCAGCTGATCCTTGACTGCATCAAAGGGAGGCGGAGCCTGATCACGCGACTCTTCACGGGTGATAATGTGCCAGCCGAACTGGGACTGAACCGGTTCTTTCGTGGTTTCGCCATTTTTGAGGGCTACAACCGCATTGGAGAAGGGTTCAACCATCTGCTGCGGGTTGAACCAACCCAGTTCACCACCCTTGTCCTTGGAACCCGGATCCTTGGA
>CAYQOJ010000090.1:0-6731 GCA_964419105.1 uncultured Methylococcus sp.
CTAGCAGTGTCAATCTGTCAACAGTCCACAACCATGGTAAAAATACAACAGAAAATCACACTGTGCATGCAATGAATGCCACACTGGGACTCGAACCCATGCCGCCAGCGACAAAAAGAGTGTGTTTGCCAACTGGGCTAGCAGTGTCAATCTGTCAACAGTCCACAACCATGGTAAAAATACAACAGAAAATCACACTGTGCATGCAATGAATGCCACACTGGGACTCGAACCCATGCCGCCAGCGACAAAAAGAGTGTGTTTGCCAACTAGGCTGTGAGTGTCAATGTGTCGTCAGTATAAAACAGCGATGAAATACTGATAGGTTCATTACGCGCTCCCTGGGTAAAAAAACAAACACAGCAGGTCTCGAACCCGCGCTGCTCGCGTCAAAAAGAGATATCCGCGTTTTCACCAGCTGTGCTACGACAGACAGTGAGGGGAAAGCGTACTGGAGCGATTTTATATTCGTCAAGCACAGCAGATGGCTCAGAACCTGCTCCTGCACAGAGGGCATGTGGCCCCACCTCTGCGAAGCCAGCCCTGAATGCAGCGGGGATGAAACAGATGATTGCACCGCGTAACCGACCAAGGGCCGCTGTCAGTGTCTATGCAGATGGAGCAGCAGCTCTCAGTGTTCGCTCGTTCAGTGAATTCCACCGTGATCGGAACAACCCCCTCCTCCCCCAGTGCAAACAGACTATGGCAGAGCATCAGCCACTTGATGTCCGCGTGTCCAAACAGACAGGGCGGATCGCTCGTGTCGAAGTTGAAGCACAGCACGTTGTTGGTCATAACCACACTGGCTGCCGTAGAGGAGAGCGCTCTCGCCAGCGTTTCGTGCATGCGCTGGTCGTCCGGCTGGATTGAATCAATCTGTGTATTGTCAGTGGCAATCATCCGCACGCGTAGGATGGCGTACCTGGTGCTGGTGATCATAGCAACCGGCGGGCTCGTGCCGAAATCCAGCTGCACTGTCTGGTCGGTGTTCGCGGGACGGAACTCGAGCGGCATGGGGGGAGCGGTGTGTGTGGTGGGTGATGCGGTCTGTTATTATACATGAGGAGAATGAAATTAGGAAAAAAATCCTGCTGCTAAATTAAAGTTATTATTCCTGTGATACGTAGACTGCTTTATTGCTGTAGAGTTGTTTACATTGAAAAAGGTTGGTGGTGTTTACTTTTGAAGGTGTAATTATTATTGTTTGTATGCTGTGCATGTAACCTATTCTCCCCAGCACACTCTGTATCTGTATGCACAGTATGAATTTCATTTAAACTTTTCCAGAAAACATAAGTTTAAAATAGTTTAAAATTGCATTTGTAACAAACCATTTCAAATATTTTTGAGATTTTAAATTTTCTACATTCATTCGTTTCACTTACTGTAGAATCCATCTTTTCACAAAATGAGTACACAAGCCTTCTTCTCCACAAGAGACCAAAGCACCAGCGCTGCTTCTCTTCCAGTGTCTGATGATTATGTCCCTGTTTCCCCAACATATTCACCGACTGTGCCTGGATACACCCCCGTTTCCCCAACGTATTCACCTACTATTCCTGGATACACCCCCGTTTCTCCAACATATTCACCGTCTATGCCTGGATACCGCCCCACTTCCCCAACACATCCACCGCCTCCTCGTCAATCATACACGCCCGTTTCCCCGACGTATTCCCCGCTGGGTCCCGACGAGCCGCAGAGGCCGGCCAGTAGCAGAAAGCGCGTGCGGTGGGAGCGGACGCTGGCAGAGGAGTGTGAGGATGCCATGCAGTCCGTCCACGAGTGCTGCGAGCCCTTCTGCAAGACCTACCGAGCAATGCACCTGATCGCCAAGGTCCTGCTGCACGTCGCCAACGGGACCGATAACACCTCAGCTGGGATGCACAGCGTTGAGATGATGCGGGATGAGACCAGGGTTTGAACAGTTCATTCAAAACCTTCCAAACACGACCACTGATTCAAACTTGAAATTGTGTCCCTCCAGGTGTCTTGAGGGATTGAATATTGTTGCATCTATTTTAAAGTACATTATACGTAATTTAAATGATTCTATAAAAGGATCTGAAACAGTATTCCCGCTCAAAATTCTATTGGCACGCGTATATCAATGTGAGGTGTGTGTGAGCACAACGTCAAATGCTGCAGACCTCCATCCTGAACTTTATATCAAAGCGTCCGAAGCTGAGCGAGTTGTCGGAGTCGAGCGGCGCACTCTCTTTCGTCGGGCCAAGTCAGGCAGACTACCATTCACAAGAAATGGCAAACGGGGACACTGGATGTTTGATCGTCGAGCCATCTACGATCTCACTGGATGCAGAGCTCCTCTCCCAGATCAGCCCCAGTCTGAATCCTCAGCAGGAGGAGGAAATGAGTGTTGCACAGGTCCCCTCTCTCCTAGAAGCAATAAATGCATTGAGGCCATCTACGCCAGAGTATCCACTCGAAAGCAACTCGATGATCTCCAGTCCCAGATCCAAACCCTCACGACCAAGTACCCCGACCACGTCGTCTTTAGTGACTGCGCCTCCGGCCTCAACTTCAAGCGCAAGGGCTTGCTTTCGCTTCTTCAACTCGCTTTTGAAGGTCGTTTACGACTCGTGCGTATTGCCCACCGAGATCGCCTTTGCCGCTTCGCATTCGATCTGCTCGAGTTTGTATTCCTCAAGCATGGTGCCAAGATCCACGTGGAAACAAGTGACCTTCCATCCTCCGCCGAGTCTGAACTTGCAGAGGACGTTCTCGCTGTCATCACCGTTTTTGGCGCTTGTCTCCACGGTGCCCGTAGTGCAGGGCGACGAAGGAAGCCACAACCAATCCAAGAAGAAGAAAAGGACTCGGGAGGAGGAGGAAGCAACAACATCCCCACCAGAGCCGCCTGAGGAGAAGAAGTTGATTCGTGCTCTGCATATTCGAGCCTTACTCACTACGGAGCAGCGCAAGCAGGCAATCCTTGCCATATCTGTGCAGCGTGCAGCCTTTAACTTTGCCGTGGAGCTGGTTACCAAGTACAAGGCCATGCCATTTGAAAACAAACTACGCGATGCTTGGTTTGGCTTCAAGGAGGAGGTGCACTCTAATAACTTTCGAGATTCTCATTTGTATCGATACATTGTGGATGCTAAAACACACACCAAGATTGATGCCCAGGGGATTCGCCAATTTGTTAATGCCTACAACGCTGGACGAAAGAAGGCTGAGGCAGAAGGGAAGAATCCAAACAGTGCACCCCTTCCTGGCTTTCGATGCTCGCGTAAGATGCAGAGAGAGACATTAGTGCTGGAAAAAGGTTCCAATGGCGGACCTCTGTTACGCTTCCTACCTGTTCCTTACGTGGAGCGGAAGCAGCATGGTCTGTGTATGGTCCAGATTGGAGGTGATCATTTTACGAAGGCAGAGGACAAAGGACTGAAATACTTTCTTCTTGAGGACAAGGTGGACGTCATCAAGCGCCTGGTGTCTGAGAGGACTCCACGTTTCGATGGAAAGTTGACATGGAATAAGCGTATTGGCGCCTTCCACTTCGTCTACACGTATGAGCTACCACGTCTTGTGGATCCAGATCCTACCTTTCAGACAAAGCGCATTGTAGCAACTGATCCAGGCGTGTATCCATTTCAAGCTTGGTATTCACCCACTTCAGGCGAGCATGGAAGGCTTCTTGAGGGTGAGACTGACAAATTGATATCGCGCTGCCATGCCATTGATAAGCTTCAGTCACGTGTCGATCGTTTCCAAGGGGGGCTTTTTCGTCGTCGTCGGCAGCGATGGCGTACACGTAAACGACTTAGAAGACTCCTTGCCCGAGAAAGGATTCGCCTCACAAATTGGGTCGAAGGGGCTCACTATGACTGCATAAATCAGCTGCTAAAAAATCACGACCTCATCCTCCAGCCTACACTGGAAACTGCTCGTCTCTCAAGGAGGGCATCATGTCGTATTCAAAGTAGCACTGCGAGAAAGATGATGACATGGAGCCACCACCGCTTCGTTAAGCGTCTTAAGTCAACGTCTGCGCGTTATGCTGGAGCACATGTCATCAAGTGCAAGGAACCAGGGACTTCCAAAACATGCACTAATTGTGGCTATTGGAAGGCAGATCTTCGAGTTAGTGACGAGCGCTTTGTCTGTCCACGCTGCAACGTCGTCGTCGATCGCCAGCTCGCGGGGGCACGAAATAACTTTTTTGCTGCCTACGGCGCTGCAGTAGGCGTGGGGTGGGATGGGGTCGATGGTTAAGAGCAAGTATTTGCTCGCTAGGGGATACGCATTCCTCTGGAGGCGAAAGCCTGAAGGGTTGAGCGGGAACCATGGTTTGGTTTGGCCGTTCCCTAAATAGCGGGCGTTGGTTTGAGGATGTGTGGGTTTTAATTTGTTGAAAACAAGCAAAAACCACTGAGCTTTGTTCCCTGATTTGAAACTTTCTAGTGCTACTTTAAAAGGCTTTGGGGAAGGCTTTCTTAGATGAAAACGCTTTGTACTCTCAACGCACTGCGCGTAATTGCAGAGTATTTTGTCATACGACATCACATTGTGTTTTCCTGGGTTGGTATGGACATGTTCGTCAGGGATATCATGTCCTTTTTTTTCGTGTTGAGTGGATTTGTTATGATGCATTCACATTATTCAGATGATTTTCAGAGCATGTCTCATAAATGGAATTTCTGGTACAGAAGATGGACGAAAATATACCCTACCTATATGCTGAATCTGACGTTTTACATTCCACTGCTTATTTCCAGGGCAACAAGTGATGATCGCTGCGCATATTCCCTTTTCTGTTATCTATTGCAGGTGTTTTTCTTGAATAGTTGGGCAGGATGTGGTCTGGGCATTCTGAACCCTTTGAGTTGGTATCTTGGAACTCTGGTTTGGATGTGGCTACTTTTCCCCTCAATGCACTGTATTTTAAAAAGGATGCATGCTCATAATGCGTGGATTAAGATGCTCTTCGTTAATGTTCTTTCCACTGGTGTTTTATTTTTCGTTCGTGATTACAACATGTTTGCTATCTGTACCCTGCCTGTTTTGAGGTTGGGTGAATTTGTGATAGGATGCGGGGCAGCGTGCGTGTTAAACCAGCAGAAGCAGCAAGCTGCAGGATCCCTGACAGTTAAGCATTGGATTCCCATGCTGCTGAGCTTGTTGTACCTGTGGACAGCGTATATCTTTTTGGGTATGCCTCACTGGATGTCCTGGCTCTGTTTGCATGAAGAAATTGATGATACCAGGTGCGGACTTTGGCACAGGAGCAGATGGATAGAGGAAGCCCCTCCTTGTCATGTGGTCTGGGATAAGTACTTCAACAAGCATGCGTTAATATGGGCTATTATTATTTACACAGTGGCGTATGCAGAGACTGTGAAAAACGCGTCAATGTTTATGAATGGGCTTGGACATGATATCTTCAAAAGTGTTAATTCTTTTTCGCTGTCTCTGTACCTAAGTCATGATTCTGTCTCACGGGGACTGAAAGAAATTACAGATGGATTGGGTTGGTCCAATTTCTGGCGCGCTGACGTTCTCCTTTTGGTTGTATATTTTGCGTGTTATATTTTGCATATTCTGATAGCAAAAATTAACTCGTTGTTCTTCGGATTCGACTCTTCAACACTACTACAGCAACAACATGGAGAAACAGAACACGTTGAACTATTGCCGCTGCTGATTGATACAGAGGTTTTGGGGCAGGACATAAAGTTTTAGCCAGCACTATACACAATTTTCTTCTGAGAATATTGGTGTCTATAACGCTGGTATGGGGTTGAGTTTGAAGCAGTCTTATGTGCAAAGTAGCAACAGGAAGCCACTTTCTAGTATTGGGAGACTCTGGAAGAAATAAATACATGATGGGAGCATGATGATGGTTTTATGTAATTTATTGTTGCATGATGACTGGCACTGTGGTTCTAAGTCATGTAGGGCCTTGATTAAATGTATAGATTTGTTCCCACAACACGTATATAAACCCAGCACCACCACCCACCACGCCCAGCGCCCCAATGCCATCCCCCATCCTGAAGCAGATTGCTGGCTCCGAGCCGCGCACGCTGTTCGCATCGTCAGACGCCCAGCTCTTCGAGCGCGCGGTCGAGGCGTACGGCCAACTCGCGTCCACGCTCGCGCGCAACGGGGCACCAGCCGCCATCTCGACAGACGCCTTCACGACGACGGAGAGCGCGCTGGCGGAGATGAAAACAGGGTACCTGAAAATGATTTCGTCCTCGGCGAACTTCCCCTACGTCTACCGCCACCTTCACCTCAAGCCCGACGAGGCCGACCCGGTCTACTGGGCGTACGAGATCCTCTGCCAGTCGCTGGGCGTGAGTGCTAAGCAGCAGCCGAAAAGGGGTTTGGCAGTGGGGGCAGCGGGTGGTCATGATGATGACGAATCGTCGCCTGCAAAGCGCTGTAAGGTCGAGACTCGTGTCTCCTTCAACCGGATCGAATTCTCGCGGGACTTCACCGACGACGAGTGGGACCTGGGTGACGAAGCCACATATCTCACGCGCGAGTACGATGGTCCGTCACCGCTCTCACTGGAGCTCGACAAGCTGCTCGTGGACAGGACTATTTCGTCACGTCCCCGCTTCGGATCAAAAGGCTCTGTTGCTGCTGCTATTGACCTCAAAAAGCATGCGCTATTTGCCCTGGTTGTCTCCTCTCTCCACAACCTGCTCGGGCGTATCAATGCGAACGACACGCGCGTCTCGCTCTTTCCCAGCAAGCTC
>CAYQOJ010000090.1:6755-12067 GCA_964419105.1 uncultured Methylococcus sp.
AGGCTTGGCAGGACTCACGCCTATGTGCTCAAGTCTTTGCTGAGAATCTTGGAGGAGGAGAAGGAGTAGGGATTAAACCCATGCCATCAACGCCAAAAATAGAAAACGCCTTGGCCAACTAGACTAAAGATATTTTCTTATCAAACATTTAAGTGTGTAAATAAACTGTACTGCAACCATATTCAAACCCCACTCCTGCACAGAGGACACGATCTCCCCCCTCTGCGAAGCCAGTCCTGGATGCAGCTGGGGTGAAACAAATCGTCACAGCCAGAAACAGACCAAAGCCCGCTGTCGGTATCAAGACAGATAGGGCATGTGTGGCCTTCGCTGTTCACCTGGTCAGTGAATCCAGCAGTGATAACAGCTGCAGGCTCCATGGGTATGAAGCTGTGACAGAGCATCAGCAATTTGATGCCCTCATATCCAAACAGACAGAGCGAATTTCCTGCGCCAATTTTGAAGAAAAGCACGTTCCTACACAGGCTCGCGCTGCCGTGAAGACTGCTGATAGTCATGCGCGGATCGTCTGGCCGGATCAAGCTGATCACCTGTCTGGAAACGGTAACCAACCCGACACGCGTGCATGACGCCGTTGATGGTCGCAACAGGCCAGGGCATTGCTTCAAAATCGAGTTGGACAAGTTCACCACTGCCTGGGACTGTAAACTCAATAATCGCAGGCATGATTTTTGCCAGGTATGTTTATTGGAATTCTCCGTTTTTTTATGCGGATTCTACACCTGAACCCCCTGCGTCCTGCACACAGGACATGCGCTCGTCCGCGCCGTGCGAAGCCAGCACCGTGCGCAGCCGATGATGACGGTCCCTTGCGTGGGGAACATGCTGTGGCAGAGCATCAGTCGTTTGATGCCTTCGTGTCCAAACAGACTGGCAGGGGCGTCGAAATAGAAGGACAGCACGTTTTCATCCTTAGTCACCGTGCATTTTGAATCCAGTCCGCTCAGCGTGTCGCGCATGCGCCTGTCGTCCGGTCGGACGGAATCAATCCGCGTGTTGGCGACGGTGATCATGCGAACGCGCTGCAGCACGTACCTGACGAGACTGTTGTCGACGATTTCCATGGGACCATCCGCGCAGGGAAAATCCAGCTGAATAGTCTGATGATGATGATCAGAGTTTGCTAGAGGAAACACCAGCGACATGTGGCTAACAGTGGGTGGGGTGTTCTGCTGTCTTTTGTACTGCAGAGAACTGAGACCAGTGGTACTTCTTTATGATTACTATCAATCATGACTAATTGCACCCCTGCACAGCGGACACGCCGTTTTGCCCCGGCCGAGCCAGCCGCGGAGGCAGTCAGAGTGAAACGAATGGCAGCAGAGCGTCATCGACCAAGAAGAAGGCGCGTCGTCGGTTTCCAAGCAAATGGGGCAGCTGTCCTTCGATTTGCTGTTATCTCCAAGCAACGCCACAGGCAAAACACTATAGCACAGCGTCAGCTGTCGGACGCCCGCGTATCCGAAAAGGCAGGGCCGGCGCAGCACGTGGAAGTTGAAGCACAGCACGTTGTAGCCGTTGTACACATAGGTATCCGCAGAGAACCCGCTCATCGTCTCTCGCATGCGCCGGTCTTCCGGTCGGATCGCGTCGATCTCCTGCGCGTTGGTCATCGTGATCATTCGGACGCGCTCGACGGCGTATTTGACATGGTCTACGTTCACAACCGGGGGTCCCGCGTCGGGAAACTCCACCTGCACTGTCTTTCCCGGGGTGTTTGCTGGGCGGAGCACGAGCGGCTGCATTTGTGATGCCGTTAAAGTAAATATGGATGTGGAAAAGGCATAGGTTTATTAAAAAAATAAGATACTGATGTGGAATAGGCACAGGTTTATTTTCCAACAAAAAATTCCAGCAGGATTCGAACCCTGGTCCTTGCGTGTGCGGAAAAGCGTTTTCACCGCTGCACCACTTGCACAGTGATATATCAGGAAGAAACTGTAATACTTATAATGCTACCATTCCTTAAGCTCCAGATGCTCGTTCTCATGAAAGCAAATGAGAAAATCCTCTACAAGTCCTGGAAGCAAGCGCTGGCGACGCAGGACGAAGCCATATGATGCTGCTGATGTGGTCAATAAAAGCACCGTATCTGGTAACGCCTGGATTATTCTTTTCTATTCTTCTGGTCCCCAAACACATTCACAAACTGATCACAGTGTCTCGCCGCGTGTTGACGAACTCCATAACTCCATACACGGCTGCCGCGCGGTTTCGCATAGCGTGGGCGACTGTCGCTACTGCGAGCAGGTTGTCAGTGGAGCGTGCGGTGTACGGGGAATCGCGAAGGTGTCGAATAACCCATGCCGGAACGTGTTGAAATAGGGCGTGGGTGAAGCGCCAGCCGAGGGTCCAAAAGGGTAGGGCTTGCATGGTTAAGTCATCCAGTCTCTTGAGCTCCAGTCCGACAGGGTATGCCGCCTCGATCCACTCGCTCATCGGACGCATCCTGTTGATTCCAAACGCGCGTTCGGCCAGGCGCATCGCAAGCTGTTGGTCGGGCGGGGACTGGGAAAAGTTCTCTGAGCGGAAGCCGTCGACGATGATCAGTCTCCCCTTAGGAGAAAGGTTTCTAGATGCACTCGTGATCAAATTATGCATGTTATCGATGTGGCAGAGAGATTCGACCGCGAAGATTACGTCAAACAGCTGGTCGCCGTAGCTAGAGGGCATAGAAGCGTCGCCGTGACGAAAAAAGACATTCGGATACTTGGCCCCATCCATACGCGCGACATCCACGTGGCGATGGACGACGTCGATCCCATGGAATTCAAACTCAGCCGCGGGCAGGAGTCCAGCGAGCATGAGCGTGCAGTAGCCGCGGCCGAAGCCGATTTCAAGCACTTTGGTGGTGGTGCGCCCACCCTCGTTTTTGACAGCATGCACTCCCGCGACAGCGTTGAGCACGTACATGACCTGGCGCGCGTTGCCTGTGTGCGAACGGATGGGGTGGGCAGCGCTCAGACGAGTGTGGAGTCCAGGGCCGACGAGCAGCTCCAACAGTCTGTAGTCCTTGTCTGTGGTTCTGGTGTAATAGGACACCATGTGCTGCTGTGTTGGTGTAGAGGCCAGCATGGTTGTGGTGTTGAAGGCATGTTGGATTACGGCGAGGTCCTGTGCCAGGCTTTTGTCCGACAGTTCTGCTTTATATGCTGAGGTCAGGAGGGAAAAGACAAAGGCAGCAGCGATTGAGGCAGCGACAAAGAGGAGAGTGGGGCTCATTATGGCGCGGATGAGCAGCAAGGTGAGTGTGCACCAGCTAAACATTCAGCCGCTGAGTGTGTTTTGTTTTGTTTTTTTGTTTTTTTTTATAACACCTGCCTTCTGCACATCGGACACGTGCTCTTCGCATACAGCCAGCGCCGGATGCAGTGCGTGTGGAACGAGTGGTCGCAGTCCAGGGTGGTCCAACAATCCTCATCAGAGTCTGATGTTAAGCAGATGGAGCAGGATTTCTCCACACGATGAGAATTGTGTGTGGCGACCGCGGCGATCTCCCGGAGCGAGAGTGGGTTGATGTTCAGGTAGAAGACCAACCTAGCAATGTCCTCATACCCAAACAGCGTCAGCGGGCTGTCGGGGTCGAAGCGAAAGTACAGCGTGTGCCCCGCGTGGTTGATGCTGTTGAACCCGCTCACCGTGTCGTGCATGCGCGCGTCGTCCGGCTGGACGGAGGAGATCACCGTGTCGGTCCGGGTGACGAGCTCCACGCGCGCGATCTTGTAGACCTCGTAGCCGATCACCGCGACCGGGGGGCTTGTTCTGAGGCTTAGTTCCACGAACGGGGGGAACGTGCGGTCGTTTTTCGGGAAGGAGAGCATACTATGCTGTGGTGGCCGAGGGAAGTGGGTCTTTTATACCATATATTTTTATTTCAAAATGCCAGCTTTCAGCTTCAATCAGCTCCAAACATTTAAAACCTGATTCACCCACAGCCCTCATACATGGAGCTGCGCGAGATCAAAGACTCTCTTGATAGTTTACACAAAAGGGTCGATCGGTTCTACTGCTGGGCATCCCAGCTCCAGGTCGAGTTCCGCGATCTGAAGCAGCGCATTGGATTCATAGAGGCGATAACACAGCAAAGTTTTTCGTTTGAACAAGAAACAGAACTGGATCAAGCAAATACGCATCCACAGATATTAAATCCTGTAAATAGGATAAAAGCACCCAGCCCACGCCCTTCACGCATGGAGCCGTGTGAGATAAAGAACTCTCTTCAGAGCCTGCACACCGGCCTTGACAGTGTCCACACACTAGTCCTGCAGCTCCAGACCGAGCTCAGCGATTTGAGGAAGCAGTACGTTGGTTTGGCTGCAGCAAAAGCACAGGAGAGTCCAGAGAACCAGCAGTCGGACGCGGCGCTGATGGCGATGTGTTTTCCTCCTTTGCATACTACTTCTACAGAGTATCGCATTTGAAGGGTGAATTTTGCAAACTTTATAACGTTGAAAATAGACTATTAAATTATAAAACAAAGTATTAAAGTGTGTACATTCTACAGTTCAATTTCCTGCTAGAATGATCATCATCCTCCATAACTACGCCACCGGCCAAGAATCCGCCGTCGAGCGACGCGCCGCCGCCTCCGCTGAAGCCACGCGGAAGATCGTGCTGGACGAGGTCGACCGATGGCTCCCCCCGAACTGGCGCCGCGAGCATCTGTGCACGGTGTACATCGACCAGCCGTGCCCCGTTGGCTGGTATTCCTCCCGGGCGATGTTGGACCTGAATGCGAATTCGTGGAAGCACAGGTGCAGGAAGGACTTCCGCATCGAGGCCTGCATCTCGAGGAAGAGCGCCGCCGAGTGCGCCGATATCGCCAGCCGGCTCGCGGTCGCCATGGCCTACGACCGGCACACGAGCGGGCGGAGCAAGCTGGCGCAGTTGGATACCATGGTCTTCCATCTCATCCTGAAATTCACGGGTTTGGTCGAGTGAGACTGCAGTCAAAGCAGAAAACTCCGGGGGGCTGCCAGGTTTTGGCTGAAAAATTTATGTCAAATTACGTCCACCCTTCTTATTTCTGTAGTTATGATACCTTTTTCAGCTTTCCTTTTCAGTGATAAGGCGTTCCTTGCGATAAAGTTTACTTGTTTTTCCAGTGTTGTTATAATGATATGAATAACAACATTCAAACCAGCTCACCTCAAATTGAGCATTAGATTCTGGAGTCACGCCAATGGTTTTGAATTCTATCTCCTGCCGTGTCATTGTACCCAGATCTAAAGTTACATGCAGACCCACCAAAACACTGAAACTTTGGACAAGGCTGGCACACTTGGCGACAA
>CAYQOJ010000091.1:0-7762 GCA_964419105.1 uncultured Methylococcus sp.
TCCGATCATTCCAGCCAGAACACCAGCGATAATTCGCCAGTTCGCAATGCGGGTGTAAATCAGGAAAGCCGCACCAATCATGCAGGCCAATGTCGAGGTTTCACCCATGGATCCCTGCTCGAATCCGAGGAAGGTCTGCCACCAGTTGATTCCTGCGTCTCGGATAGCGCTGACGCCACCAATAGCAGCATGGCCTAAGGCGGTAGCCCCAGCAAAGCCATCTACCGCGGTCCATACCGCATCACCGGACATGGAAGCCGGGTAGGCGAAGTAAAGAAATGCACGGCCCGTAAGAGCAGGATTCAGGAAATTCTTTCCGGTTCCCCCGAAAACTTCCTTGCCGATTACAACACCAAAGGAGATACCAAGGGCAACCTGCCAGAGCGGGATGGTCGGCGGTAGTGTCAGCGCGAAAAGGATAGATGAAACGAAGAATCCTTCGTTGACATCATGCTTACGCACGACTGCAAAGAGTACTTCCCAGATACCGCCTGCGACCAGCGTAACAATGTAGACAGGGAGGAAGTAGGCTGCACCATGCACCAGATTAGACAGGGGGTTCCAGGGATTATGCCCAAACAGGTTCACAATCCAACCTCGCCATCCCGGAACACTCTCGACCCCAAGTGTCTGCATACCCATGTTGGCCTGATATCCCGTATTAAGGAACGCCATCAACATGCAGGGCAGAGCCGCAATCCAGACATAGGTCATGACCCGCTTCAAGTCGATGGCATCACGAACATGGGTTGAGCCCGAGGTAACATCTGCAGGCGAATACAGAAACGTATCCACCATTTCATACACGGGATAAAGCTTTTCAAACTTTCCACCCTTTGCGAAAAGGGGGTGCAGTTTGTCTAAGAATTGACGGGTGCTAGACATTAGCCCTCCTTCTCGATTTGGGTCAGATTCTTTCTAAGGACCTGGCCGCAGTCATGCTTGCCCGGATCGACGAATGTACAAAGCGCCAGATCTTCCTCATCCAACTCAAGGGCACCCAAGGCTTGCGCCATATCGGTGTCACCAACAATCAGATATTTAAGAAGCTGGGTAGGCAGAATATCGAGAGGCATTACCTCTTCGTAGACTCCCACCGGAACTACCGCGCGTGGACTACCATACTTTGTGGTAGTAAACGCAAACTTGCGGCCCCGCTCACCAGGAAGACTGGTCAGGAGGACATTCAGGAAAGAGAACTTCTTACCCGTTGGGACCACCCAGCCCATGACCTCGCGTTCCCGATTCTCAGCAAGAACAGTCACCTGATGGTGGAATCGACCCAGATACTCAGCGCCATCTGCAGCGGTCCGACCATGCAGGACCGAGCCGGATACGACGCGCGCCTCGGCTGTGCCTTTGACCTGACCGACGACAAGGTCGCACAGGTTGGCGCCAACGCGGGTTTTCACCAGCCGCGGGCTCGATACGATAGGACCCGCCAGAGAGACCACTCTTTCAACGTTAAGCTTACCGGTGGTGAAGAGACTGCCGATGGCAATGACTGCCTGGTAGTCAAGATGCCAAACCGTCTTGGTTGGCCCCACAGGATCCAGGAAGTGGATATGGGTTCCTACGAGACCGGCAGGATGCGGCCCCGCGAACTCAGCAACCTCAAGTCGTTCAAGCTTCGGCGCATCAATCGCAGCCCCCGGAGCCTTGCACAGAAAGAGCTTCCCCTGCGTCAGATGCGAAATAACCGTCAATCCATTCTTGAAATCACTCGCACGATCAGCAATCACCACTTCCGGACGCGCTGCCAGCGGATTGGTATCAACGGCCGTAATGAAAATCGAGTGTGGCGTCGAGCCTGGCGCCGGAACGTGGCTGAAAGGTCGGGTTCGGATGCTCGTCCAAAGACCTGAAGCGAGAAGGTTCTGCTGAACCTCTTCGCAGGTCAGATCCTTAAGCTTCGAAGGCGCCCAAGAATTGAATGAAACTGCCTCATTGCCCTTCAACTCGATTACGACCGAGGTCAAAACCCGACGCTCGCCACGATTGATGGACTTGACCACACCCGCACCCGGCGACGTGTAGACAATCTCCGGATGGGTCTTGTCGGCAAAAAGGACATCGCCCAACCTGACCGTATCGCCCTCAGCGACCCGAAGCGATGGCTTAAGGCCCACGTAATCCTGACCCAACAGGGCAACCGACTTCACGGGACCTGCATTGTTGTAGACAACCTGCTCAGGTTCTCCCGTGATCGGAAGATCCAGACCTTTCTTTGTAGTGATTTGCATAAGTGAGCCTGTAGAACGCACAAACTTTTGGCCGCTCGACGGAGTGAAAACACGCCCCTGAGCGGGTTGCCACACGATCGAAATCGAACTTGACCTGCCGCCACACTCGCCAGACGACCGGAGGTTATTGGCACCTACAGCCCAAGGACGCACGTGAAAGCGGCCAACGTCTGGCAAAAACGCCTCAATTAAACCATAAAAGAGACCCACCCTCAACGCATCCATCCAAGCAAATACAGGGGATTAGACCCTTTAATCGCTTTTTTCCCTTGTTAAATAAGGCTAGTCAATCCGGGGGAACATTGAATAGACTGGGAGATGGAGTTGGTCAGGCAATCGCTGTCCTGCCTTGTGCGGGATGGAGGAAAGTCCGGGCTCCAATGGACAGGACGCCAGGTAACGCCTGGGGGGCGCGAGCCCACGGAAAGTGCCACAGAAAAGATACCGCCTTGGGGTTTTAGGCTTCGGGGTAAGGGTGAAATGGTGCGGTAAGAGCGCACCGCGCTTCCGGCAACGGAAGTGGCAGGGTAAACCCCGTCCGGAGCAAGACCAAATAGGGGAGCAGCGAGGCTTGCCTCCAACGTGTGGTCCGCACGGCTCCCGGGTAGGTTGCTCGAGGTACCTTGTGAAAGGTATCCCAGATGAATGATTGCCCTCGACAGAACCCGGCTTATCGACCGACTCCACCCCTAATTCAAATCAGGCTTCTTGCCGGATACTTATTGATCAGACCCAACCTCTGAGTGGCGCTCCCCCGTCCTGATCGAAATCGCCTCCTGCACCTCAAATACAAAGATGCGGCCATCTCCCGGGCGCCCTGTATGGGCCCGACTGACAATGATCTCGACGACCTGCTCGACCATGTCATCCTCGACGACAATCTCAATGCGCTTCTTGCTGATGAAGGGATCGAACGATTGGCCCGAATCCACAAGGACACGACCAAACCCATCGCAATCCAGTACGCTCATGCCCGGAAAGCCAGGTAGCTCCATCAAGGACTGAACCAAACGCCCCAGGACAAAGGGCTGGACATAGGCGCGTATCTCTTTCATGGTCTGATGAATCGCCTTTCAATATAACCGTATACCAAAGGTAACATGGTCAGGGTCAGCACAGTTGACGTCACAAGCCCCCCAATGATGACGACGGCAAATGGCTTGGCCGTCTCAGACCCCACACCGGTAGAGAGTGCCGCAGGTATAAGACCCAACATCGCCATCAGTGCAGTCATGATAACGGGGCGAAGCCGACTGACGCTACCTGAGACGATCACCTGCCGGACAGGTATCCCCTCTCGCAGCAAGGCGTTCAATTGCGAAACCAGGATCAACCCGTTTTGAACGGCAATACCAAAAAGAGCGATAAAGCCCACCGCAGCAGAAACACTGAGATGAATTCCAGTCAGCCAGAGCATAACCAACCCACCGATCAGTGCAAAAGGAACGTTTAAGACAATCAGAATGGCGTGCCTGACCGTCTGGAACGTCCAAAACAGCAAAATGAAGATCAGCGTGAGGCTAATCGGCACAATAATCGCCAGACGCTTCATCGCGCGTTGCTGGTTCTCAAACTGACCACTCCAAACGATGCGATATCCAGGCGGCAGTGAAACCTTGGCCGCCACCTTTGGCATCGCCTCCTCCACGAAGCCCCCCTGATCCCGCCCAATGAGGTTGCACTTGATGGCTATGCGGCGACTATTCTCCTCACGACTGATTCGAGAAGCACCGATATCGACCTTGACGTTACCCAACTCTGCGAAGGGAATACGACCGCCCTCTGGGGATTTGACGCCGAGATTCTCAATGGATGCAATGGATGAACGAAAATCCTTCTGCATTCGCACCGCTATATCAAAGCGCCGATTTCCCTCTAATAATTGCGATGCGGTCTTTCCACCCACCGCTATTTCAATCACATCCTCAACGTCATCGACCGAAATCCCGTAGCGGGCAATTTGAGCCCGATCCACCTCAATCACCGCCTGAGCAAGACCCGCTTGCTGCTCTGCGGCAACATCTGTAGACCCTCGGGTCGACTTGAGAATGTGTACGACCTCATCCGCCTTTTCCTGAAGCGTCTTAAGATCATCGCCAAAAATCTTGACGGCTATTTCACCTTTGACACCCGAAATGGCCTCTTCCACGTTATCTTGGATAACCTGAGAGAAATTCAACTGCACACCTGGAAAGATCGACAGCTTTTCATTGAGCGCCTGAATCATTTCGTCTTTGCTGCCAAATCGCCATTCCTCCTTTGGCTGAAGGGAAATAAGGATCTCGAGATTGTTGAATCCCTTGGGATCAGTTCCATCCTCAGGACGCCCCAACTGAGTCAGGACGGATTTCGCTTCCGGGAACTCCTCAACCCTCGCGCGAATTCCCCGCTCGATTTCCTTGGCTTTTGAAAGTGAAATTGGGGTAGGAAGCGTGACGGTCAGCCAGATATTGCCCTCATCCAGCTTCGGCATGAACTCGGTACCAATCGCTTTCACCAAGGAGAGGGAAAAAACGAGCGCAACCAAAGCAGAGGTCAAGACCTTCGAGGGGTGATCAAGACAGTACTCAAGAATCTTTTTGTAGATCCGCTCCATGACATGAACGATTCCGTTGTGTCGCTCCTCGAGCCTTCTGCCTAACAGAAAACTCAAGAGCACGGGAATCAGCGTGAGCGTCACAATCAGCGAACCAATCAGAGCAAAAGACAGGGTGTAAGCCATGGGCGAAAAAATCTTGGCTTCCACCTGCTGGAAGGTGAAGATCGGGATGAAGGCCGTGATAATAATGGCCTTCGAGAACAGAATCGGCCGCCCCATTTCCGAAGCTGTCATCAGCATCGTTTGGCGCATGTGGTTCAGATTTTCACCCTTAAGGACATCCACGGTGATCTTGACCATGATGGCCTCGACCAGAACCACTGCGCTATCGACAATAATCCCGAAATCGATTGCACCAAGACTGATCAGATTCGCCGAAACTCCTTTGAAATCAATCAGAATGAAGGCAAATAGCAAAGAAAGCGGAATAACTAACGTGACGATGGCCGCAACAATCGCACTTCGCAAAAACACAACCAAGATGATCAAAATCAGGGCCGCACCCTCAAGCATGTTGTGCTCGACGGTATGAACGGCGTGCTGAATCAGTTCTGTACGATCATATATCGGCTCGATCTCAACACCCTTGGGGAGCCTATGTGCATTCAAGTCATCAATTCTGGCCTTTAACTCGCCCAACACGCTCATAGGATCTCGGCCCTTCGTCAGGAGGACCACACCCTCAACTACATCGTCTCGGTGATTGAACCCTGCTATCCCGGTTCGTGGCTGAGGCCCAACGGTGACTTCGGCCAAATCCTTAACTTTGATCGGCAACCCATTTCGGGTTGTCACCAAAATCTCGCCGATTTCATCAATCTTTGAAACCAGCCCCACCCCTCGGACAACTAGGGCCTCATCGCCGTGCTCGATGTAGCCGCCACCTGTGTTTCGATTGTTCCTGGAAATGGCTTCAAATACGTCAATAACAGGAATGGAATAGCTTTTTAGCCGATCCAGATTGACGCTAACCTGATACTGCTTGACGCCACCACCAAATGAAATGACATCCGCCACGCCTCTGACCGACCTAAGCCTTGGCTCGATGACCCAGTCTTGGAGAGCCCGCTGGTCAACCAAGGGTGTCCCTGGCGTTCGCAAGACATATCGGAAAATTTCGCCGACCCCTGTACTCAAGGGGCCAAGCACGGGATTGAGTGCTGAAGGTAGCTCAACGTTGCGTAGACGCTCGAGGACCTGCTGCCTTGAAAAGTAGTCCTCCGCATCATCATCGAAGGTCAACGTTACGACCGAAAGCCCGAAGATAGAGACAGATCGCATATTGATGAGATGGGGAAGCCCATTCATCTCCTTTTCAATCGGCAGAGTGACGATCTTTTCAACTTCCTCTGGCGCTTGCCCGGGGTACTGGGTTACGACCTGAACAAAAACATTCTGGACGTCAGGAAAGGCCTGAATGGGAAGTCGCTCAAAAGACACGACCCCAAGCGCCACCATCACCAACGTCAAGCCAATCACCATGACTCGCTGCTGGAGGCAGAAAACCAGAATCCGGTTAATCATTGGGTGGCCCTTGCGGGATCTGAGACATTACGGAGCATCAATTTCGCTCTGCTCATTCGCCTCTTCCGTTCGTAGCAACAGAGCCCCCTCAGAAACGATGGTCTCCCCTGTTTCAAGACCCTCAGCGATAACGGCACGATCCTTCATCCGCAGCCGAACCTTCACTTCTCGCTGTTTGTAGTGACCATCCCCCATCTTTACGAAGACTTGATCGCCTTCACCTTCCGTAAATAAGGCCGTGAGCGGAATAACAACAGCCGTGTCTTCAGGGCCACTACGAATATCGACAGAGGCAAACATGGCGGGCAACAATTTACCTTGATCGTTTAGCACCCGGCACCGCACCTTGATCGATCGAGTTTGCTCATCAACAAGTTTGTCGATGTACTCAACAACAGCAGGAAAACGCTCGTTAGGGTAGGCCACTACGTTTACTGAAACCTCGGTACCCACATGGATAAGACCAATATCTTTCTCAAAGACATTCATGTAGACCCAAAGATGGCTAAGATCCGAGACCACGAAGAGGGGATCTGCTAAATCAGGCCGCACCTCGAGCCCGGGATTGACATGTCGCTCAGTGATGATTCCGGCGATGGGGGAGCGAACCCAGTAACGATTGTTGATCTTTTCGTCTTCGACCCCCAAATTGTGGAGATGCATCAATCCTTGGCTGACGGCATCTCGAGCGTGTATCAGAGCATTCTCCGCCTCCTGAAGCTCCTTATGGGGGA
Source organism: uncultured Methylococcus sp. (assembly GCA_964419105.1). Lineage (GTDB taxonomy): Bacteria > Pseudomonadota > Gammaproteobacteria > Methylococcales > Methylococcaceae > UBA6136. The sequence continues at coordinate 7,101 of CAYQOJ010000091.1, forward strand.
GAACCCCGTGCTCAAACAACGATTTCGCCCGTTCGAAGGCCCCCTGAGCTAATCTGGCATCAGCCAACGCATTGGCATATTCCTCTTTTGCCCGACCCAACTCTGGACTATCCAACTCAATCAGCGGATCTCGCACATTCACCTTGGCCCCAAGGATGGGTAAAGGCGAAATGATACGTCCCGCAACAGGCGCCGAGATACGGGCTGTTACGGTTTCATCGTAGGCGATCTTTCCGGCCACAGACTCCATCACTGGCGCAAGCTCGAGACCCAGCACCTGCTCAACGATCATTGCGCGTTTGGACGAATCAGGCGCCAAAAGCACCTCATCTTTGGGCAATGCAGGGGGCTTGGGTTTAACAGACGATTCATGCCCTGAACTACAGCCCAGGAGGATTCCGACCGAGACCGAGAGGACTAGCCCCTTCAGAGATCGGGCGACGCGCCTCATTTTGTCACTCACAACTTAGGTTCCTCGCCGACGGCCATCAGGAGATCCGCGTAGGCCAGAGCTCGATGATTTTCTGCAACGTAATAATCCAGCATCATGGCCTTGTAGTTTCTTTCTGCATCCAAAAGATCAAATTTCAGATTACACGGAGTATTTTATGAACCCCGAGTACGGTCAACACCCAGAAACGAAAATCCCGAAAAAGAACCCC
>CAYQOJ010000091.1:7772-10354 GCA_964419105.1 uncultured Methylococcus sp.
CAAACTCAACAGAGGACTTCGCCTTTTTTATACGCTGAATCACCTGCCCCTCAAATCGATCCACTATTGATGAGGCTCCACTTAGGGCGGCAAGCGTCGAAACCACCTCCTTTCGAATTCGGTTCTTGAGCTGTTCTTGCTGATTCCGCTCAGCATTAAAGTCTGCTAGGGCTCGACCCACCTGTCCCGAATACTGATAAAAGACGGGGACCTCGGCGGTTGCCAATACTGCTCCAGAATCAAGGTTCAGGTTGCCGGCGTCTTGAAGATAGCCACCACTAAGATTGACATCTGGCGCCACCAAACGTCGCGCGAGCTCAGCCTCTTTTCCCATTTGCTGCACCCTTAAATCCTGCGCCTTAAGATCAGGTCGCTCATCAAGGGCGCGCTCCAGGAGTTCATGTTCCTTGACACTCTCATAACGGGAGGCAATTTTTGGCCACGCATCCGCGACCTCATAGTCCATAGCTCTCTCTGGCCAATTTAACAATTTCGCAAGATCGCTCTGTCGTGTTTTGAGGTTCGCCTCGGCAAGATTGAGTTCCCCCTTCGCCTTGAGCCGTTCTATTTCGACTCTCTTGAGCTCCGTCTCCGCGATGTCGCCCGTGGATTCACGCAGCCGGTTGGCCTCGGCAAGACGATCGAAGGTCGCCACATTCTCATGGGCGACCAACAGGCTCTTTTGGGCAAGAAGAAGATCATAGAACCCATGTCGGAGCTTGTTGACGAGGATTCTTAAAGCATCTTTGAAGTCCGCCTCCACCGCCTCCCTCCCGAAACGAGCGCTCTCCATTCGAAGATCACGCTTACCGGCCGTGATGATCATTTGTGTCAGAAAAACGTTGTAGCCCAATCCCTGACTACCAACCTGATTGGGCCTTCCCACAACCACACCATTCAGCTCATTCAAGCCAAACGACAACTCGGGATTAGGGATGGCGCTCGCGATCCACTCCATCGCCTCAGCCCGATCAATTTCAAATTGAGCCGAAAGAAGATCAATGTTCCTTTCGAAGAAGATTGAAATAATCTCACGCTCAGTCACGGCGCCCTGGGACGATGCATTCGAAACTAAACAGACCGATGCTAGACAGCAGAGGACAAAGTAAAGGACCGGACGGAAAATGAATGCTCTCAACACGGAAATAAATGTGGCAGACAAGAGAATCTCAGTTGTGGAATCTTACAGGCCAATAACCCACTGAAAAACTGGTTGGTTTCTCTTGCATCACTCGGCTGATTTGCACCCAAGAATGGTTCAAATGAACCCACCCCTCAGGCGACAAACGCCCTGCTATTTCTTGACCTCCATGACGGGACCCATCCTCGCAACGCCATACAAAGAAGGACCTCAACCCAAACTGGCTGATCGAAGTGCCAAGCGACCCTGTCAGAGCGAAAACCGGGCACGCATCATGCATGCCAATCATTAAAGTTTTTCGTTCAGATCGCGGCTGAAATGTCGAAAATTTCTTGACCCTCTCCAAAAAACAGGAAGCCGCCCTTGATCGATTCAATTCGTCAGACATGGAATTCGACATGCCTAAGGCCTCAACGCAAGATCCCTCGACCCTTCAAGGATTCGACATCGACGATGCAATCCATCATGTGGCGCATTGGCTCCCCTCCCAAAACCCCATCAAAGACTTCATTCATCACAACACCCTGCACGCAGTTCAAAATCGGCCATTTGCCGATGCAGTCGCCATCGCCTCGAGGCTCTATGGCGCCAAAAGCTCCCAACCACTGAGCTATTTCCAAGAGCGCCATGCTTCAGGACGCATTTATGACTTCGCCCTCGCATCAGCCCTGAAATCGCACAGCACATCACCCAAGGAATGCGATGAGCTCAAAGATCGTATGTTTCATGAAGACGGTGCAGCGCATTACCCTCCCCCCTCCATAGCCCTGGATGGCATGAGACAGCGGTGGCTCACCAAACTTGAAATCAATCTCGATAGCTTGGTTCACCCTATCTTGTTTCGACTGATCAGTAACTTTCTCGATCAGGGCATCAGCCACTGGCCGGTCGCGCTCCCTAATGAGAGCTTCTGGCAGTGCGTCATTCGCCTTGTCGACGATTCATTCATTCCCCTCTATCCGTTGGGGGAACCGGAGGCAAGGGAGCTCCTGCAAAAGGACCCTGACCATGCAATCCATTACTGCCTCAACCGACTTGTCGGGGATGAAACCCTGTTTGGAACCTATCTTCTTGAATTGAGTCTTGCCCACCCCGGATGGTCCGGCATGGTTCATGTGATCGAGAGACGTCCAGAGAGCCTTCTTTTTAGACGATCGATTAGCCTCAAGGAATTCATCGCTGTTGAGCTCCTCATGGAGCTAGCGACCCTAAACATGAAGCTTGGAAGCCGATTCACCTCAGTGGAGGAGACTCCACCAATGGGTGAAGTTGACTCATTTGCAACGGCATTGACCAGCCCACCTATCCCCAAACACCTTCAAGTGTGGCAAGAGGCTATGGAGCTCTCACTCTACGCTGAGCTGCTCAGCGCCTTAAAGAAGAAGCCCCCTCGACCCAAATCCACGACTCACATACAGGCCATCTTTTGCATTGATGACCG
>CAYQOJ010000091.1:10364-12048 GCA_964419105.1 uncultured Methylococcus sp.
AATGCTCAATTCGCCGGCATCTTGAGGAGCTGGACTCAGGAATCGAAACATTCGGCGCCGCTGGATTCTTTGGCATCGAGTTTTTCTACAAGGGCGTGAAAGATATCTACCCAGTGGCCCAATGCCCTGCGGTCATGAGCCCCAAGCATCTGGTCGTTGAGTCGAGCCCCGAGGCAAATGAATCGGGCGCAAGTATGCCCAGGCGAGAGTTTGAACCCACTCAACCGCTTAAGAGTTGGCTCATCACCCAAACCGTTGGCGTTAGCTATGCAGCTCGCCTTGCCCTGGAAGTTTTCAGGCCCGGCCTCAAGACACCAAGCCTTGCGAAGCTCGGAAGTGTGGAACACGATTCCTTCCTTCATCTCTTCAGAGATCACGAGGAGCGAACCCCTGATGGACGAATGTTGGGCTTCTCTCGCGATGAAGCTGCAGATCGCTTGGAAACACTCCTCAGCAGCATTGGTTTGACCGGCGGATTTGCCCCTGTAGTCATGGTCGTAGCTCACGGGGCATCGAGCGCCAACAATCCACATTTTGCGGCTTACGATTGTGGCGCCTGCTCCGGCAAGCCTGGCGCGCCCAACGCCAGAGCCTTTGCACATATGGCAAACGATTCTGGCGTAAGGGAAATTCTGGCCCAACGCGGCATTTCGATTCCAACTCAGACAGTTTTTATTCCGGCCCTTCATGATACAACTCGAGACGAAGTCACCTATTTCGATCTCAAGCAGTTTGGAGATCCCCTCCCCGCAAAATTCCTGAGCTTCCGAAGGACCATGAAGGAAGCGCTTCGACGGAATGCACATGAGCGTTGCCGCTGGTTCGAGCTCGGACCCAAGACCCGTAATCTGCAAACGGCTTCCGAGCACGTCAAACTCCGTGCCTCCTCTATCTTTGAACCGCGCCCCGAGCTAAATCATTCGAACAATCTCTACTGCATCGTCGGTCGCCGCTCTCTCTCACGGGGGCTTTTCATGGATCGAAGAGCCTTCCTGCACTCTTATGATCCCGAACGCGATGCCGAAGGCTGCATTCTGGCCCGCATTTTCTCGCAGGTTATTCCCGTTTGCGGCGGCATTAATCTCGAGTACTACTTCTCCCGAATTGATAACTCCATGTATGGCGCCGGGACCAAACTTCCGCACAATGTTGTGGGGCTTCTTGGCGTTGCTAATGGCGTAGAAGGGGATCTGAGGACAGGCCTGCCCTCACAGATGATTGAGGTTCATGAACCCGCCCGACTTCTCATCGCGGTTGAACAAACGACCGATATTGTCGATCTTGCTCTAACCCAGATCGGTGGACTTAAGGAGTGGCTCGATAATCAGTGGGTCCGCGTAGCGGCGATCGACCCCACCAATCGCGCCTCTCAGTTCCTAACGGCAACTGGCTGGAAGCCAGCGGAGATACCCGAGGATTTCTCCCCCCCGAGAGCTGCGTCATCAGAGGCCGCGTATGAACGCCAAACCCAAACCATTCCCGTTCATATTCTTGATGCAGGCGCACCATGAATAACTTGATTCTCTCTTGCATGATGACCCCATTAGCAACCTTTTTGGTTTTGCTGATGTTCGGGCACCGTGAGCAGGCTATCGCCTTGATTAGTCGTGCAGGCAGTTTCGCCATGGGGATTGCTGTCTTCGGACTTCTGGCCGAATGGGCGGCGCAAGGATTCCCGAGCACT
>CAYQOJ010000092.1:0-4170 GCA_964419105.1 uncultured Methylococcus sp.
AGACCTAGTTCGCCCAGGTCACATTCGTGGCTACTCTCGTGTAGACGCACTCAAAGAGAATTTCGCACTTGCTAAGGCTCTTGAGAACTACGCAGCTAAATTCTTCGGTTCAGGCACTCAGACCTCTGGTGTTCTCGAAGTCCCAGGAAACCTAACTGCCGAGCAAGCTAAGAACATGCAAGAAGCTTTCGACAGCAGACACAAGGGCTGGATGAAGGCTCACAAGACTGCTGTTCTATCCGGTGGAGCAAAGTATGTTCCTACAAATGTGCCTAACGATCAGGCTCAGTTCCTAGACAGCAGGAGAATGGCTGTTGAGGATGTCGCTCGTGCATTCAACATTCCTCCGCACCTGCTCGGATTACCTGGCACAAACTCTTACGCATCTGTCGAACAGAACAACCTTGCTTGGGTTACTCACTGCCTCAGACCTATCGTGCAGAAAATCGAAGGTGCTCTCTCGCCACTAATGGCTCGCTATCCTGGTGGAGAAAACGCATTTATTCGGTTCAACCTTGATGGCCTACTAAGAGCAGACATCAATTCAAGAATGACTGCTTACTCAACTGGTCTACAGGCTGGCTTCTTGACAATCAACGATGTCAGAAGGCTCGAGGACTTTACTCCAATCATGGATCCATCAGCCGACACCGTTCGTGTGCCACTAGCCAATGTGAACATCGCTGCTGCCGAGCTATCTGCTCAGACTGAGCGTGTAGACATGGCTCAGCAACTTATTCAAGTTGGCTTTGACCCGATTGACACTCTTGAGAAGTTCGGTCTACCTGCAATCTCGCACACTGGTATGCCAAGCGTTCAACTACAAACACCTACCATTCCAGATGACCCTAACGCCGCCAAGGAAGTTTACGGAGTGGAAAGTGATCAGTAACGGACAACTTGCGGTTGGAACAGTAGCTACCGCCATTGATGGCGTATGGACTAATCCTTCAGTTATCACGATTCACAATAATGACAATAGCGATGCTCTTTATCTCGGTGGAACCGATGTAACGATTACAACCGGACTTCAACTTGTAAAACTAGAAAGCTATCAATTTACGCTTCAACCACTAGAGCAAATCTATTGCGTAAGTCCTAAAAACGGTCACACAGTCAGTTGGATGAGGCAAACAATCTAATGATAAAACCAGGCAAATACAACATCACCGCTTACCAAGGTGCTACCTACGACCTCAATCTAACTTGGACTATCGGTGGAACGGCAGTCAATCTAACTAACTACTCGGCAGCTATGCAGGTTAGAACATCGGCTGATTCCACCGCAACAGTATTCAGTCTTACAAATGGCACTGGCATCACGCTCGGTGGAACTGCTGGAACGATTGGCGTAACAATCGGTGCAACAGCTATGGCAAGTGCAGCACCAGGACAGTATGTCTACGACTTAGAGCTGAATTCAGGTGGCACTATCACTCGCTTGATTCAGGGAACATTCCAAGTCCAAGCGGAGGTCACTAGATAGTGTCTGCTTCTGTCGTAGCACTTACAGAAACTAACACTCTGGTTTCGGTTACTGAAACTGGAGTAGATGTTGCTGTAACTGAAACTTCTACGACAGTCACGCTTGGCAACTCTGGCCCACAGGGTATCCAAGGCATTCAGGGTGCAGTTGGCCCAGCTAACACGCTCACAATAGATTCGGTTACCGCAAGTGCCCCAGGCGGAGATGCTGAAGTAACAATTACTGGCACTGCACCTAATCAAACACTAAGCTTTGTAATACCAAGAGGAATACAGGGAACTCAGGGTATCCAAGGCCCAACCGGAGCTACGGGTGCAACAGGAGCCACCGGAGCCACGGGTGCAATTGGCCCTCAAGGCCCAAAGGGTGACACTGGAGATCAAGGCCCACAGGGCATTCAGGGAATCCAAGGCGAGACAGGCCCACAAGGGCCACAGGGCGAACAAGGCATCCAAGGTATCCAAGGTGAGACGGGGCCACAGGGCCCTCAAGGCGATACGGGGCCACAGGGCCCACAGGGTATTCAAGGCGATACGGGAGCGACAGGTGCAACAGGAGCGACAGGCCCGCAAGGCCCACAAGGTGAAACAGGCCCACAGGGGCCACAAGGAATTCAAGGAGAAACTGGCCCTGCTGGCCCTACTGGTGCTACTGGCCCCACTGGCCCACAAGGCCCACAAGGAATACAGGGAGATACTGGGCCACAAGGCCCGCAAGGCCCAACGGGAGCAACTGGAGCGACTGGAGCGACAGGCCCAGCAGGTGTTGTAGCTGCAACAGCTCCAATCACTTACAACTCAGGAACTCAGACTGTCGGAATAGATGTCAATGCCGCTGGAATCACAATCAATGGCTCCGCAGTTGCTTTAGGCGGCACGGTTATAGTGGAAGCGAGGCTTGGCTAATGCCATACTTCATTACAGATAGTTCGCAAGAATGCTCAAGCTGGGCAGTCGTCAAAGATGATGGCGAGGTTCTAGCTTGCCACAACACTAAGAAGGAAGCTCTCGATCAGATGGTCGCTATCTCATTGTCTGAAGGCATTGAGCCAGGTGGCGAGAGAAGCTTTAGAGCCCTACCAGGTGACCTTTCGGTTGGCGACTATGTATCTTGGAACTCTTCAGGTGGCAGAGCCCGTGGCGAGATTCAGGAAATCGTAGATGACGGTTCCATCAGCCCACCTAACAGTTCGGTTACCGTAAACGGCACACAAAAAGACCCCGCTGCACTTATTCAGGTCTACCGCCCAGTCAGAGACGGATGGGAAGATACGGATGTCTATGTTGCACACAAGTTCTCAACACTTACAAAGATTGCTCCGCTTCCAGAGCCTTCAGACGAACCTGAAGATGAGGAAATGGATGATGAAGAAGAAAACAGCCTTTCAAAGGCAGAATACCGAGAAGTAAACCTAGAGCCCCCAGCCTACATGCGAGCAGCAGCCCGTAGAGGTCTCAAATACTACGAAGAAGGGTATGGCGGAGATGGGTTGGTTGAAAGAACTATTCGTGAAGCACGAGCCATGGCTTCTGGCAATGTTACTGCTGAGAAATGGGTTAGGATTCGGGCTTGGATTGCTCGTCACTTGGTTGATCTGGACAGTCCCTCCGCAAAACCTAGTTCGCCTGATTATCCTAGCCCTGGTGTAGTTGCACATTTGCTATGGGGCTCAGGCCCATCGAAGAGAGCTGCACAACGAGCACTAACTTATGCTGAGGGTGTTGTAGCTAGAATAGAAGCTGAGAATGAAGGCAGAGCGAAAGGCGAAGCATTGTCAAAACTAGAAACTCGCACTAATGTCACGGAGATTGAAGTTCGTGAAGAAGGCGAAGGCATGAGATTCAGCGGTTATGCTGCTGTTTTCAACTCAGCCAGCGAGCCACTGCCATTCATCGAGCGTATTGCTCCAGGAGCATTCCGTAAGTCGCTAAACTCTCGCAATGACATCAAGTTCCTATGGAACCACGATGCTGGCGAGGTGCTCGGTTCAACCCGTGCCGGAACACTAAGACTAGAGGAGGATTCCCGTGGACTTCGTGTTGAAGGCTTGCTTCCTAACACTACTCGTGGTCGTGATGTTGCTGAGCTGCTCCGTAGGGGCGATGTAGATTCTATGAGCTTTGGCTTCTCGGTTCCATCAGGCGGAGATGAGTGGTCAGAGGATGGATCAGAGAGAACCCTAAAGTCAGTTCGTCTTTTCGAAGTCTCGGTAGTGTCATGGCCAGCCTATACCGCTACCGCTGGCACTGTCGCTGTCCGTGGACTAGACAAGATTGCTAAGCGAGCTGAGATTGATGCTGATGCCCTAGCTGACGCTGTTTACAAGCTTGAAGAGGGCGAGACCCTGACCGAAGAAGAAGGTCGCCTCATAACTCAGGCCGTAGACACCCTGATTCCAAAAGAAGATAACCCTGAGCCTACCGATTCTTCCATCAGCCAAGCTATGCTTGCTCTAAAGAAGAAGAAGCTCGAACTACTAATGAATGGAATCTAAGATGGCAAGCAAAGACGAAATCAAAAAGGCTCTCCTAGACGCTGCTGGCAACCCAGAATCGGGTGCTATCTACAGCGTGATTGACGACATGGTAAAGGCTGTCGTAAAGGTTGTATCCCCAGAGGTTCCATCCTTCGACAAGTCAGATAGAGAAGTTCAGTCAATCAAACCGCTAGAGAAGCGGTAAGCA
>CAYQOJ010000092.1:4270-12012 GCA_964419105.1 uncultured Methylococcus sp.
ATTTGTCTAGTCCTACTTGATGTAAAATCTAACTATCGGATGTGAGTTAGCTCTGCCGTGTCGGTTGCGTCAGCGTGACCTTCTTATTAGTTAGATAAAGGAAAGTAAATGTCTGAATTCATCAAAGCTCAGCAAGAACTCCGTGCTAACCTCACCCTTCAGATTCAGGAATCCCTGGACGAGGCTGAGAAGCGTGGTGGCCTTGACGCTGAGACTACGGCAAAGATTGACCGTATTGAAGCTGACATTCGCAAGGCTGACGAGGCTATTGCGATTGCACAGCGTAATGAGGAACGCCGCCTAGAGGCTTCAGTAGCCGCTAAGGGCTTCGTTCCAGCAACAATGGAAGAGCGTTCAACCGCTGACATCTTCCGTTCGTTGGCCCGTGGAGAAGAGCGTAACTACGAGTTCCGTGCTCCTCTAACTCCATCCAGCAACACCGTGCCAAAGTCGTTCTACGAGCAGGTATTCGATGTTGCCCGTCTAGTTGGCCCAATGCTAGAGATTCCAGAGATTCTAAACACAACCTCTGGTGAAGATCTAACCATCCCAACCTTGACTGCATACAGCACTGCTGCTCTTGTATCTGCTGGTGGCACTGTTGCTGCTGACGAGCCTACTTACAGCTCCATCACTCTTGGTGCTTACAAGTATGGATTCCTAATCCAGGCTGCTAACGAGCTAGTAACTGACGCAGGTTTCGACCTAGCTTCTCACCTTGCTCAGCAAGCTGGTAACGGAATTGGCTTTGGTGTGAACAATGTTCTGACACTCGGTGACGGAAACAACAAGCCACAGGGTCTAGTTCCTGCTGCTGGTTCTGGTATCACTGGTGGAACCGGAGTTCAGGGTCAGTTCACTGCTGACAACCTGATTGACCTTGCTTACTCGGTAAACGGTGCAGTTCGCCGTATGCCAGGTGCTGCATTCATGGCTAACGGTGCAACCATCGGAAAGATGCGTAAGCTGAAGGACACTGCTGGCAACTACCTCTACCAGGTAGGCGTTGGCTACCCAGACACCTTCGCTGGCTTCCGTGTTATCGAGAACCCACACATGGCTGACACTGCAACTTCAGCCAAGTCGGTGCTCTTCGGTGACCTAAGCTCGTTCAAGGTTCGTGTTGCAGGTGGTATCCAGGTTGCATCCAGCCAGGACTACGCATTCAACACTGACCTAACCACATGGAGATTCTTGATCAGACTTGACTCTGACATTACTCACGCATCCCATGTCAAATTCTTCGTTGGAGCTGCAAGCTAGTTTCTGACGAGAAAAGCGAGACCCTCCTAGGTTGTAGGTTGCCTAGGAGGGTTTCTTTTTATACACTGAGCGTATGGCAACCTACGAACTCCTGAAAGCCGCTATCGCTTTCGCAAGCAACTCCCCTGGAACTCCTACTGGCTATGGTCAGCAGGGCAAGCAACTAATTACCCGAATGCTCAAACACGGGATGAAGGTTGCGGCACTTAGTAACTATGGTCTTGAGGGTCAGCAAACAACTATGACCTTCGGTAAAGAAACCATCCCACATTATCCAAAAGGTCTGACACTTTATTCTCAAGATGTCATTCCTACTTGGTCGGCAGACTTCTTCTCAAAGCATCCTGATTATCATCAGTTCCTATTTACGCTCTACGATGTTTGGGTTTACAACCAGATGAAGTATGACGGCCCGATTATCTCGTGGACACCGATGGATCACTTGACTATTACGCCAGGCGTAAGAGAGTGGGTTGCAAAGCCGAATGTGCACACAATCACAATGGCTCCGCACGGTCAAGAAGTTATGGAATCACTCGGTCTAAAGTCCACATACATCCCACATGGCATTGACACTAAGACCTACAAGCCAACTTATGAGATAGCTGGAACAAATGTCAGAGAGTTTATGGGAGTGCCAGAGGATGCATTCTTAGTCGGCATGGTAGCTGCTAACAAAGCCAATGGTCAGATACACCGCAAGGCTTACGCCGAGAACCTACTTGCATTTGCAATGCACCTGAAGTATCACCCAGACAGCTTGCTTTACATTCACACTGAGCCAAGTCGAGGCTACGGCGGATTTGACATTTCGGTTCTACTAAAAGCTATGGGCATTCCAAAAGACAATGTGCTTATGCCAGACCCATACTTGCTCAGAACCGGATACCCAGAAGAACACATGGCTGGCTTCTACACGGCGATGAATGTCTTGCTTTGCACAAGCTACGGCGAAGGATTCGGTTTGCCAACTGTCGAGGCTCAAAGCTGTGGCACGAGAGTTATTACTAGCAACTACGCTGCTTCTAAAGATCTAGCATCAGAAGATAGCTGGAAGGTAGATGGTCAGCCGTTCTGGGATGAGGCTCAGGGTAGTTTCTTCCAGATTCCATCAGTGAATGGCATAGTTCGGTCACTCAACGAAGCCTACGATGCTGACAGGAGCAGAAGCCAAAAGGCTATTGACTTCGCTAAGCAGTTTGATGCTGACCTAATCTGGGAAAGCAAGTGGGTTCCATTCTTCAAGGAACTGCTCAAGTGATTGCTTGGCTAACTCACCACCTGCCAAGAACTACTGAAGAGCCAGGCATCCCAGGTCTTTATCGTGGCGGAGCCGAGATGAGCGATGCTGCCTATCTGCAAGCTGCACCCGAAGAAGTAAAGCTCTACGGCCCCGATCAGTGGCAAGAAGCAATCCAGCACGAGAAGATAATCGTTACCGGAACTGATTTGCTAACCGATGAAGCGATGCTAGAGCTTTGCAAGGTAAAGCCAGTAGTCATGGTGCATCACAAGCAAACTCGGTCACTTGCAAGACAAGAGCTAATCAATAATTGCCGTAAGTTTATTGCTCGCACACCTAGGCATTTAGAGATAGAGCTTCAGTGGACATCTCCAAAAGCAACCGCTTGGGTAGTGTCAAGTTTCAATCCAGACGACTTTGTAGCAAAGCCAAAAGAAAACTTCGCTGTTTGGGCAGCTCGCCTACACCAGCAGAAGGGCCCACTAGAGGCGATGGTCTGGGCAAGCCAAGCTGAGATTCCATTACTGATGCTTTACGACAAGCCAAGAGAAACGGTGCTAGAAGCTATGAGCAGGGCAAAGCACTTTGTATTCCTACCGACTGACTTTGATTCAGAATCACGAGTAACCATAGAGGCTGTCCTGTCTGGTTGTGAACCGCATGTCAATGAGCATGTTGGTATCACTTCGGTATCAGGATGGAATGATCGAGACAAACTAGCAGAACTGGTAAGCAACTCGGCTAAGAAGTTCTGGGAAGAGGCATTGAACTAATGAGCGTAACAATCAGCTTGCCATTAGCTATCTGGGGAGAAGGCTATTCACAATTCCTGCCACAGTGGTTCAAGGGCGTAGATTCACTAGAGCGAGAGATTCACGAAATCGTCATAGTGACAGATAACAAGAACTTCCCCGCTGTCCTGAATTCGGTCACAGACTTTAGCAAGGTCAGGATTAGGGTAGAAGAGCACAAAGACTACTCGGCTTACTGGAACAGGGCTTTCGAGCTTTGCACGGGCAAGTGGATAGCTATTTGCAATGCCGATGACTACTTTTTACCACAAGCCCTAAACCAAGTAGATGAAGCAGATGCTCAGGGATGCAACCTAATCTGTGACCACCTACAGCACAAGGGAACTAGCCACACTCAGTCTGCTTACTGGCGACCAGAAGAGCTAGACCACGCCTTCTCACTTATGGGTGCTAACCCCATGACCAAGCACCTCTGGGAAGCCTCTGGAGGGTTCCCTGACGGCATAAGATTCGCTGATTGGGGTCTTGCCCTACGGATGAGGAAAACAGGCCTTGTAAAGCCGTTCTACGCCTCTACAATGCGTATTGTCTATGACATGGGCTATGAGAGGCAAACAATGACTGGAGCAACCCTAGACGGAGGAATCCGTGAGGAGAGCAATCTTCAGATTCACAAGATGGTTAGGGAACTCCAATGACAGTTCTAGTTACAGGATCAACGGGAGCAGTTGGCTCTTATGTCCTAATTCGGTTGAAAGAACTCGGCTACCAGACATCAACCCACAACCTTAGAAGCTATGATAAGCCAGAACCCGCTGTCCATGTAATGCACCTAGCGGGTATCAATCGTGGCACGGCAGAAGAGCTAAGAGACGGCAACGCTGGACTGGCTCAGAAGCTTATAGAGGGGCTAGAAGGGCAGGACATAGTAACCCTGACTTACGCCAATTCGGTCAAAGCCAATACAGCCAACACGCCGTATGCAGAAGGTAAAAGACTTGCTTCTTGGATACTTATGGACTGGTGCAGGAAGAACGATGTCATCTACCGTGATGCCTACCTGCCTAATCTGATAGGGCTCTATGGCAAGCCACATCACAACATGATTGCCACAACCATCGTGGACTGCCTAATGACTGGTGAGCCAATGCCACCGCTGAATGATGAGCCATTCCGAATAGCTCCTACCTCTTATGCCGCCGATGAGCTCTGTCGGTTCTACAAGAAGCCAGAAGAGATAAAGACTTTTTGGACATCTGCTCTCGATCTGCTTCAGCGGGCTGAGAGAATGCTGGCTGGACATCGCCCAGATAGCGTTATAGACACAATTCTTTTAGAGATGACACGCTCAAGGTAGACTAGAAACATGGCTATTACCAACGGATATTGCACTCTTCAGGATGTCAAAGATGCACTACGGGTGCAGGATTCGGTTGATGACACAATTCTGGAGCTTCACATAGAAACAGCTTCACGCCAGATTGACGACATCTGTGAGCGTGTCTTTTACCCAAGAACTGCTCAGACACGCTATTTCGTGCCTAGAGACAGCTTTGTTTGCGAGATTGACGATTTAGTTACTCTCACAACCCTCAAGACTTCTTCTGCTGCTGACAAGGTTTACGATGTGATTTGGGCAGCAAAGGACTACCAGCTAGAGCCAGTAAACGGCATCGCTGGCGGTATGTCTATGCCTTGGACACAAATCCGTGCCGTAGATGACTACTGGTTCCCGCTGGCAAACGGCGAGACAACCGTAGAAGTTACCGGAACATTCGGTTGGAGCTCTGTTCCAGTTCCTATCAAGCTTGCAACTGTTATGTTGGCTATGCGTCTGTATAAAAGGATGGATTCGCCACTAGGGGTGGCTGGCGTGGGTGACATAGGCGTTATCCGTGTCAGTCGCATTGATCCTGACATTGATGCACTGATTAGCCCATTCAAGAAGGCAAGGATGGCCTAGTGTCCGTCATCAATGACATTAGAGATGGCTTAGCTAGAAACCTAGCAACCATTGATGGCTTGAGAACAGCCTCAGAGCTTATTGACAATCCAAGCCCACCAGTAGCCCTAGTTGCTATTGATTCGGTTGAATACGACCAGGCTTACCAAAACGGATTGACGCTTTACAACTTCACAATTAGCGTGATTGTAGGGCGTGTTGCAGAACGCACTGCACAACGAAAGCTTGATCTCTACATGGCTCCCACAGGCGACCAGTCTGTGAAAGCTGGTGTAGAATCAGACAGGACACTATCGGGTGCTTGCCAAGACCTTCGGGTTGTAAGCAGTGGTTCGGTAGGGTCTATTCAAGTAAACGACCAAACCTACTTGGCGGCTGAATTTACAGTCACCGTCTATGCATAAATAAGGAGATAAATTGCCAAAATTCGTAGCAACAGGCACTAAGGTGTCTTTGAACGGTGTGGACTACTCCAGCTCATGTGCCCGTGCAGAGCTGGTGATCAACGCCGCTGAAGTAACCACAACAGACTTCGGTTCAGCAGGTTGGACTGAGGTTATCGGAGGGCTAAAGTCAGGCTCAGTAAGCCTTGACTTCCACGCTGACTTCGGTGCAGGAGCAGTTTCAACTGCTCTACAGCCTCTAGTAGGAACCATTGGAACCGTAGTGCTCATCGCAGCAAACGGAACCGCTGCTTCCGCAACAACCCCTGCTTACACCGCAACAGTGCTTATCAACAGCTTTACCCCGATTGCTGGTGCAGTCGGTGACCTGAGCACCTTCTCAGTCACCTTCCCAACCACGGGTGCTGTTTCATACGCAACCGCATAAGGATAAGAAATGAAAATCAACCTACAAGTTACTTATGAAAATGGCACTAAAAAAGAAGTAGTGTGCAACGCTGCTGATCTAGTTGCCTTTGAAGATAAGTATTCAGCTCCCATTTCGATTCTCGGAACCGAGACCAAGTTGAGCCACCTGCTCTTCTTGGCTTGGCACTCCGAGAAACGAACTGGTGCAACAAAAGATGACTTCTCTAAGTGGTGCGAGACAATCGCATCAGTAGGGGATTCTGAAACAGACCCAAAATAAAGGGGCTGGGGGATTCCTCAGCTCATTGGTTCATCGCTGGTCTCGCTTGCGAGACGGGCATAGCACCAAGTGTCCTGATGCAAGAATCAGAACGCATGCTATGGACTATGCATAGATGGTTAGTGGCAAAACATTTGCCTAGCAAATAGAGAGGCCGCCCTTCGGGGCGGTCTTTCGCTTTACGGTAAACTTGTAATGATTGATTGGCGGTTATCTTCGTGGCTATTGACCCTAAGTTCATAATTCAAAGTCGGTCAGGAAGATTCGGTTCCTCAAACGAGGTTGCTCTTGAGATTACCAACTGGAATGAAGTTCTAAAAGTTCTCAAGCAAGTAGACGAAAGCTGGATAGCAGAGCTTCGCAAAGACTTCAAACAAATTGGTCAAGAATCAGCCAAGGAAGTTCGTAAGGCCATTCCAAGTAAAAACAGGCCCCCACTTACCAATATGAGGCAAGTTTGGTTTGGTCGCCTAGCGTGGGGAACTACATGGGGCGGTGTTGGAGGAGGAGCACCAAAGCCGTCTAAATCGGTTCTGGTGCAACTACCAAAAACCCGCAAGAAGAAATACAGGGAATTAGAGCGTATCTCTATAGTTCGGTTGCAAGTCGGATCACCTGGAACCGTGCTCTTTGACATGGCGTATAGGCGAGGTGGCTCTAAGGGTCGCAAGGGTCTCACGCCTGAATACGACTACATTTATCGAGTAGGCGGACTTACCGTTCCTGGCAAGCGTAGACACCGAGTAGTGCCAGGTGTGTTTCTAAAAGGAATTTTGGCATCCGGACAACAGCCAAAAGCATCGAGAATCGTTTGGCCCGCAGCATTGAAATCGCTACCGGATGTTACTCGTAAAATGGATGCTGTAATCCTCAAAGCAAATCTTCGCATTCAAGCAAAACTGGATAGGACTAAGTAATGGCTGGAAAAATAAATGTCCCTATAACTACGGCTATTCAGGGACTTGCCAATACAACTAGACAGCTAAACACACTCACTAACGGCATTGCTAAGGTTGGTAAGACTGCCGGACTTGCTGCTATTGGTTATGCTGCCTTTGCTGCTGGCTTAAAGGCTGCCGACTTTGCTGTTCAAGCCATTGCTGGAGCTCGTGACCTAGAGCGAAACATGCTCGGTCTCAAGACTGTATTTGAGGACATGGAACCTCAAATGCGAGCATTCAGTCGCAATGCCGAAGAGGTTGGTTTATCTCTTAATGAAGCTTCTAAGGCTTCCGTATTCATTGGTTCGGTTCTAAAGCAATCAGGCTTCTCTATTGAAGAAACAGCAGATCTTACCGAGCGTTTAGTTCGCCTAGGAACTGACCTGTCCTTGACCTATGGCTACGATGTCCAAGAAGCTTTGATGGGTATGACAGCTCTCTTCCGTGGAGAGTATGACCCGATTGAAAAGTTCGGTGTTGCTATGAAG
>CAYQOJ010000093.1:0-11995 GCA_964419105.1 uncultured Methylococcus sp.
CAGGAAGACTACCGTAGACGAGGTGTTCCATCCGCGCAAATGCCAGATCCTCATCGGGCCGGCTAAATAACACCATCAGGATCATCCATTTTAGGTTATCAAGCGACAAATGGTCTTCGTCAAGCGCCATGACACGATCAATGACGAGCTCACGACTCTCCGGAACCAAGATCCCTGTCTGCTCGAGAAACATCAAAAGCCCCCTGCAATCGATATCCAGCTTGGCTTCTTCAGCCGCTGAAAAGACACGAAAAGCAGGCAGTGAAACCTGACTCATGTCCGGCATCTGACTCAAAGAATCCAACCAGTTCAGTGCTTTGGAAATTTCCGCAGGGGGAAAACCAGCTTCCATTAGATCTGTTCTGACCGCATCGGTATCAGGTCTTTCATCATCCTCGCCGTCCATAAATTTCTCAAAGAGGTAAATCAGAACGTCGAATACGTTTTCTTTCATTAAGGGCAAGCTTTGAATTCTTTATCGTGGGAAATCGCGCTTCGAAATGGACCATTTCAGACCCAATCCGCGTCTGTTCGAGGCGCTCGGCAGATCCTGTCAAAGGAGAGTTCTAGCGACGGCATTCGAGGAAGACTAGGCGGGAAGTATCCACACACACCCTAGGTTGTGCAATCGATTTCATTCATCATGAGCCCAATTCACCGCTACTGCGGGTTAAAAGGATTCAGTATCGAGCCCTGAGTCTTTTCGCTAAAATGCAAGCATCTACAAGCATTTAATGATTCCGAATGGCACTTCTTCCCATCCTTGAATTTCCCGATGAGCGGCTCCGAAAAAAAGCCAAGCCCGTTGAAGCCGTGACGGCGGACATTACCCAACTGGTCGATGACATGCTGGAAACCATGTATGCCGCACCCGGAATTGGGCTTGCAGCAACTCAGGTAAACGTCCCGCTTCGGGTCCTGGTCATGGATCTTTCCGAGAACAAGGATGAGCCCCTGGTTCTGATCAATCCAGAGATCGTGAGTAAGACTGGCACCGAGGAATCCGAAGAGGGTTGTCTTTCCGTACCAGGGTTCTACGAGAAGGTGACTCGGGCAGAATCCGTAGAAGTCCGCGGGTTGGATCGGAACGGCGAGCCATTAAAGATGGAAGCCAATGGACTCCTCGCCGTATGTATTCAACACGAAATGGACCACCTTGAGGGTAAGCTCTTTGTAGATTACCTCTCTCCTCTCAAGCGACAACTGGCCCGAAGAAAAGTGAAGAAAGAACAACGCAGCCGAACCACGCCCTCCGCTGCGGATGCAGGCCGAGCCTCGTGAGGATTGTTTTTGCAGGAACCCCCGATTTTGCGGTCCCGCCCCTTAAAGCACTGATCGACTCGGGTCACGAGATCGTTGCGGCCTACACCCAACCCGACCGGCCTCAGGGTCGAGGTCGCAAGGTCATTCCCACACCGGTCAAACATGTAGCTCAGTCGGCCGGAATCCCGGTACGACAGCCCGAATCGTTCAAAGAGCCGGGGGCCATAGATGCTCTCAGGGCATTTGCTCCTGATCTTATGGTAGTTGTCGCTTATGGGCTAATTCTTCCCAAGGATGTCATCGATATTCCTACGAGAGGATGCATCAACATTCATGCCTCGCTCCTGCCTCGCTGGCGGGGTGCTGCCCCAATCCAGCGCGCCATTCTGGAGGGGGATCATGAAACAGGCGTGACGATCATGTATATCGAGCCAAAACTTGATGCGGGCGCGATGATTCTGAAGGCCTCAACCCCGATTGGTCCAGACGAAGTCGCCAGCGAACTCCATGATCGATTGTCCCTAATGGGAGCAGAGACCCTCATTAAGAGCCTACCGGACCTTGAAGCAGGTGAAGTGCGAGCCGAAGTACAAGATGAAGCAAACGTCACCTACGCTGCAAAAATCACCAAGGAAGAAGGACTTCTGGACTTCAGCCAGCCTGCTGAGGCGCTGGCGCGCAAGGTCCGTGCATTCAATAGCTGGCCCGTTGCTGAAACCCGTTATCAGGGGGAGCCTTTGAGGATCTGGAATGCGGATGTTCGTGAGGAACATCCAGAGCATCCAATCGGAACTCTGTTTATCTGGGAAAACGATCTTCTCGTTTCGACTACTCGGGGCGCACTCCGAATTCTGGAACTTCAATTACCCGGGGGACGCAGAATCAGCGCGCGAGATTTCATGAATGCAAGACCCCCCTTGCCTGCCCGCCTGGGGGCATCATGAATACCCGGGCCGCAGCGGCCGACATTCTCGTTGAAGTGGTTCGCGAGGGCCGTTCTCTGACCAGTGCCCTTGACCAGGCTTTTGCGAACGATTTTTCATCCAAAGATAGGACCTTTATCCAAGCTGTCTGTTATGGCGTACTCCGATGGTACTGGCGGCTTAATCCCCTTCTTGGCCTTTTAACCCGCAAACCAATCAAGGATGACCGCATCCGGATGATTGCCTTGATTGGCTTCTACCAGATCGGTCATATGCGCGTTGCACCCCATGCCGCCGTCTCCGAGACGGTCGAGGCTGTCCAGTACGATGCATGGGCAAAACCCCTGATCAATGCCATCCTTCGCAACTACCAGCGAAATCAGGCGGAACTGGAATCGCGTTTGGATGCATCACCGAGTAGCGCATCGGCACATCCACAGTGGCTTTATGACAAAATTCGCCGTGACTGGCCCGATGAGGTCGAAGCCATTCTGCATGCCAACAACGAGCACCCCCCTTTGACGTTAAGGGCCAACCTGGCCAAAGGTCCCCGCGATCAATTTGAGCGTCAACTGAATGAAGCCGGCATGCGTTGCCAATCGCTGCAGCATGTTCCGACCGCCATCGTTTTAGATGAAGCGACCTCAACGGAGCTGATTCCAGGATTTAAAAACGGCGAGCTCTCCGTTCAGGATGGCGCTGCTCAACTTGCTGCAATTTTGCTGGACCTTGCGCCAAAGCAGCGTGTGTTGGATCTTTGTGCGGCCCCTGGAGGCAAAACGTGCCATATCCTTGAAGCCTGTCCTGATCTTCAAGAACTCGTTGCTGTCGATGTCGATACAAATCGACTGCAACGCGTTCAATCCAATCTAACCCGGGGAGACCTCTCAGCCACATTGGTCACCGGGGATGCACTCCAGCCTGACACCTGGTGGGATGGAAAAGCCTTTGATCGAATTCTGATCGATGCCCCCTGCTCAGCAACCGGAGTCATCCGACGACATCCCGATATCAAGGTTCTCAGAAAGCCTCAGGATATCGCCCGACTGGCTGAAACCCAGCGCGCCATTCTTGAAGCTGCGTGGACCCTACTTGCACCCGGTGGGGTTGCTCTCTATGCGACCTGCTCGGTTCTTCGCCAAGAGAACAGCGATCTGATATCAGCATTTCTGAAGGATCACCCCGAAGCAATGGAAAGTCCTTTGCCTGAGTTCTTCGGGCGCGCCGAACCCCATGGACGACAAATCCTGCCCGGGACAGACGGCATGGATGGTTTTTATTATGCACGGCTTGAAAAGTTACAGGCATAAATGGCGGGGAGCCACGTTAACTCTGGCCATTGTCGCGACTGTCCCGACAGTAGGGCTTACCTCTGAATCAGGAATTTTCATTCAGCGGGCTCAGCTCGATGCAAAAGAAACCCGACAGGTCGTTACTGCAGATATCGAGTATCGTTTTCCTCAGGTTGCCCTGAGGGCACTGGATGAAGGCATTCCCTTGACCTTTCGGGTCAAACTTCGCATCGAACGAATCAGATCATGGGGATGGTCCGAAACCCTTGTTCAGGATGAGAGAACGATTCAGCTTCGCTATGAGCCTTTGGCCAAGTCCTTTCAGGTCTCTGACCTCGGTAGCGGCGCTGCGCTCCACTATGCAAGCCTAGCCAGTGTCCTCGACACCTTGAGTCATCTTCGGGGTTGGAGCATCCCAACGTTACCTGCTCCAGAAGGAAGCGAACAGCGCGAAGCTACTCTGTGCTTCGAGTTTGATGTGGAGTCGCTTCCCTTACCACTTAGACTAGTCGCCTATCTTTCTCCTGACTGGAACATGGAAACCCCGCCATACCGATGGCTACTCGATCACTAAGACCGCCACTGACGCTCAGCATCATTTTGCTGTTCCTCGCTATTCTGGGATCACTGCATCTCATGAGTTCAGCGACCCAGGATGCTTCTGAGCTGGGTGAGCTCTACTCAACATTGGTACTGACCAATGCGCTAGCGGGACTTCTTCTTCTGACCTTGGTCGGCTTCAATATTTACTGGCTGATCCGCGAGCTCCGTCGAAAGGCAGCCGGGTCCAACCTGACCTCCCGGATGATTTTCCTGTTCAGCCTCTTGACGATGGCTCCGGCTGCCATCGTGTTCTTTTATTCGATGCAATTTCTCGATCGAAGCATCGATAGCTGGTTTGACGTCAAAATCGACCACGCCATGGAAGATGCTCTCGAGCTCGGACAGACGGCCTTGGACGAACGCATGCGGAATGTGAGCAAAGAACTCGAACAAACCGCAGAAAAATTGGCGACTTCTCCCGTCTCCTTGATGGGTGTTCGGCTCAACGAACTCAATGAACTTGAAGACGCTGAGCTAACCCTCTTTACCCGCCAGGGCCATGTCATTTCCTACAGCGGTGTCCATAGCGATTCGTTTATTCCTGCCCTTCCAGATATCAACGTGATGATTCAGGTTCGAAGGGGAAAGCCCTATGTGGGCCTTGAGAGCGTCGGTTCTGGCGGACTCCAGATTCGTGCGGTCGCTCCCATCATGGGGGAGGATTCCCTTTATCTTCAGGCCATCTACCCTATCCCGAAACATCTTGCTCAACTCACAGATACGGTCGAATCCGCCTATCTTCACTACAAGGAAATGACTTTCCTTCGGGGGTCCCTGAAATTCACCTTCAGCCTGACACTTTCTCTGATCCTTCTTCTCAGCTTGTTGGCCGCCGTCTGGTCGGCATTTTTGAGCATTCGGAGAATCGTTGAACCCGTCCGATTACTGGCCATCGGCACCCGATCAATTGCCGAAGGGGATTACGAAAAGCGTCTTCCGGTCAAAGATCGTGGTGAACTGGGATTCCTCGTGGAATCTTTTAATACGATGACGGCAAAGATTGCTCAATCTCGGGACCAAGCTGAAAAATCACAGCGTGAACTTCAGTCACAGCACACTTATCTGGAAACTCTGCTCGCCAGTCTCTCCTCCGCCGTCCTAAGTCTCGATGCCAATGGAACAGTCCTCACTGCGAATCAAGCCGCAAACACCATTCTTCATGCGGATTTTTCGCAATATCTGGGTTGGCCACTGGCTGTTCTATCGGGCGCGTACCCGCATATAGAAGAGTTGATGGATGCCCTGAGTCCTCACATTAACGGGGATAAAAAGACCTGGACGTTGGAGGTTGGGCTTCAGGGGCCCGGGGGAAGACAGGAGCTTTTTTGCCGAGGAACGACCATCGAGGGTCTGGGCAACGAGGGCCGTGGGCATGTGTTGGTCATTGATGATGTCACTGCGCTCATTCAAGCACAGCGCAATTCTGCTTGGAGCGAAGTTGCCCGAAGACTCGCCCATGAAATCAAAAATCCCCTGACCCCGATCCAGCTTTCGGCCGAAAGGCTTCGTCACAAGCTCTCCAAGGTCCTCATCGAAGGGGACCTTGAAATGTTAGAGAAGTCCACGCGGACCATCGTCCAACAGGTGGAGGCGATGAAAAGCATGGTCAATGCCTTTGCCGAATATGCCAAGCCGACCATCACGCAGCTGTGTCCGATTGCGATCCGGCCTCTCCTGGATGAAATTGTGGCCCTTTATCCCCCCTCCTCCGGACTGGCATTCGAGTTTTCGCACCAGGGCGACGTTCCCGAAATTCTGGCCGACCCGGTCAAACTGAGGCAGGTCGTTCACAACCTGATTAAAAATGCTCTGGAGGCCATGCCCCAAGGCCACGAAGGCAAGGTCAGCCTGAGCACCCGATTGACCGAAGATGCCGGCACACAGCAGGTTGAAGTCCGCATTTCAGACAATGGTCCTGGCATCCCTCCCGACCAGTCCAGCCGCATTTTTGAACCCTATGTCACAACGAAATCCAAGGGTACAGGCCTAGGTCTTGCGATCGTTAAACGCATTATTGAGGAATTTGGTGGCAAGATCAGGCTAGACAGCCTTTATCATAATGGCGCAAGCTTTGTCATCACCCTCCCTGTAGCGACCGATTCTCAATCCAGAGCAAGATGAACCTGACCAAGAAAACAATTCTGGTTGTCGATGATGAACCCGACATCCGCGAACTGCTGAAGGAGATCCTGCTGGATGAAGGCTACGAGGTTCTGGTTGCAGAGAATGCAGCCTCAGCCCGGGAAATGCGCCTTGCCCATCGCATCGAACTGATTCTTCTCGATATTTGGATGCCGGATGAGGATGGCATCAGCCTTTTGAAAGACTGGCTTCGCGAAGACGGATTGTGTCCTGTCATCATGATGTCAGGGCATGGTACGGTCGAGACTGCTGTAGAAGCCACCCGACTTGGCGCCTACGATTTTCTGGAAAAGCCCCTATCCATGGCCAAGCTCATTGTGACGGTCGAGAGGGCTCTAGAAGCTGCCAAGCTTCGCAAAGAGAACATCGGACTCAAACGGCGCATGGAAAGCCCGGTTGAACCCATTGGAAAAAGCCTGGTGATGGAAAAGCTGAGAGACCAAGTCAAGCGTCTCGCTCAGCATGACACCCGCGTCCTTCTGATCGGTGAGCCTGGCTCAGGTAAAGAAACCCTCGCGCGTTTTCTCCATCACAGCAGTGCTCGACGAGAAGCCCCTTTCGTTGATGTAGGCGTGGGGACGATAGCCAGCAGTAATTCTGCCGTCGAATTTTTTGGCCGTGTTGATGGCGACCAGATCCAACATGGCTTGCTGGAACAAGCCAATGGCGGGACACTTTTTCTGGATGAGGTCGCGCACATGGAACCTGAAACCCAGGTGCGACTGATGAGTGCGCTGGAATCCAACTCCTTCTCACGCATCGGTGGGAGCGAGCTGGTGCACGTCGATGTCCGGATTATCGCCTCGACGTGCCGGTCACTGGAGGATGAGGTTCGGGCAGGACGATTCAGAGCCGAACTTTACTATCTTCTCAATGTGGTTTCCCTGAAGGTGCCGCCACTGCGGGATCACAGCGAGGACATTCCTGACCTGCTCAACTTCTATGTGGAATATTTCGTCAGCCGGGAAAAACTTCCCTTCCGTCGTTTTCCTGTCTCTGTTCAAAACTTTCTCAGGAACTACCCTTGGTACGGCAATATCCGGGAACTCAAGAATCTCGTGCAGAGAATCTTGATTCTTGGCAGTGGTGAAGACGTTGAACTTGAAGAAGTAAAGGCTGCTGT
This sequence comes from uncultured Methylococcus sp., assembly GCA_964419105.1. Taxonomy (GTDB): domain Bacteria; phylum Pseudomonadota; class Gammaproteobacteria; order Methylococcales; family Methylococcaceae; genus UBA6136. Next base: position 7,347 of record CAYQOJ010000093.1, read on the forward strand.
TGGTGAAGCTGTGGTTGAAACCCCACAGGATCAAATGCAGCAACCGGACTTTTACAACCTTCCCCTTAAAGAGGCCCGGGAGCACTTCGAAAAGGCCTATCTCGAATATCATCTCGATAAGTACGCGGGAAGCGTCGCACGCCTATCCACCGCGATTGGATTGGAACGGACGCACCTCTACCGGAAACTTAACTCCCTCGGTATTCGGTTCCGCGACAAACGATAGTTTTTCCTATTTGGGTTCGTGACGGACCGAAAGGACGTCACAACCCGCGTGGTTGACCACACTGGCCGCTGTCGACCCCAACAATAAGCCCAAGCCATGACGCCCATGGCACCCTAAAACGATCAAGTCCGCCTTGATCAGTTCGGCAATTCGAATAATCTCTATCTTGGGACTGCCGAGCTCGACCCGACAATACTCAGCCCCGATCTGGTGGTTTTCACCTAAATGAACGAGTCGTTTCCTGGCCGACACTAGTAGCTGATCCGTGAGATCGCCATCAAAGGGTGAAATGGCACCAAAGCTGGTATCGATCGGCACGATATATTCGACCACGTGAAGGAGTTGAAGCCGTGCATCAAACTCCTTTGCCAAGGCCAAAGCCCGGTGAAAAGCCTTAGCCCCACAATCGGAAAAATCGTGGGCAACGAGAATGGTTTTATAGATCATGGATTCCTCCGCATTCAGTCCATTTCACCATCACGCTATCACCGAGCCTAAGCGGGCTCAAGCGGGACTCTACGCAGAAAAAATACGTGCCATCAGGTCAAGGCTCGTGATCGTGAAGATCAAAGCGAGGGCCACTGAAAGTGCATAACCCACACCCAACGCTTGTTTGAGAATGTGGGCAAAAACTAAAAGATTCCAAAACAAGATGCCCATGATCAGAAGACCGAGGCCATTGATCAGATCAGAGAGAAGGGATACGGGAAGCGCCACAAGAGTGATTAGGGCATCGCAACCTAAAACGGCCGTTGCTGTTTTTTGAAAGCGTTCTCGATGGGAAGTCAACAGCAAGAGAAGAGAAACAAAAGCCAAGAGCAATCCTGAGGCGACCAACGCTTGGAGTATCGCTCCCGCAATTTCCCCATCGAGCGCACCGACCACAGTCGATATGGTGACATCTGCAAGGAGAGCCAAAACCAGAAGGATAGCCGAGTGAGGCAGATCCTGCGGACCCTTCCGGAAAAGTGTGATATCCAGAAAGAGACGCAGAAGAGCCTTCATGAAGTCAGGGCCTCAAGCGCTTCACTGCTTTCGAGCCAAAGATGCTCTGCCGCTTGAAGTTGACCTGCAAGCGAGTCACGCTCTGCAACCAGGTGATCAAGGCGCGATCTGGACTCGGGGAGGTACAGATCTTCGCTCGCCAATTTCTCTTCGATGAGACGCAAGGCTTCTCCCGTTTGACTCATCTGCCGCTCCGCCCGCTCCATGGCGGTAGTCAACGATTTTTGCCGTTTTCGCTGTTCAGCTTCTTCCTGGCGACTCAATTGTCTTGCTGCCGGCGGTGTAGCTGCGGGAGCTGTGTCCTGCTGTGCTGATCTCTGACGCTGTCTTCGATCTGACAACCAGCGGCGATATTCATCGAGATCGCCTTGATAGGGTTCGACCCCACCATCGGCAATCAGATAAAACTCATCCGCAACCGAGCGAAGAAGATAGCGATCATGGGAAACCAGAACCAATGCGCCCTCAAACTCTTGAAGGGCCATGCTGAGTGCGTCGCGCGTCGGTAGATCCAAGTGGTTGGTTGGCTCATCAAGAAGAAGAAGATTAGGCCGCTGCCGAATCAGCATGGCCAGGACCAACCTCGACTTTTCACCGCCGGAGAATGGTCCAACAGGTGACAAGGCCCTTTCGCCCTGAAAGCCGAATCCACCAAGGTAGTTTCGTAAATCCCGCTCCAATGCTTTAGGGTTGAGCTTCTGAAGATGCCAAAGTGCGCTCTGATCGGGGTTGAGCTGTTCGAGTTGGTGCTGGGCAAAGTAGCCAATCTTGAGATCCTGCGCTGGAATACGCTCTCCCGTTGAAGAGGTGATAACACCAGCAAGCATCTTGATTAATGTGGACTTGCCGGCACCGTTGGGGCCAAGCAATCCAATTCGATCCCCGGGACTTACCGTCAATGAGATCTCGGAAAGGATGGAGACATCGCCATATCCCACGCTGATGCCATCCAAACGAAGCAAGGGTGAGGGGTACTTTTCCGGGGCTTCGAAACTAAACGAAACCTCTCCATCAGCCTGCGCCATTGCGATTAGACTCATCCGATCCAAGGCCTTCAGACGACTTTGAACCTGACGAGCTTTGGTTGCCTGCGCCCTGAATCGATCCACAAAACTCTGAATTCTCTGCAACTCGCGTTGTTGTCTCAGGTAAGAGGATTGCTGCTGTGCCAACATCTCAGCTCGGCGGGTCTCAAAGTCAGAATAATTGCCCGTATGTAATTGAACTTTGCCGTGCTCGATATGAAGAATATGCGTCGCAAGATCATCCAGGAAGTCGCGATCATGCGAGACTAAGAGTAAGGTCCCAGGATAGCTTGAAAGCCAATCCTGAAGCCAAATGACAGCATCAAGGTCAAGATGGTTCGTGGGTTCGTCCAACAAAAGAACGTCAGAGCGACACATCAGCGCTTGAGCGACATTGAGGCGAACACGCCAACCGCCCGAAAATTCAGAGACAGCTCTTGATTCGGATCCCGGAGCAAAACCCAGTCCATTGAGCAATCTTGCGGCTTTCGCCCGTGACTCATACCCCCCTGCATGAAGATAATCCTCATGAAGGTGGGCGAGTTCCATACCATCCCCACTGATCTCGGCGGCCTGAATGCGCGCTTCAATCTGACGCAAAGCCCGGTCACCATCCAGAACATAATCAATGGCAGGCGTGTCGAGGGCTGGGGTTTCCTGAGCCACATGGGCAATCTCTAGCCCTTGCGCCACATCCAGTTCCCCCTGGTCAGGGTGAAGAGTGCCCAACATGAGCTCAAAGAAGCTGGACTTTCCGGCACCGTTGGCGCCGGTGATACCAATCCGGTCCCCTCGATTGAGAGTAAATGAGGCGCCCTCAAAGAGAACCCTCGGCCCTCTTCGGAGGGCCAGATTACGCGCGCTGATCATAAGGTCTTTGTTTCAGGCGCTCAGGCCGCTTTTTCAATGTGCTCTTCGACGGCCTTGTAGAAGGTCAGAAGGTCACCCTTGGTGACAGCCTTTCTTGGGATGATGATCGCTGAATCCACGGATACGAAGATAAAGGCATAGTTCTTAGCCGGTTCGATTCGAAGAACATCCTTCCAGCTGATTCGGGATTCACCCGCGCTGCCAATCTCAACTAGGTCGTGGTCCTCAACCCTAAGGGTATAGGTCGACAAAATGCGCGTCAGATCATCGATTGTGTAGAGCGCAAGCGCCCGACGCTTAGCGTTCCAGCGCAGGAGCCAAGGCGCACCGAATCCCCAACTGACCGCTGCGATGGCGATCCACATCGCCGTCAGCGTGTCCTGGTAGTAGAACCAGACAAAGATGGCCATGAGCCCCAAAAATGCCGGAATCGTAGCCTGATGGCGACGGAATTTCTTCTGTACGGCTGGTGACTGGCAGAACTGATGGTCGTTGAAGACCAATAGGTCTTTTTCACGAAGGGTGTACTGGATCTCTGTCATGGTAGTAATTCGGGATGACGGTTGCTAGGTTGTTGGTTAAGAGCCTTCTGAGAAGGCCCCGTAGTATACGCTCTCAGGAGATTTGGCCGACGACGTCGACGCGAAAGAGTTTCACTTGATAATCGTTCTTGTTTGTATTACATTCCTGTTCACACTAACAGGAACACATCTATGTACGTTTGTATCTGCGAAGCTGTGACTGAAAAAGAGATTGTTCGTCAAGTCCGCGAAGAAGGCGTCAAAACCGTTCGCTCTCTTGGTCGAGCCACAGGAGCCTGCCGTCAGTGCGGCAAATGCGCCACTGACGCTAAAAATCTGATTCGCAACTGCATTCACCATTCCAAAGATCAGAATACGCAGCGTGCTGCATAAGTCTTGATCTCTCCTTATCCTCGCTTTCTCTCCATTCAGGTGGCATGATCGCTTGAATGGTCGTTGATGTTGCGGCCACAGTCAGCCATCGGGCCTGATTTCAGGTTTTTTGCATTTTCAATGATCATTTATTTACACGGATTTCGTTCTTCAGCCATCTCAATTAAGGCCGAGTTGCTTCGCCATTATCTGGAGGACCGACACAGATCGGATGAGTTCTGGTGTGAAGACCTGCCCATTTCCCCCCAAAAGGCCATCGATAGAGTCTCGACGGTCATTGAGAACTGCCCTTACCGTCCGCTGATTATTGGGAGCTCTCTTGGAGGCTACTACGCTACCTATCTTGCTGAACAGTTCGACCTCAATGCGGTGCTGATCAACCCCGCCTGTCGAGCTGCTGAGCTCCTCCTGCCTTGGGTTGGACCCCATCAAAACCTTTATACCGGAGAGACATTTTCTCTCACCCAAGAGCACATACAAGAGTTAAGGGACTTGAGCGTCACGCCTCTCAAAAAACCTGAGCGGTTCTGGGTGCTTCTCGAGACGGAGGATGAGGTTCTGGACTATCGGGAGGCTGTAGAGACTTATAAGGGGGCCCGCATCACAATC
>CAYQOJ010000094.1:0-2611 GCA_964419105.1 uncultured Methylococcus sp.
GTGGTGGCCTCAGGCCTTGCCGAAGAATGCGAAATCCAGCTGAGCTACTCTATCGGCCATCCTGGCCCCACAAGCATTCAGGTACATGCATTTGGAACCGCGGGCATCAGCGAAGAGGAACTTCTAAGTCGGATCACTACAACGTTCGATTTTAGAATCGGTAGCATCATTCGCGACTTCAATCTTCGCCACTTGCCTGCAAAATTGACGGGGGGCTTCTATCAAAAACTGCCCGTCGAGGGCCACTTCGGGAATACCACCATGGCGCTCCCCTGGGAAAAGATTGATCGTGCCGAGCAGCTCCGCGAATGAAGTTAGCGGCTGACATCAACTTTAACAGTACGGCTCCCTCGCTTCTCCGCTGGCTCTATCCAGTTGTTCTGCTGGCCTTTATCTCGTCCTTGATCCCGGGGTTTCCCGAGGCCGGTAGATTTCTGCTGGCCGTAGTGGGATTTATTCCCTTGGCCAAGATGATTGTAGATGCGACCGAAACGCTGTCTCAGCAGACTGGAGCGACCGTGGGCGCCATTCTAAGTGCAACCTTTGGCAATGCACCTGAGATGATTATCGCTCTGGTGGCCTTGCAACAAGGGATGTTTGATGTCGTCAGAGCGTCGATTGTCGGCGTGATTCTTGGAAATCTTTTGTTTGTGGTTGGCCTCTCCTTTTTGATCGGCGGCCTTCACAGGACTGAGCAGAAGTACAACCGTCAAGGCGCCATGATGCACCGATCGATTCTCATGATCGCAGCCATCAGCATCATCATGCCAAGCCTCTTTGACAACTTCATCTCCCCCGAAACTTTGGGACGGGAGACGGCGTTCAACACCGGTGTAGCCATTGTTCTTCTGGTGACCTACGGTCTCAGCCTGATCTTCATGCTGAAAACGCACCCGCATCATTTCAGCCCGGAAAACTGGAGCCGGGAAGAGCAACCCGTCAGAAAGTTCACTGCTTTTAGTGCAATCGGCAAACTCGCCTTATCGTCTACCGCATTGGCGTTGCTCAGTGAGATCATCATGGGCTCCGTTGAACAAACAGCCCACTCACTGGGTCTGTCTCGGGCCTTTATTGGCATGATCATACTGGCTTTAATTGGGGGCGCCCCTGAAAGTCTTGCTGCGATCAGCATGGCTAGGCGCGATAAGCTTGACCTCACCATGGGAATCGCGGTTGGAAGCAGCGTCCAGATGTCACTTTTTGTTGCGCCCTTGATCATGTTGGCCAGTTACTTCATTGCACCTGCACCGTTTGATCTCATCATGGGAAATGCGGCGATCACTCTCCTTCTGCTGACTGTTCTGATCTTCTCGATGCTGGTTACTGATGGGCAATCGAACTGGTTCAAGGGCGTTCAGCTTCTTAGCGTCTACCTGCTAATTGCCCTATTCTGCTTTTATCTTCCCGATAGCCAGTTGACGCCACTCATCTCGCACTAACCCGAACTTTTTTCCGGGCAAAAAACCCCTCCGCCCAACGAAAGTGCGGAAGGATCCATTGTTTCCTTCTCGTCAGGCCGACACAAAGAATTGATTGAGACTTTTCTCGATCATGCCCCATGTCATGATCATGGGCTTTTGCTTAATATGAATCTCGAGATTCGTCTCGACAACTCGATACTCGCCCACAATCCCCATCCCCGAAAAACTCCCCTTGTCGGCGTCGCCCTTAAAGGTGACTCCATTTTTAGCTGCCGCGACCTTGGCCTTTTCAATGACCTTTACCGCAGGCGAAGTCAGCTTGAACTGGAATTCTTTACTCACACACTACTCCATTAAATTGAAGGCGCCCTTGGGCGCCTTCATCATCAGATTCAATCGTTCTTAATTATCAGGCTACTGCAGCCGCGCTTTGAGGAACCCCAGGCATACGTCGCTTGTAGTAACTGATGGCAGCATTTCCAACAATTTGCGTAATGGCAGCCACGGTCAGTCCCGCTGTCGGAATCGCGGCCATCGGCGCCCATCCCATCCGCTGAACGATCATCGGGGCCCCTGCTGCCAACCCAGATGAAGCAATGATCGCCATCATTTCAGGAACTCGGGCACGATCATCGACATCGTGCCCATAGATGTGGGCAATTTCAAGAATGAGATAAAGATGCATGCGGGTCATGATGGAGGTGCCTCCAGCAAACCCAACGAATTTCAGCGCACTACCGGTTGCCGGCAGCAAAAAAGGAATTTGCAACAAAGCCCCTGCCATAAAAGAAAGCGTGCTTTGAGTATTGATCAAACGTCGTGCCAGGCGTTCCTGCGAGTCGCTCGGATAAAGACTCTGCGCCCTTTGCACCACCCTTTTCACCTCATTCTTTCGAAGTCTGAGGAAAAAATAAAAAAACTGGTCTGTTGCCAGGCCCTGTGGCTTGCTAACCCTGACCTTACCCGGAGGAGTTCCTGCACTGGCCACTTTGGGACCTGAGGAAAAGGCTTGTGCATCCGCAACGGCCTGAGCGGCGCCACGATGAAGGGCTTCGGATAGGTTCATTCTTTTGGTCATGGTTTCACCCTGATTACTTAGTCTTTCCGCTCTTAATGCCTTGGACCCCAAGAATGGAATCCATCCAATCGAACAACTTCGAAAACTCAGCGTTGCCTTTCCCAGAAGGCTC
>CAYQOJ010000094.1:2621-11994 GCA_964419105.1 uncultured Methylococcus sp.
ATATTCGGATATGGCTTGGCCATAGGTCAGCGAATGCACTAATGCTGATCTTTGCGTAATCCTCACTGGAGCCAATGCCAATCCATAATTCAAGACCGCCTCGGCCGCCTCGTTTGCCAAGCCGCCTCTGGGTGGCACCGCATTCAAAACGGCATAGGCAGGCACCTTTGCAACACCGACAAGATCGATCGTCATCGCAATCGCTCTCAAATCAAAGATCGCAGGTCTTAGCGGAATCAGAACCAGATCAGCCACCCGCGCGGCAGCCAACGAGGCTGTCTCAGAATGCGGGGCCGTGTCGATAAAAGCGAGTGCGATCCCTTGCTTATTGAAATGGTCAAGATGATGACCGAGCCGACTTGCCTGACATGAAGTCACCAAGGGATTGGTCTGATTTCGACTGTCGCCCCAACTGGCCGCGCTGGCTTGCGGATCAAGGTCCAGCAGTCCCACAGGTGAGCCTAACCTTTTAGCCGCCTCCACTGCGAGATTGATGGCCAAAGTCGTTTTTCCTGTGCCCCCCTTTTGAGAGAGGATCGCAACTGTCTTCATGTCTGTGAGAGCAAAAAAGAAGGTAAGCAACTAAGCGATGGGGTAGTGGGTCACGCTCCCAGATACCCCATCAAAAGATTTTCCGACCCAATCAACAACGCCGAATTCAGGCGCGCAGTGCAGCCGTAGATCCTTCAGCCTGCTCCTGAAGGCGGGCCTCGCGTTCATCAAAGGCGACTTTTGCTGCTGAGTTCCCGTCTTGAATAGCATTGGTGACAAAACCACTTTTTGGAATCACCTTGCCGGCCATCAATACCCCAAAGGTGAATCCATAGGCTACCGAGTAGATCCCTTGGTAAGCTGCGCTTCGAAGACCGTTGCCAACTGCAGGACCAACCTGCGCCGCTGCATGCTGTGCAGCCTGTGCACTGGATCTAACGCTGGACAATATTGCAACTGCGCGGCTTTCTGTCACTGGCTCTGCGTCTGTAACATTCAGCATCTCAACACTTTCTTGCAAAACTTCGGTTTCAGATTTGCTGGTCTTGGTTCTTGCCATTATCGTATTCTCCAACTGGGTCTTAATTGATAGTTATTCATTGCTCGCCCGCATGTCTTTGCATACGGAGCTCAACGGGATGAATCTAGCAGAGCAAGCCCGGTATTGTCGTACATGCAGCATGCGACATATCGACGCAATTTTTATGACAGTTTTGTGAAATATCTCGGAATGACGCTGATTCCCTTATGGCCATGGAAGCAATAAATAACCTCAATCCATCGTCATTACTGGATACGCTGATTAGCCTTTCATCCGCATTTCTATTGGGATCACTGATTGGCTTTGAGCGTCAGTACCGTCAAAGAACCGCGGGCCTTCGAACCAACGTTCTGGTTGCCCTTGGATCTGCCGCATTCGTCGACATGGCCAACCGATTAACCGGCCATGAGGGCGCGGTCCATGTCACGGCCTACGTCATTTCCGGCATAGGATTTCTAGGCGCAGGCGTCATCATGAAGGGTGATGCTGGCGTACGAGGACTGAATACGGCAGCGACGCTCTGGGGTGCAGCAGCTGTTGGGGCCTGTGCAGGCGCAGACCTCATTTCCGAAGCCACATTAGTCGCCTTGTTTGTTCTAGCAGGGAATACCTTGCTGCGCCCCGTAGTCAATGCCATCAATCGCCAACCCATTGACGATGAAAAAAGTGAGGTAACCTACACGGTTTGCGTAATCTCAAAGCGCACCGTTCAAAAACAGGTCATCGAGCTACTGGAGCTACTGCTTGAGCAGGCAGGCTACCCCATTGGAAAGGTCGAAGTCCGCCCATTTGCTCAAGACGAAATACAGATCTTCGCCACACTGGTTTGCACATCAGCTGACTCTCAGAGCCTCGAAAAGGTGGTCGACGAGGTTTCCCTGACAACCCATGTAAGTCAAGCTTTCTGGAGCACCAGCACCACCGATTGAGCGCCCTCAATCCGCCTCAACGATGAGCGTGGGGGAAAAATCTTCGATTGGGCGCTTTAATAGGATTGCCTTAGTCAAAAGGGCCACGGCCATCATCGCTGGCATTGTAACCAGGCGACGAATAGGCGGGGCACAACCTAGCTCGCTAAAGTACTCATCCATAAGAAAATGAAATTCAGCTGAGAGCATGTTGCTCGAAGGCTCAGCCAATTGGTCAAAGTGGTTCATCGGGTCTCCTAGCCCATCACATCAAGGTACGACCGGATCACTGGTTGTTCACCCGTCATCCAAAGTGGCCCAGAGTATGGAGAGGCTATGTGACACCGACATGAAACCTGGAAGAAAAACAAATCTGAATACAAAACCTTCAGCTTACAAAGGGAAGACGACCGCCATTCGGGTGATTTACACTGGGCACTGATCTTCTTTTACCGTCAGGCCTTCTCATGAAAATCATCTCGCGTCATTCACCCATCTGGCTGCTTTTCGCTTTTGCACCCAGCCTGAGCGGTTGCCAAGGTCTGATGGCCGATATGTCCTCGGAGGGCGAACTTAATGAGGAATACCGTCTCAAGCATCTCTATACAGAGTGTTTGAAGGCCTCGGCTACCAGTGGGATTGATTGCAGCGACCTCAAGCATAAGCTCCTGATGCAACAGGAATGGAATGCAATGGATGGTGGTGTTTAAAAGGCCTCTCCAGCCTCTGGATAAAGGCTTAGGGTTTAACCAAATCTTCGCCAAGACGACATCTTCCGATCATTAAGGCTCTGTATCGTGCCGGCCAAGCACGGCCGAGACAGAGCTTCATGCAGAATCCATTCTCCGAAAAGGCACCCAAAAGTCGCCGCTACGTTGCCGAAATCGCTTCACACCGAGCCGAGATCGTGCTCGCGCAAAAACTCAGGTATCAGGTCTTTGCCCAAGAGATGGGAGCCCAGCTCCACTCTCTGGAAAATGGTCTGGATATCGACGCTGTTGATGAATACTGCGACCATCTTCTGGTTCGCGACCTACAGACAAGCCACATTGTCGCCTGCACACGATTACTGCCCGATATTCAGGCGCGCCGCTTGGGATACTTCTATTCTGAGCGCGAGTTTCATCTCGATGGGGTACTCGCCCTGCCCGGCCGATTCTTGGAAATTGGCCGAACCTGCGTCAACCCTGCCCATCGAGGAAGTGTGGTTCTCAGTACACTTTGGGGAGGGCTTGCAGAATATGTTGCGCTCCACCAATTCAACTATTTGATGGGCTGTGCAAGTATCCCTCCCGGCCCCAATGGCTTTGCGGTCGATGCCGTCTACAACCAAATTCAACCCCATCAATTTGGCCCTCAACATCTCGATGTCCGACCCAAGGTCGAAGTTCCACCTCACCGTCGCTGCGTCAGAGATGAATGCGGCATCCCCCCCTTGGTGCAAGCCTACCTTCGACTCGGATGCAGGGTGCTGGGCGATCCCTTTTGGGATGCGGACTTCAACGTGATGGATGTCTTCATTTTGCTTGAACTCGATCGAATTCAGGCCCGTTATGAAAAACGCTACATTGCAGGTCGCAGTGAAATTAACATCGGGATGGCTTCGAGCCTCACTTAGATTTCCGCTGATCATCCTCATGATTCTTGTGGGGCTTTTCCTCGCGAACACCATCATTCCATGGTCGGGCTCCCCGGCAACAAAGCGCTACTGGAAAGTTCGTCATCGATGGGTTAAGGGATGGTGTTGCCTGACCTCTAGGCTTCTCAATCTCAAGATTTATCGCTGCGGCAGCCCCGGTTCTCAGACACAACTCTGGGTCGCAAACCATGTCTCGTGGATTGACATTCTGGCTCTCGCCACAGAGCGCGATCTTGTATTTATCGCAAAGCATGAAATAAGGACATGGCCTCTTTTGGGCTCCATGTTCAAAGGCATAGGGACGCTTTTCATTCGCCGCGGAAATCGTCAAGACTCTTTGGCGACGGCGAGAAAAATGAGATCACGTCTTGAAGAGGGGATTCCGCTGATGCTTTTCCCGGAAGCGACAACGACGGATGGCTCTGAGGTTAGGCGATTCGGCAGCAAACTCTTTGAGCCCGCCGTAGAGACCCTGTCGCAGATTCAACCCATTGCCCTGCGTTACCTGGGCCAATCCGGACGCATTGCTCCCTTTATTGGGGAGGATAGTTTTTTTGAACACCTCCTAAGGGTACTCACGCTTGAGGAGATTCAACTGGTCATCTCCTACGGCGTACCGGTAAAACCTCAATCACTCACAAAGGAACAACTGGCTCGACACCTTCGCCATTGCATTATCGCCTTATTGAATTCAGATCTGCCTGATCGCAACAGCGAATTGTTACAGAACCGTCACAATCCCTTCACGCCGCTTTCACACTAAAGCAATAAAGTGCCCTCAGTCGGAGGAATTGGGCGCTGTTTGTTTTTACTCTCAGTCAGGAGAAAACAAACTCGCGGACCGCATCCTCTCCACATCTGGCCGAGGAGGCCCTCTTGAAGATCGCACTCATCACAGATGCCTGGCACCCCCAAATCAATGGGGTTGTGACCACTCTCTCTACCATCGCCTCAAAATTGCGTGAGTTTGGGCACGAAGTAGAACTTTTTACGCCGGATCAATACCGCAATTGGCCCTGCCCAACCTATCCGGAAATTCGTCTGGCGATCGGCTGTGAACGCAAAACGTCTCAGCGTCTGGACTCATTTGCTCCGGATGCGATCCATATTGCGACGGAAGGCCCTCTGGGGCTCGCAGCACGAAGCTACTGCGTTCGCCGGAAGCTTCCCTTTACGACCTCATTTCACACCCTGTTTGCCGAGTATGTGAATGTCAGAACGGGAATTCCTATCTCATGGGGGTACGCGTTTCTGGCATGGTTCCATAACCCGGCCAAACGCACCATGACTGCGACCCCGGGCCTAGTAGAGCAACTGAAGGCCCGTGGACTTAAGAACCCGGTACTTTGGTCACGGGGTGTTGATACCACGCTCTTTTGTCCGCGGAGCGTCAGGAAGCTGGAGGGGAAAGGGCCCAAGTTGCTGTACGTGGGTCGTGTTGCCATTGAGAAAAACATCGAAGCCTTTCTCTCCCTCGACACCCCCGGGACCAAATTTGTCGTAGGTGATGGGCCACAGCGCGCTGAGCTCGAGGCGAAATATCCCGATGTCGTCTTCCTGGGCTACAAGAAGGGGATTGATCTTGCAGAACATGTCTCAGATGCCGATGCGTTTGTATTCCCCAGCCGGACGGACACGTTTGGTCTGGTAATGCTAGAAGCCCTTGCCTGTGGGGTCCCAGTCGCCGCCTATCCGGTTCAGGGTCCAAAAGATGTGATTTTGAGTGATGACATTGGGCATCTGAATGAGGATCTGGGTGTTGCCGTTATTCGCGCACTAGAAAAAGATCCCAAGGCCTGTCGTGAGTACGCTCTGAATTACTCCTGGGAGAAATGCGCTCGTCTTTTCGAAAGCCATCTCGAACCATTTGGATCCGAGGGAACGTAATGATTCTGACTGATTTCAACTCCTGCTCTTCTCACTGAGGCGCTGCTATGAATGTCATTCGCTCGATTCACCGGTGTGATGTCACAATTTTCATGTGGGTCGCAAGTCGAAAGGCCCAGGATCAATTGGTTCGTATTGCCAAAGTGATCTCTTGGACCGCAAACGGCCCGCTTTATCTAGCCCTGATGCTATGGCTTGCAGCCAGCAACCAGGGGAGTGATGCAGGATTTCTCGGATGTCTTATCGTGGGCTTCCTTCTGGAGCGCCCCATCTATTTTGTTCTAAAAAATCTCTTCAAAAGAAGTCGCCCCTATGTGGCCCTGAACACGCAAAACTTCATTACGCCGGGTGACCGCTTTAGCTTTCCCTCTGGCCATACCTCCGCCGCCTTTTTGGTTGCAACGTTGGTCAGCTCATTCCATCCCTGGGCAGCACCTTTGGTCATGCTCTGGGCTTCCACGGTCGCTATGGCTCGGGTCGTTCTGGGCGTTCACTTTCCTACGGACACCCTGATCGGCGCTCTCATGGGAACTGGAATTGCCTTCATTAGCATGGAGATCCTTCTCAAGTGAAAATCTTTTACGGCGTCCAGGGCACCGGCAACGGGCACATTACGCGCGCAAGAGCGATTGCCCAGAAATTCAAGGGCAAAGAGGTCCAGGTCGATTGGCTCTTCACAGGCCGTCCACGGGATCAGTTTTTCGAAATGGACGCTTTTGGGGATTACCAATGGCGCGCTGGTCTGACGTTCGCCACAAGTCACGGCAATATCCAATATATCCAGACTGCGCTTCGAAATAATCTGATTGAGTTCATTCGGGACATACGAAGCCTCGACCTTTCTGGTTACGATCTTGTCGTCACAGATTTCGAGCCGGTGACCGCCTGGGCAGCGAGACTGCAAGGGATCAAAACTGTGGGTATCGGTCATCAATATGCATTCGGCCACCAAATCCCGATCGCGGGAAATGACGTACTCGGATTATGGATACTCAAGTACTTTGCCCCGGCAACCGTCGGACTTGGCGTGCATTGGCATCATTTCAATGGCCCGATTCTTCCGCCGATCATCGAAACCAAGGCACCGGATGGCGGACATAAGCCGGGTAAGATCATCGTTTATCTCCCTTTCGAAGATGTTCAGGAAGTCATCCAGCTATTGAAGCCCTATAAAGACTTTGAGTTTCACGTTTACAACCCTGGCGGCGCGGCGCCTACGGGGGGGGAGACGTCGCACATCGAGGTTAAGGGACTATCGCGTCAGGGGTTCCAGAAAGATTTTGCCGATTGTGCAGGGGTGATTACAAACGCCGGCTTTGAGCTTCCAAGTGAATCTCTCCACATGGGGAAAAAACTCTTGGTGAAACCGCTTCACGGTCAGGTCGAGCAACTGTGTAACGCGCTTGCTCTAGACGAACTGGGGCTCGCCGATGTCATGCATGACCTCGATGCTGCAAAAATAGAAAACTGGCTTTCCAAGGAATCAGCCCACCTGATCAGATTCCCAGACGTTCCCGCCCTAGTCGTCGACTGGCTCCTCAGGGGCAAGCTCGAGGTGGATCAATCCTGGATTGAGGAAATCTGGGATCGTTGTGAACGCATTAACTAAGGACCCTCGCAAATAAGCGAATCCCAAATTTATATTCAAATATGGAGTAAAACCTCATCATGGCTGGACAGAACCTCAAAGGCATCGCTCGGATTTATGCCGCCTTCTTTCACTCCATTCGGGGTTACAAGGCAACATGGGTTCATGAAGAAGCGTTTCGACAGGAGGTTTACCTGTTTGTGATCGCAGGACCTTTAGGACTTTGGCTCGGCGACACGACGGTGGAAAAGGTACTCCTGACGGGTAGCATCATCTTGGTAATGATTGTCGAACTCCTGAACACTGGCATTGAAATCGTTGTGGATCGCATCAGTTTTGAGCGCCATGAGCTTTCGGGTCGCGCCAAAGACGTCGGCTCCGCAGCGGTTTTAACCTCTCTGGCTCTCGCAGGCCTGACTTGGGGACTTGTACTTTATCCTCGCTGGGCTCCTTTGCTAGCGGGTTAGCCCTTGGGGCATGACTCGGGACCTTAACCGACGTGTCATAATTCAAGGCTAAAGTGATCCAGATTCTAGGGATCGAGGATTGATCATGTTAAGCATTTTGGTCGTTGAGGATGACATTGGCATTCGGGATATGCTGAAGGACATACTCGAACAGGCTGATTTCGAAGTTTTGACTGCGGGCGACACCCACAAGGCGCTATTGCAAATTCAACAGAAATTACCTGACCTAATCCTCTTGGACTGGATGCTTCCGGGGCAAAGCGGGATTGAATGGGCGCGTCGTCTGAAAAAGGACGACAAATACACCTCGGTACCGATCATCATGCTGACCGCGAGAGGCGAGCTTGATGACAAAATCAGAAGTCTAGATACTGGACTTGACGACCACATCACAAAACCCTTTTCCTCCCGAGAACTGGTCGCCCGGGTCCGAGCGGTGCTTAGAAGGTGTGGGAAGCTTGAAAAGCTGAACCGCATCGAAGCCGGTGGCGTGACGCTGATTGCAGATCAGCATCGTGTTCTTATTACCGGTGTCGCAGTCAACATCAGCCCCACCGAGTATCGCCTACTCGAGTTCTTCCTCTCCAATCAGGACCGGCTTTACACACGATCACAACTTCTTGATCATGTCTGGGGACGCCATAGCTCCATCGAGGAGAGAACTGTGGATGTCCACATCAGGCGCCTAAGAAAGCTTCTGGCCGAGTTCGGGAAAGACAACCTGATTCAAACCGTCCGGGGCTTTGGATATCGGTTCTCGGAACAAATGTGACCGAACGAATCGCATCATCAACCCTGCGAGAGCAACGCCCCTCAAGACGCTCCCTCCCTCTCACAACAAAGATCATTATCGGCCTCCTTGCGGGGGCTGCCTTAGGGCTTTCCCTGGGCGAAGCCGTACACCCTCTCAAAGCCATCGGCGAAACCTATGTCGGCCTAATGCAAATGACGGTACTGCCGTTCATTGTGTTTTCTCTGATCGGAAACATCGGTCGACTTAACATGCCAGAACTGCGACTTCTGGCAAAAACTGGCCTAGTTACCTATCTGCTCTTGTGGCTTTTTGCCGGCATGACGGCCCTGTGCTTCTCCAACGCTTTTCCGGTTCTCCATACCAGTCATTTTTTTAGCACCTCACTCATTGAGGCCCCGCCGAGCGTTGACTGGCTCCGACTCTTTGTTCCCTCAAATCCCTTCAAGTCGTTAGCTGAGAACTCTGTTCCGGCGGTCGTCATTTTCTGCATTCTGTTTGGAATTGGCCTGGTTGGATTCGATTCCAAGCAAGGCATCATCGAACTCATGAACATATCCGCCAGAAGCCTGCACAAGGTCAATGGCATGGTTGTCCAGCTGACGCCCTACGGAATCTTCGCCATCACGGCTCATTCGACAGGAACCATTCCGATCAGGGAGTTTGAGCGCCTTGAGGCCTACTATCTGACCTTAGGCTCGTGCATCCTGGTCATGACCTTTGTCGTTCTTCCGCTTCTGGTTAGCACGTTCACCCAGATTCGCTACAGGGACATCCTCAGAATTTCGGCCGATAGCCTCTTGACCGCCTTTGTGACCGGCAGTGTCCTATCCAGTATTCCTTTGCTCTTAGAAGCGACCAAATCTTTCTACCAGGAGGATGATCAAGAGGGAGAAAAGAACGCGGAATTTGCCGAATTTATTCTTCCCCTTGCCTACCCTTTTCCGAATAGTGGCAACGTCGCCGCACTGCTCTTTATTTCATTTGCCGGATGGTTTGTCGTTCAACGACTTTCATTTGGTGAGGAACTTCACCTGCTATGGCTTGGATCCTTCTTGATGTTCGGGAAGGTCCTACTCGCCATTCCTTTCCTGCTGAAC
>CAYQOJ010000095.1:0-3894 GCA_964419105.1 uncultured Methylococcus sp.
CGACGCAATCTCTCTCCAAAACGGTCCAAACCGGTACAAAACGGACACACTCGTTCTGTAAAAATGTCGGATTCGCCCTTTTTGTCCGATTCACGCTCAGACCAGTCGGGGGCTAACTGAAAATGGCAGCTCTGAAGGGCAAGACCACACCGAGGCTGGAGACTCCAAAGGCCAAAGGCAAAACGAAGGGCAAGGAGTTCGCTGAGTGGGTCGCTAAATATTCAGACCCTCTGCTGCCGTGGCAAAAGTATGTGAGCGAGCGGATGATGGTGGTCAACGTTAAGGGTGAATACATCCACACAACCCAGGGCCTCCTGTTATCGCGTCAAAACGGCAAGACGCACCTAGCCAGGATGAGGATCCTCTACGAGCTCTTTGTCGAGGACCGTAAAAGCCGGGTGATCGGCCTTTCCTCTAATCGAAACATGGCTATTGACACATTCCGTCAGGTAGTCGATGTGATTGAGTCCAATAGCGAGCTGAAGGCTCTGGTAAAACAGATTCGATTCGCTAATGGCCAGGAATCGGTCACACTCCTTGATGGCAGCATGTATGAAATCGCAGCAGCTACGCGAGATGGTGTCCGTGGTAAGACTGCCCACCTGGTATTTCTCGATGAGCTTCGTGAGATCACTCCTGAGGCCTGGGCTGCTATTAGGCCTACCACTACAGCCACAGGTGGCGTACTGCTGACAGCTAGTAACGCCGGTGATGCGTTTTCCGAGGTCCTTAACGGATTGAGAGACATGGCCCTGAACTACCCTCCAAAGAGTATTGGATGGTGGGAGTATTCAGCTGAGCCATTCTGCAAGGTCGATGACATCCAGCAGATCCTCCAGGCTAACCCTTCCGTGGGCTATACCATAAAGCTCGACACGATTCAAGAATTTATCAAATCCAGTAAGCCAGATGTAGCTCGCACCGAGCATCTGTGCCAGTTTGTCGATAGCACGAGCAGTCCCTGGCCACCTGGAGCATTTGAGGATCTCACGGTGCAGGATCTGGAGCTCGCTCCTGGAGCCCTTACCATATTTGGCATAGATGTCAACCACACTCGCCGCAAAGCCTCTCTCGTGGCCGGTCAGGTATTGCCGGACGGCACTATCGGTGTCGGTGTCATGGAAGAGTGGGTGTCGGATGTGGCAATCGATGAACTGAAGGTCGCAGCAGCCATCAAAGACTGGCATGACAAGTATCGGCCGCGGATGGTCTGCTACGATAAGTATGCGACCGCCAGCATCGCCTCTCGACTTGAAAAATCTGGTTGTAAGGTCGTTGACATGTCCGGGCAGGTCTTTTACACAGCGTGTGGGGACCTGCTGGACAGCATCGTAAATCGTAGGTTGCGGCATCGAGGCCAGGATCAGCTGGTCCAGTCTATGAATAACTGTGGAGCCAAGATCACTGACGCTGGCTGGAGAATCATCAGGCGTAAGTCAGCAAATGGGGATGTCTCAGCAGCTATATCTCTGGCTATGGTGGTCCATCAGCTCCTCAAGCCTCAATCAAAGCCTCAGATCTTTATGGAGTAGCAACACGCCCTAATTGTCCGATTTGCCTGGAATGTGTGCTATTATATAATTCATGGCATTCTGGGAACGCTTCCTCATTCAAGCACCTAAACTCGATTCTGAGGTCAAAGCTCAGTATGCCCCTGCAGTCATGGGCGATGACTTTGGGTACTTCAACACTCAATTGCTTCCAAAGGTCAGCCGTGACATCGCTATGTCACTCCCGGCAGTAGTTCGCTCTCGTAACATTATCGCTGGCACTATCGCTAGCATCCCTATGCACCTGTATAGGAAATCAAATGATGAGCGCATCGGATCTCCTAAGTGGGTTGAACAGCCATCCATTCATCAGCCACGAAGTGTGACTCTTGCCTACACTGTCGATTCACTGCTCTTTTATGGAGTAAGTTACTGGATGGTAACTGAAGTTTATCAAGATGATGGACGGCCAGCTCGATTTAACTGGATTGCGCCTACTCGCGTCACCCAACAAGTTTCACCGGATTCGCAATTCGTAACTCAGTATTATGTTGATGGTAAGGCTGTCCCTATGGAGGGACTTGGCTCCCTTATCACATTTCAGGGACTATCTGAAGGTATCCTCAACACTGGCGCGACAATTATCCGCCAAGCGTACGAATTACAAAACGCAGCGCATCGCGCAGCAGTAGCTCCAATCCCATCCGGTGTCATCAAGAACACTGGCGCTGATCTATCTGAAAATGAAGTCGCAGCGATTCTGTCACAGTGGAAAGCTGCCCGACAAAAGGGATCCACTGCGTATTTGACCAGCACTCTTGACTACATGCCTACGGCATTTTCACCAAAGGATATGGGCTACGCAGATCTCATCACCCAGGTCACTACCCAGATCGCTCGCCTTTGCAATATCCCAGCGTATTACTTGTCAGCTGATGAGAATAACTCAATGACCTATGCAAATGTCCAGGATGAGCGTAAGCAGCTTATCTCGTTGGCGCTGCAGCCTTACATCACGGCTATTGAGTCACGCCTCAGCATGGATGACATGACCAATACCCAGAATTACATCCGCTTCGCCGTAGATGAGACATTCCTACGAGCTGACACGATGGCAAGACTTACGGCTATTGAAAAGATGATTTCTCTGGGCCTCATCACCGTTGAGCAAGCTCAAGAGATGGAAGATCTATCACCGAATGGAACAGCATGAAGCTAACATTTAACGCGACAGACATCCAGGCAGATGAAGGCCGTCGCCTCATCTCTGGCAAGATCCTTCCTTTTGATAATGAGATCGGCTACACGAATGTTGGCCGTGTCAAATTCCGCGCTGGATCCGTTCAGTGGGATGACGCTAAGAAGGTCAAATTTCTCCTAGAGCATGACGGCAAGAAGCCACTAGGCCGGGCCCAATCAATCATGGCCCAGGATGACGCGCTTTATGCGACCTTCAAAGTCTCTGCTACATCGCGTGGTAATGACGCTCTTATCGAGGCATCTGAAGATCTCAGATCAGGCCTCTCTGTCGGTGTTGAAGTCATCGACTCACGCCAGGTCGGTAATGTGCTTGAAGTTTTGAGCGCCCGACTTGAAGAAGTTTCTCTGGTATCTAATCCGGCATTTAAGTCGGCTGAAGTGCTAGAGGTTGCTGCATCCGAAGGTGATGCAGTTGAAGAAAACAACAACGAAAGCGAGGCACTCGTGGAGAACACCACTCCTGAGACCGTTGCGCCTGAGGCAGTAGAAACCCCTGCGGTAGAAGCCTCGCGCCCAACAATTTCCACCGCTGTTGCATATGCAAAGCCACGCATCGAGGTCACAGCCGGTGCATATGTAGAGAACACCATTCGTGCATCTCTCGGTGACGATTCAGCTCGTCAATGGCTCGCAGCAGCAGCAGACACAACTGACAACGCAGGTCTCATCCCTACTCGTCAGCTCACTGAAGTCATCAACCCACTTGCTAACGCAGATCGCCCATTCATTGACGCGATCAGCCGCGGTACTTTGCCTGACGCTGGCATGAGCTTTGAAATTCCTAAGCTCACTCAAGCTCCAACAGTTGCAGAAACAGCTGAAGGCGCTGCTCCATCAGATACCGATCAAAATGTTTCGTTCTTGACTGTAAACGTCAAGAAGTATGCAGGTCAGCAGACCTTCAGCTATGAACTTCTTGATCGTTCATCTCCAGCGTTCTTCTCAGAGCTCGCTCGTCAAATGCAATTTGCTTATGCAAAGGCTACCAACGCAGCAGTAGGAAGCATCATCAACACCAACGCAACTGACGGTGGAAATCGCACCATGTCAGCAGCTAACCTCCTCGATTTCATCAGCGATGCAGCTGTTGACATCTATAAGGAGACTCTTGGATTCGCTACAAATGTAGTTGTATCTCCTGAGC
>CAYQOJ010000095.1:3904-11881 GCA_964419105.1 uncultured Methylococcus sp.
TCAAACAGTCCGGTATATGTCCAGACCATCAATCCACAAAACGCGTCCGGTAACCTCACACCATCGGGCGTTCGTGGAAATGTTCACGGTCTCAACCTCTATGTATCACGCTCACTCTCTGGCGTAGGCGATGGCACGATCATCGTTCTCAACCCAGAGTCCTACACCTGGTATGAGTCCAGCACATTCCGTGTCGAGTCGCAGGTCATCGCGACTGGTCAGGTCAATGTCGCTCTCTACGGCTATGGCGCAACAGCTGTCAAGGTCGCTAAGGGTGCTTATAAGTGGATGGTTGCATAACCCATCTGTAAATAGTGATCCCGGGTTCGAGGCTCGGCCCGGGATCACCTTAAATTGAAAGGATAGAGAATGCCAGCTACCTATGTGACTGTGCAAGAACTCAGGGATAACCTGGGAATTGGTGCTCTCTATGATGACAGCCTCATGGAAGAAATTTGCCAATCGGCTGAAAATGTAATTAAAGAAAAACTCTGGTTCAATGAGCAGACAGTTGTAGCTATTTCAGCATCCGGTACTACTGGCCGCCTTTATATCGCTGAGAATGTTCAGCAGTTTGTAGTAGGCGACACCGTAACCGTTGAGAATGTTCGCCAGCACTATAACGGCAGCCACACCATCACTGCCATCAAAAATAATGGTGAACACTGGATTGAATTTGTTAATGCTCAGATCACCACACGCGAGCGTCACATGATCGCTCCTTATGGCCGTGTCTTTGGATCTACTGGCGTTGATTACGCTACGGTCCCACAAATCCGTGAAGCGGCGATGATGATCGCTGTAGATATTTTTCAAGCTCGAACCATGTCTCAAGCTGGCGGCGTAAGTCCAGATTTCACCCCGGCCCCTTGGAAGATGGGCAACACACTTTTAGCAAGAGTCCGATCTTTGATAGCTGACTATCTTCACCCTGGCGGCCTCGTAGGATGAGTGCAATCACTACCCTACGCTCGACCCTAGCAGCCGCGCTAGCCAGCTCTCAGTGGTCGGTGTTTTCCTTTCCTCCGGCCACTGTGACGGTGAATTCCTGCATCATTCATCCGGACGATCCGTACATCACGCCATCTAATAATGGCTACACCACAGTCGCGCCGCTTGTTAATTTTCGTGTAACCCTGACCAAGCCACTTTTCGACAATCAGGGAAACCTGAACGGTATGGAAGATGTCATCCTGGAGCTCTTTACAAAACTTGCGGCATCTACCTTGAAATATAACATCAGCGAAGTATCTATGCCAGCCAAGATGGACCTCACATCCGGTGAGTGCCTGGCCGTAGATGTCAAAGTCTCAATCCTATCGAGCTGGAGCTAGTTATGGATAAGCGCACAAGATTTCTGATCAAAATAGGTCAGATACCGGCCCCAAAGGTCGAAACAAAGTTACAGCCAAAGTCTAAGAAGAAGGAAGAACAAAATGGCGATCACGCTGAATAACAAAGCCGGGGTGAAAATTGGAGGGGTTGACTTCTCTGACTTGGTTACCGCCGGTACTCTCACAATGGCATTTGAGGAGCTAGAAACCACTGCACTTGGCGATTCTGCTCGTCAATATGTTAAGGGACTTGAGACTGCTACCCTCAGCCTCTCATTCCTCAACGACACTGCATCAGGTGAGATCCTCGATACCCTCCTTACCGCATACGGCACAACCGTTGCAGTAAAGATGATTCAAGACGCTACCGCACCTGTCACCGTGTCAGATAGCAATAAGCTCTATGAGTTTGATATTCTGGTCAACAACCTCACACCGATCAACGGTGCTGTAGGCGACCTAAGCACTCAAGATGTCCAATTTACCGTCAACAGCGTTGTATTGGTAAAAGACACAGGAACCTGGTAGGAGATACACATGGCGAGCCTCAAGATCGTCCTAACGGACGGCACAACAACTGAACATCGAATCACCCCAGCCGTGGAGTTTGCTTTCGAGCAACATCACAAAATTGGCTTTCATAAGGCCTTCCGTGATCGTGAGCAACAAAGTGACCTCTACTGGCTGGCGTGGGAATGTCTGCGCCGTGGAGGACAGAGCCCAAAGCCTTTTGGGATCGACTTCGTGGCAACCCTTGAGAGCGTAGAAGTAATCGAGGACAGCTTCCCAAAATAGACCGGGATTCAGTGACCTATCTGATAGCTCAGCTCAGTGTGGAAACTGGAATCCCACCGAGGGAATGGATAGACATGGATGAGCGCATGTTTCGCGCCGTCCTTGCTTATTTGAAAGAAAAAGCGAAGGGATCTCAAAGTGGCAGTCGCGCTAGAAGGGTATCTCGAAACTCTTAAAGCGTTGCGTAAATACACCCCAGATCTCTACAAAGAACTTAATAAAGAAATTAGATCAGCCCTACAGGAAGTTGTGACAGACGCTAAAGGCCGCGTGCCTGGCTCTTTCGCTGCTGGCTCTGGCCTTCGTCAATGGTCTGAGCCTAATAAGGTTTTGGGCCAGCAAAACTTCCCTAAATGGTCAGGCGCTTTGGTACGCCGCAATATCCAATACAGCACACGGACATCCCGAGCTAATCGCTCTGGCTTTGTCATGGCCTACAGCCTTCTTAATAAGTCGGCTGCTGGAGCTATCGCTGAGACGGCTGGTACAAAGAATCCGCTAGGTCAACCGCATGTAGGCGCTCGCGTAGATCGAGGCTATGCCAATCGTAAGCAGAGTCACTCAGATAACCCAAAGGCCGGTGCTCAATTCATTGATGCCCTGGACAACAATATCGGCCAGCTCAAGCGTGTAGGAGCTGTCTCTAAGAATAAGCGCGGCCGTATCCTCTACGCTGCGTATGAAGCCCAGCAGGGCCGTACTATTGATAAAATTATGAAAGCAATAGACAAAGCTAAATGGGCTTATGTCCGTAGGACTTCTAGTACCGGAATGGGACGCGCAGCATGATTACAATCCCCATAGTCAGCACATTCAAGTCCACCGGATTTAAGCAAGCTGAAAAGGCCACCATAGGCCTCAATCGCCAGTTTAAGACTCTCGGCACTACTCTTGCAGCTACATTCAGTATCCGTAAGATTACAGCCTTTACAAAGGCCTCCATTGTTGCATTTGCCCAGGAGGATAAGGCTGTCCAGGCTTTGTCACGAAACCTTGAGAATCTAGGCCTGGCTTATGACATTAAACCGGTTGAAGATTACATCCGTACGCTGCAGTATGCGACAGGCGTAGCTGATGGCGAACTACGCCCAGCTCTTCAGCAGCTAGCCACATCGACCAAGAATCTTGGCACAGCCCAGGATCTTCTTAACCTTGCTCTCGATATTAGCGCAGGTACAGGTAAAAGCCTTGCTAGCGTCACACAGGCCCTTAGCCGCGCATACCTGGGAACTACTACCAGCCTCAGCCGATTGAACATTGGTCTTAGCAAGGCAGAGCTTACGAGCAAGAGCTTTAACGAGATCACCGAGGATCTCACTAACCGATTCTCTGGCCAAGCTGCTCGCGCTGCCGGTACTTACGCTGGACAGATTGCAATTCTCTCAGCCGCGGCTGGAGACGCTCAAGAGATTTTGGGTGAGAAACTCATCAAATCCGTTGAGATGTTGGTCGATAAAGAAAAGGGAGTCCCAGCCCTAGCCGCATCCCTTGAGGACGCAGCGACCTACGCAGGTAACCTAGCACTCGGTATAGCCTCGATTATTAGCCTCTATGAGAAACTACCTGGGGTATCCGGTAAAAGTGGCTCTAATGCCCTTATAGACGGTATTAAGACCCTTTTCCCAGGTGGGGCAGCCGCTAAAACTGCCCTTGATTTTCTAACTGGTCTAGGAGCCTCTGAAGCCGCTAAGCAGCGAGCTAAGGCTGACATGATCGCCCGGGCTAATGCCAAAGAGCTGGGCATCTTGCGCTCTCGTGCGTTGCAGAAGGAAACTGCAATCACGAAGGAAAAGGAAAAGCAAAGCAAGCTAGATAAGGAAAAGGCCAAGCTCGAAAAGGCTGGCGAGATGTTCGATGATGAGCGCATCAGTATTGCTGCTGCTCTTAAAAACAAGTCTTTGGATGACAATGAAATTCTACGCCTAGAGCTTAAGCGAGCACTCTTAAACGAAAACGCTACAAATGCTGAAAAGCTAGCTAATCAGCTGCGTGAGTCACAAAAGGAATTGGCATCACTGGAAAATCTTAAGCTGATTAATCCATTTATGGAGTGGGAAGAAACCCTCAAGCGCAGTAGGGCTCTTATTGGCTCAATGGGTGTGCCTGTAGCTGGTATCTCGGGAGATGGTACATCTCTAGCCGGAGGTACATCCTTACCGCCTAGCATGACTACTGCTCCCACACCTGTAGAGAGCTTCGTGCCTGTCGGTGGCTCAGTACCTTATAACACTCCAGAGCTGACTAAGACTGAATTAAGCATTTATGTAAATAGCGCCCAGGGTGAGCCTTGGTCGGATGAAGTCCAGAAGAAAATTGTGGACACGGTTGTTGAAGCCTCATCTCGTGGAATCGGCACAGGATGGTTTAGGACTACTGGAAGCTACGCGATTCAATGACCTATCCGATTCAGCTCACCGTCAGCTTTGACTTCTCGTCTGGCCCTAATTTCGATCCGCCTTTTCAGCTGGGAATCAGTCAGCTGGGTATTGGCGTACTTGGCTCCGGTGGTACAGCTGGCCAAGTCGTCAACTTAACTGACCAGACTGTCAGCATCAACATCAGGCGAGGGCGGGATCTTAATCAAGACCGATTTAACTCAGGATCGTGCACAGTCAGAGTGATCGATCCTCAGGGAAATTGGAACCCCCAGAATGTCAGCTCACCGTACTATGGCCTTCTCCAGCCACTTCGTAAACTAATCATCACAGCCAATTACAACGGCACTGATTATCCACTCTTTGCTGGTTATACCCTGGCATATAATTACAGCTATCCAAAGTCCGAGGAAATCGGTTATGTGGACATTGTATGCACTGACGCATTTACGCTGTTTAACAAGTCAGCCATCACAAATGTCACAGGCTCAGCTAACGGTGATACTACAGGCGATCGCATCAATCAGATCCTCGATGAGATTGGATTCCCTAACAGCCAGCGTCAGATAGACACAGGCGATATAACTGTCCAGGATGATCCAGGCAACCTGAGGACAGTGCTCCAGGCCCTTCAGGATGTCGAGTTCACTGAGTATGGCGCTGTATATGTGGACGCTAGAGGAGACGTGGTATTCCGCGAGCGCACCGACGCTGTGGAGTCTTTGGCCTTCCCACCTACCGTGTTCAATCAGACTACCGGCATCAACTATGCCCAGCTACGCCTACAGTTCAATGACTCACTGATCTTCAATGTGGCTAACTTCCAGCGTGTCGGTGGGACAATGCAGACCTACTCTGACCAGGCCTCGATTGACACCTATTTTGTCCACTCGATCACGAAGGAAAACCTACTCCATCAGTCTGACAGCGACACCCTGGATCTGGCTAAGGCCTATGTGAGTAACCGGGCTACCACGGACATCCGGATCGACTCGATGACTTTGGATCTGACTACCCCTAACTATGGCCCTGGCATCCAGGCAGCCCTGGGCCTAGACTTCTTTGCTCCGGTCGAGATCAGTAACATCCAGCCTGGAGGCTCCACAATTACCAAGACCCTTCAGGTCTTTGGCGTACAGCATCAAATCACCCCACGCAACTGGACTACCACATTCACGACAGGCGAGCCCATCCTTGAGGGCTTCATCGTCGGCAGCTCGGTGTATGGTATTCTAGGCGTATCGAAACTATAGGAGAATCATGGGTCTGACAGGCTTTCCATTCAGCACAGGAGATGTGTTACCAGCTGCTTCAGTAAATGAGCTGGTTCAATACAGCATCAATCTTCAGACCGGCACTACCTACACCCTGGCAGCTGCCGATACCTATCAATCACTGATCCAGACTTCTAACGCATCTGCCAAGACTGTAAGCATCCCAACGGATGCTACCTATAACTTCCCTGTAGGCACAGCTATCACAATCCTCAACACCGGTACAGCAGATACCACAGTCCAAGCAGTAACCTCTGGTACTACTACAGTCACCTCAGCCGGTGCGACTAGCGCACAGCCTAAGATTGGACAATATAAGGCAGCAGTAGCCATCAAGACCGCCGCTAACGCATGGACAGTTGTCGGAGCTGTTGTCTAGTGATTGGAAATCTATCGGCTGCCATATTTACGCCGGGAGCAGTCCTTGGCGATTATGAGTCTATTGCGACTGTAACGCTAACGAGTGGGCAGTCTGCGATTGAATTTACTTCAATCCCTAGCACCTTTCAGCACCTCCAAATTAGGCTTATTGGCAAAAGCCAATTCACGGGCGGAACTGGACCGGATAATTTTCAAGTCCAATACAATTCTGATACTACGCAATCAAATTATTACCGCCACAATTTAAGGGGTAGTGGATCAGGTTCGGGTGATACTCCTGCCGGAAACGATAACTTAATCACTTCTTCAATTTCAACAAGCGCGGATAACGCAAATATCTTTGGCGTTATGGTCATGGATATATTGGATTATGCCAACACAAACAAATACACCACTACGAGACATTTAAGCGGAATTGATTACAACGGATCGGGATTCGTACAATTGGGTTCTATGCTCTGGAAAAACACTGCCGCTATTACTTCAATCAAAATGCTTCCCGGTAGTGGTTGGGCTGCTAAAACTCAAATCGCCCTCTACGGAATCAAAGGCTAACCCATGCCAGCAACCTACGAACCCATAGCGACGACGACGCTAACAGGAACCGCAACAGAGGTTAATTTTACTAGCATCAATTCCGCCTACACGGATTTAGTTTTAGTAGTTGATTACGATACTTCCGCAACTATTCTTGCCGGTTTATCTTTGCGTTTTAATTCTGATTCAGGGTCAAATTATTCTTTCACATACTTGCAAGGAACTGGCTCAGCCGCTCAATCTGGTCGCTCGTCAAACGCGGCACAAATGGAGATGGGTTATCAGGCGGCTACCGGACGCTCTAACCTTATTATCCAGATACAAAATTATTCCAACACAACAACCAACAAGACCGCGATTTCACGCCATAACAACCCTTCGAGCGTAGTTCAATCTTATGTCGGACTTTGGCGCAATACTGCGGCTATCAATGCTATTCGTTTAGCGTGTGGATCGTCTTCTTTTGCCATAGGCTCCACCTTCACCCTCTACGGAATCAAGGCGGCTTAACATGCCAGTAACTTATAAGAAGATTGCGAGTGTTACGGTAACAGGAGCAACTACCGCCGATATGGATTTCCAAAATATTCCGACCACCTATGACGATTTACTTTTAAAGGTATCCGTAAGGTGTAATCGAGCATCAGCGAACTTTGACGATTTCTTGGTGAAGTTTAATAACTCGTCAGCTAATTTTTCGACAAGATATTTAACGGGAAACGGATCAACTGCGGCTAGTTCGACGACCTCAACTGGTTACATAGGTGACGTAAACGCTTCAAGCTCAACATCTTCCACTCGAAAACAACGCAACAGCGGCTTATTCGACTTTGATAGCTGGTCTTTGGTCAAATACTGCCGCAATTAACCGGATCACCGTTTATGCAAATGTAAGTTCTCTTGTTCAGTATTCAACCGCAACACTTTACGGCATATCGAAATCCTAAGGAGACAATATGGAAACCAAGCTAGTAGTAGATTGCTCCACAGGAGTAGTCGAGGAAGTAGCACTCACCGAGGAAGAATTGGCTCAGCGTGAAGCCGATCGCATCGCGTTCGAGGAAGCGGAAGCGGCTCGACTTGCTGAGGAAGCTGAGAAGGCGGCTAAGAAGGCTGAACTACTCGCCAAGCTAGGACTAACAGAAGATGACGCGAAGCTTCTCCTCTCCTAAGCTGTGTAAAGCCGGAATCCAACTCAGAGATCAATTAGATGACTCGTTTCCGGAGCGTCGAAGGCCGGATGGATGGGTCGCCGATGCCCGGCACTATCGCGACAATCCT
>CAYQOJ010000096.1:0-10788 GCA_964419105.1 uncultured Methylococcus sp.
AGGATTCTCCCTTCTAAATCTCGAAAGGAGAACTATACCTTCGTCTTTCTGCATCGTGAGTGTTCCGCTGGCAGGATTTTCCAGAGTGACCGCAAGAAAGTCACATACGCAGGTGTACGACTTTCAAAGGATGCCCCTGGGGCATGAAATAGCCCTGCGGTTTAGCTCCCCCAGGAAGATCACCAAGACGTGGGAACTGTTCCAGTCACCCTTATCGCTTCAGAACCCGATTGGGCTCTACCCCGGATCGGATGACTTCAGGCTTAACCCCGAATCGCTGACCCTAGCGTAAAGCCCATCTCCATTTTTCAGGCCGCTTATGCTTCATCCTGTACGTCGAAAAACACCATCTCACCGCATCCCCGACTGGCTCAATCGCGCCATCTCTCAGGGATTAACGCCAAGGCGATTGGATGCGTACCGCCAGAGCGGCTGGCCGATCAAGTCCATCGCGCACATCATGAATCTCGAGGTTGAAGGCATTCGCGGGGCCTTGGATCGTTGGGAAATCCCCTGAAGATGGGGCCCGAGATGCTTCACAGCCAACGTTCAATGGCTCGAGTCACATCCACTGGGTCGAGATGGCGGTCATTTGCAATCGCCCCCACGGTCCACCCGCTTGAAAGGTAGGTTTCAAGCGCCGAAGGCGTTAGGCCCTGCCTTTGAACCCTCCTGACCCAACCGGCAGCCCCGTCGGAGCCCTCGTTTAGCTGGCGATGTTTCATGGCGGTCCAACCTTTGAGGGCCGGTGTTCTTGCTTCGGTGATCAGAGGTTCGGGGACCATAGGGTTACCTCGCTGGGATAGTTATGGGAAAAACCAAGGGGGCTTTGATGGAGACGAATTCGCTCAGGCTGAAACCGCTCTCCTGCCCACCTGCGACCAGACTAAAAGTAAAGTCCGTATCTCTCTATCCGCAAATACGCCTAGGTTTTCTCGCCGATGAGAGAAAAGAGTGCAAGACAGAAATCTAGACCTTGGAGCCCAGGAGGAAGCGGCATCAATCCGTCGATTAATCGCGGATGCCTTGCGCGATGGCCATCGACACCAAATCGGCGTTGCTGTCGACGGTGAGCTTTTCCATGATGCGACTGCGATGGATTTCCGCGGTCCGGGGACTGATGTTGAGGCTTCGTCCAATCTCCTTGGCGGTATAGCCCTTTGAGAGGAAAAGGCAGATCTCTCTCTCGCGCGGAGTCAGTTTCTTAAATAGCCCATCGATTACGGCCTTTCGATCCTTCTCTTCACAGCGCGTCTGAGCTAAGCCAAAGGCCCACTCCACGACTTCGAGTAGCTTCTCAGGTTCGACGGGCTTTTGAAGAAAATCAATCGCTCCCAACTTCATTCCGTGGGTCGCAGATTCCACATCGCCCCTTCCCGTGAGAAAAATCACCGGACAATGAGGGACCTCTTTCCTCAGTAACTCCATCAACGCCAACCCCGTGATTTCAGGCATCTGGAGATCCAAAATCGCAATAAAGGGTCCTTTCTCGAGGGGGACCGCATCCATGAATGCTTTTCCGGAGGTAAAGGCGGCTGCCTCAACACCACTTATCTGAAGGAGTTCAACCAAGGATTCACAGACTCCCTCGTCATCATCCACCACGAATGCTTTTTTTACCTGTCCCACCACACGTCCCCCTTTCTTCTGCTGCTATGACGCAAGCCCATCTCGCCCAAATACCGTTTCACCCAGCATGATGCGGGGGTGTGGTCCAGCATTGGGGCAGTGCCTCACCTGAAGGAAAAACAAGGTCTGCCTTCTGGAAGGTTTCAGCATCCTGCATTTCCTCTCCAAAGTGAAGCCGAGCCTTGACTCCTTTTTGGAGTGGGTTGATCAGTTCCTGAAGGTCTGCAACCTCAATCAGGTGTCCTTCGCGTCTTTGCTTAAGAAACATCGCGGCATCTCCTCTGCGTGAATTCGTATTGGTTGAGACCCACTCCACGCGCCAGCCTGTGCGTTTGCAAAGACCATTTCAAACAGCGGCGATGTGGAAACAACACTCGTACTTTCCGCCAAGATTCTGAGATAACCCCCGTGTTTCAACCATTCGCAAAAATGCGTACATCGAAGAAAAGAAAGAAAAAATAACTTTCTTTTCCGGACGAAAACCGTGTCTCAGTGGCACAGGTTAGAATCCTCTCGCCCAAGGCTTGTCATCATTCGGTCATGTCAAAAGAAATCCTTGTCATCAACACGAACCCCCTCCTGAATCTGGTTCATCAGGGACCCATCGAAATCGGCGTCATCAACCGGGTTCCCGGGTTTACGATGCATGCCGAAGGCAAGGGTGTGAATGTGGCCCGCGTGCTATCGCGTTTGGGGCAGCCCGTCACGGTCACCGGTTTTGCCGGAGGGCATAGCGGAGCCTGGCTTAAGGATTTGGTCCGTGAAGAAGGCATTACCGAGGCTTTTGTCGAGACCCAAGCGCCCATGCGCGTCGGCTTCATGGCATCACCCAGCGAATTTGCCCACCCGACAACACTGCTTCCCAGCGGCTTTATGGTCACGGACCAGGAATGCCAAGAGCTTTTTGAGCGGGTCGATCAACTTCTGACGCCTGAAATCGGTCTCATGATCATCAGTGGTTCCGTTCCAACTCCAGAGGTCGCTCTTCTGTATCCGAGACTCCTGGAGTTAGCCGTTCGCCACGGCATTCCATGCTGGTTTGATGCGCATGGCGAGGGTCTCGTTCAGGGACTGGCCGGCAACACCCCGCCCGTACTTGCCAAACCCAACCGCGAAGAATATCTCGAATCCAGAGACTGGCGGAAGGTTCCGGAACTCCACATTACGGACGGTGAAAATCCGGTCGAGATCGTGCTTGCAGGATTCCCAGCCTTGAGGGTCACGCCGCCCAAAATTCAGCAGGTCAATCCGGTCGGCTGCGGAGACTGTTACCTTGCAGGGCTTGCCTACGGGGTGATGCAAGGATGGGATCTTGAGGCCCGCGTCCGCTTTGCAGCAGCCGCAGGCACAGCCAATGCGGCACGACAAGATGTTGCTCGAATCCGGCGTGAGGAAATTCTTCAATATCTCGAGGATGTTGTCATCGAGCGAATCTAGTTTCGCCTACTACGAGGCTTTACTGTTTGAGTGTTCGGATCCGTGATGCAACCGTGTCCGCATCTGAAGCCGGATCAACATCGGAATTGATGTCGCGGATCACGCCTTGAGGGTCCACGATGAATGTCCAGCGTTTTGCAAGATTCACCAGAGGCATCTTCACCCCATAAGACTCCGTGACTGCACCCGTGTCATCTGCCAAAAGGGTGAAGCTCAGATGATGCTTCTTGTGGAAGGATTCGATGGCGGCCACGTTATCCGTGCTGATACCAAACACTTCTGCATTTTCATCCCGAATTTTCTTGATCGCATCACGATAAGCGCAGGCTTGCTTGGTGCAGCCGGGGGTATCTGCCTTGGGATAGAAATAAAGCACCGTCCAGGCTCCTAACCTTGACGTAAGCCGGAAAAGCTTTCCCTCTTCGGTCTTGAGCTCAAAGTCCGGGGCCTTCTGTCCGATGGTCACAGGCTCGGCCTTCACGGCGGTTGCAGCCGGCACACTAAAGCTCAACAGAAGTGCTATACGCTTGATCCAGGATGTTTTCGCCATGGCCATACCCTCATCTAAAAATGAATAGACCTTCGAAGGAAGACAAGGTTCCTGGACTTCAGGGTGATGGAGCAGCGCCAGATTTCAGGCCCGATTGGGAGCTCCCAGCCCCATGAAGACCGGGCAACTCATCCAAGGTCACTGGACAGGCGATCAGGCATTGTTCGAGATCATCGCCACAGTGATCATAGGCCTCAGGCTGGGACCCTGGAGCCACGCAGGGATTTGGACTTTCCGTGCGGCCGTCGGCATAACGTCGCATACACAGCCAATAGTTCGACTTGGCCTGCTCGAAACTCAGGCGCCTCTCTTCATTCTTCAAAGCAAAGAAATGGCTGCAGTCCTCACCATTCTTGAGACACTGCTGCCCGCAAGCCAACCGATACCGATCGTCTGGAAGCGACGTCTGAAAAACCCCGCTGCAACCCGGGATCAGCATGGCACAGCAAAATAGACGGAGCGATGCCCCGAATCGACGCTGCGTTACAGTGAAAACCACCTCGACTCACCCCGACGCGTTCCATGAAAAATCCAGTATGAGAGACATTAGCATATTAGATCCTACCCCCTGCATCATCTGGCTGAAACGACAGCCCTAAAACCTGAAATGGGTTAATATCGGACTAAAGATCGCATCGTTTCCAATTGTCGTCTTTGCCCGACTAGATGAAGTCGGCTGCTCATGCCAGAAGACCGGAGTCCTTTTGCAGCGTCACCCCGTATCCCCTCATCTTTTGCGAACGCTAAGTTTTGGCCTCCTGATTCTGTGCGGCATATCCCGTCAGGCCCTCTCTGCCGAAAGCACGGTGGAGGCCCCGGCTATCCTCCAAAACAAGATCGTGCTTGAAACGGTCTCGGAGACAGTGCTTCAGGATTCCTTGAGGGCCTCAGGTCGGATTTCCGTCAACGAAAATCATCTGGCAAAAATCGGCCCGAGCATCAGTGGCCGTGTCCTTGAAGTGCGCGCCAATGTGGGGCAAACGGTCAGCCGAGGCCAGGTCCTTGCGATCATGCACAGCACGCAACTCAGTGACGCCCAGGCCAATTACCTCAAGGCGAAATCGCAAGTTGAACTCAAGCGTCTTTTCGTCGAGAGATCAAGGAAGCTCTATGAGGAGGGCATCATCAGTCTCCTGAATCTTAAGGAGAGAGAATCGGTTCTGGTTGAAAAGGAAATCGAGATGAATGCCCTGGCCGATCAACTCGCGGTCATGGGCATGCATGCGGATGATCTTCAAAGACTTTCACGGCAAAAAGGCGTGAACTCCAACACCCCGATCACGGCAACGATCAACGGGAGCGTGATTGCCCGGCACATTTCCGTCGGACAGATTGTTGAAATCTCCGACGAACTCTTTGTAGTGGCTGACCTTTCCGAGGTGTGGGTCGTTGCCGAAGTACCTGAAAAATCGGCCACAACATTGGAACTCAACGCTCCGGCCGATATCGAAATTCCAGCCCTTGCCCATCAAAGGCTCAAGGGGACCTTGAGCTTCATCGCAGGGACCGTGGACCCTGACTCGCGCACGATCAAGATTCGCGTTGTTCTTCCAAATCCCGGTTTTCGGCTCAAGCCGGAAATGCTGGCGAGCATCTATATTCAACAACCCTCCCTCCCTGCTTTGACGGTTGCCGCCAGCGCAGTAATTCGGGACCAAAATCAGGACTATGTCTTTGTTGAAACAGCACCTCATCGTTACAACCTCAGAGCCGTCAGCTTGGACGATGAAATCGATGGGCGGCGACGAGTGACCTCAGGTCTGACCTTAGGCGAAAAAGTCGTGACCAAGGGGAGCTTTCAGCTCAACAGCGTCAGAATCCAGACACAGGGCCATTAGCCGATGATCGAAGCGCTAGTCCGGTATGCACTGAACCGCAGGGTAATCGTGCTGCTGGTGGCCCTTGCCCTGACCTTGAAGGGCCTGACCGAACTCCGGGTTCTCAATATCGATGCCTTTCCTGATGTCACCAATATTCAGGTCCAGATCGCCGCAGAGGCCCCAGGCCGATCCCCTGAAGAAGTCGAGCGCTTCATCACGGTTCCTCTGGAAATTGCGATGCAAGGACTTCCTGGGCTTCAGGAGATGCGATCCGCTAACCGGGACTCCCTGAGCCAAATCACCCTGGTCTTTAGTGACGAGACCAACATTTATTTTGCAAGACAACTCGTCATCGAACGGCTGATCGAAGCCGCTTCGAGACTACCTGCTCAGGTGACGCCTGTCCTTGGCCCCGTTTCCTCTGGCCTTGGCGAAGTGTTTCAGTACACCCTCGAAGGGCCTCATGAAGCCGGTCACGCGCTGCCGGTCGAAGAGCTCACTGAGCGCAGAACTCTTCAGGACTGGGTCGTCAGACCCCTCCTTCGAGGCGTACCCGGTGTTGCTGAAATCAACTCCCTTGGAGGCTATGAACGGCAATATCAGGTTGAACCCAATCCCGATCGTTTGAGGCATTACGACCTGACGCTTGCCGATGTCTACACGGCTCTCGCAAGAAACAATGCCAATAGCGGCGGGGGCAAATTGCCGCATTACGAAGAGCAATATCTGATTCGTGGTGTGGGCCTTTTCAAGGACGTTGACGATATCGAAAGCGTCGTCCTCAAAGAGGTTGACGGCATACCGATCCATATCCATGACATTGCCCGAGTACAGATTGGGACCGCGGTCAGATCCGGTGCCGTCATCAAGGATGGCACGACTGAATCGGTTGGCGGCATCGTGATGATGTTTCGGGGTGGAAATGCCAAAAAGATCGTGACAGAAATTAAGCGCCGGGTTGAAGAAATCAATCAGCAAGGACTCATTCCGGGGGGACTCAAGATCGTCCCCTTCTATGATCGTTCCGAACTCGTGGATGCGGCCATCGCTACCGTCACCAAAGTTCTAATGGAAGGGAGCCTCTTGGTCATCCTGGTGTTGTTTTTCTTTTTAGGCGACCTTCGATCCAGTCTGGTTGTGATCGCCACCTTGGTGCTGACACCCCTTTTGACCTTCATCGTCATGAATCAGATCGGCATTTCGGCCAACCTCATGTCACTTGGAGGACTGGCGATCGCGATTGGCATGATGGTGGATGGATCGGTTGTAGTTGTCGAGCACGCCTTTGCCCGTTTAAGCGGTAAAAAAGGCGCGCCCAACCGGGTCCGGGGGGAAACGATTTTCCGGGCGGTCAAGGAAGTCGGAACCCCTGTCGTCTTCGGTGTCGGCATCATCTGCCTGGTTTTCCTCCCGCTCATGACCCTTCAGGGGATTGAGGGGAAATTGTTCGCTCCTCTGGCCTACACGATTGCCATCGCCCTTTTTGCATCACTGGTCATCTCACTGGTGCTCTCACCAGTCCTTTGCAGTTTCATTCTCGATGGTCGAGAGGAAAGGGAAAATGAACTCCTAAGACGGTTTCGCGTGGCTTATGAAAAAGGATTGCATCAGGCATTGTCGAATCCGCGTCCGGTGATGCTGGCGGCAGGCC
This sequence comes from uncultured Methylococcus sp., assembly GCA_964419105.1. Taxonomy (GTDB): domain Bacteria; phylum Pseudomonadota; class Gammaproteobacteria; order Methylococcales; family Methylococcaceae; genus UBA6136. The sequence goes on from CAYQOJ010000096.1 coordinate 7,088, forward strand.
TTTCGATTTTTGCAACCTTGGGGCTTTTTCCTTTTTTGGGAAGCACCTTCATGCCAGAGATGAAAGAGGGTAGCCTTGTGACCGGGATCATTCGCCCCCCCAACATGTCCCTCGCTGAATCCCTGAAGCTTGAGACAGAAGCCATGCGTCTCGTGAAAGAGGTGCCCGGCATCGAACATGTGGTTTCCCAACTCGGACGGAGCGAAAACCCCACTGACCCCCAACCTGAAAATGAATCCAGTCCTATCGCCAGTCTTGTGCCTGAGGAGAGGATGCCGGAGGGCTGGGACCAAAGCGCAATCGCCGAGAGGGTCAGGGAAAAGCTCGCCACGCTCCCCGGGGTTCAGGTAGTGATGTCGCAACCGATTGCAGCTCGTGTAGCCGAAATGGTGACCGGCGTTCGCTCGGATATCGCCATCAAGATTTTTGGAGATGACATCGAAACCTTAAAGGACATCGGAAGCCGGGTCCTCAAGATCGTGGGAGAGGTTGAGGGAGCCTCAGATATTCGTATGGAAAGGCTCAGCGGGCAGCAATATCTGACCCTTGAAATCAATCGCAACACCATTGCCCGTTATGGCATCAATGTCACCGATGTCAACGATGTCATCGAGACGGCCATTGGGGGCCGAACGGCAACCGATGTGTATGAAGGCGAACGACGATTCCCGCTCCAGGTCCGCTATCCCCTTCACTTTCGCGACAGCCTTGCCACCATCGAAGATATTCTCCTCGAATCCCCCAATGGTGCGATAGTTCGTCTCGGTGACCTTGCAGAGATCAAGGTCGTCGATGGGCCGGCCCAGATCAGCCGCGAAATGGGTAAGCGCCGCTTTGTGATTGGCGCCAATGTTCATGGGCGTGACCTTGGGGGGTTTGTCAGTGAACTTCAGCAGCGCGTAGCCAAGGAAATTCCCTTGCCTGAGGGCTACTACCTAAAGTGGGGCGGCCAGTTTGAAAACATGGAACGCGCCAGTGCCCGACTCGCGATCATCATTCCTTTGACCATCCTCGCGATTTTTGTCGTCCTCTACATTCTCTTCGACTCACTGAAAATGGCGACCCTGATCATCCTGATCCTGCCCTTCGCCTCCATGGGCGGCGTCATTTCGCTCTTTTGCTCAGGGGAGTACCTTTCTGTCCCGGCCTCGGTGGGTTTCATCACCCTCTGGGGCATCGCTGTTCTCAATGGCGTGGTGCTGATCTCCAGTATTCGAGCACAGCACGTCAAGCGCGGTGATTTTGCAAACGCCCTTCAACTGGGCTGCACTCAGCGTTTTCGCCCGGTGATGATGACCGCGACCATTGCCATGTTGAGCTTGATTCCCTTCCTCTTTGCGACAGGACCAGGCTCTGAGGTCCAACGCCCACTCGCCATCGTCGTGATTGGCGGGTTGTTCACCTCGACTCCCATGACCCTGATTGTCTTGCCCATCATCTACCAGTGGATCGAAAGAACCCACAACTTCAGCGCAATCATCAAGGAATCGAGGAGATTCTAGCCATGGGCTTTTAGGGACTGATGCCGACGGCCTGATGAAGCGTCGAAATATCTTTAAGCACCAGAATCTTGCGCTCAGCGGCATCCCTCAAGGACGTTTGTGCCGTGGTCTGAATCTTGAGGTAATCGATCATCGAAATCTCCCCATTTTCCAGAGCGATCTTACTCATCCTGAGCTGTTCTTCGGCAATTTCCTTTCGGCGTGATGCGACCACCAGAGCCTTCTGGTCCAAATCCAGAATATGCTCGGCCTCATGAGCTGCTTTTTCGAGTTGCCGATGCAGGCCCTCCCTCTGGGCCAGCTTCTCATTCAACAGAATATTGGCCTGAGCCACCTGAGGGGCATGCCAGTCATCCCCGCCGATCGGAATCTGGAACACCAGGTTGGTGCCCGTGCCGTAATCTCTCGACCGGCTGACCGACGTACTGTCTGTTCCGATCAGGACCGAGGGTTGGTTCCCTTGCTTTGACAGTCGAATGAAATCAACCTCTGCTTGTGCACGCTCGACTGAAGCCGTTGCGGCAGCAAGAGCTGGATGGCTGTCAGCCAGGGCAATATCCCTGGATAACTGCTCTTCAAAGTGACCGGGCATCAGGCGCGTTCGGGTCAGACTTTGATATGCCTTGTTCGCGTGGATCACCTCTGCCTCGGCCTGCATCAGCTGAGATCTTTTTTCCAGTGCGTCACTTTCAGCCAAAAGCATGTCCGATTTGGACATGTCGCCAAGCTCCACTCGTCGCCTGACGACCCGAAGCAGTTCATCGGCGACTGCTAAAATCTTTTGCGCGAGCTCACGTCGATTTTCCGTAATCCGGATATTCCAGAGCGCATTTCTCACCAGACCCGCGATCTCATGTTTGAGCGCAACAGCATAGCGCTCTGCCGCAAGTGAGGACTGATCCGTGACTTTCTGGCTTGCCTCTTTCTGTCCCCACATCCAGATGGGCACCTGATAACCACTTTGAATGTCACTGATGCCCCGGTTTGAAATTAAGGAATCATCAATATATTGCAGATAAATCATCGGATAACCCGCAACCCAACTGGTGCTGCGCTGTTCGAGCGCCTGGACTTCGTCCTCATAGGCTTTGACGATGGCCTGCTGAGGATAGTGCTGATACGTAGCATCGATGACATCCCGAAGCGATAGATTCTCGTCGACGATCAGGGTGTCCTCGTGTTCTTCCACATTCAACCCCAAAGCCATGGGGCAATGAGCGAAGAGCCAAAGGAAAGCCAGAGCGTAAGGAAAATGCTTCATTCGGTGGGCCATTGAAAACGTCGAAAGAAATATGACAGGGTCCAAAGAGGTTTATGATGGATTTTCGTCTGATTGTCACTCAAGTGGTCTATGATCGCGAAGCGCAAATCGGCAAAGAATCCATTTCGCAATTCGCTCGTCGGGGAAATACGGCTAAAAAAGCACGAATCAATCCCGGGCCCAGACATATCGGCCTGCCACTACAAGTGGCACCATACACCACTAATGCCTGAGTATTCAGCCTTCGATGGGAGGAAAGTATGCACACCCCAAGAACCGCATTTCCGCTATTGATCATTCTGGCTATCGCCCTATCTGGATGCAGCAGCATTCGAAGCCGATATGATACGGCCCCAGAGGACTGGACCGTTTTCCCCGGGGTTCAGCGGGATGGAACCGACATGGTTGGGACTCTGAGCGGTGAAGTTCGACCGTTGTGGACCTCTGCGTTAGTTGGTCCAGTTCTTTTGGCCGATGTGCCTTTCTCGCTGATCACAGACACCTTTGCCCTGCCCTACGACCTCTACGAAATGGGGAACAAGGGCAAAGCACAGAATGCCACAACGACAACAAGTTCCCCTTGAACATCCAAACTGCCGACCTTTTGCCATTTTTTAAATTCGTCTCCCTCTCCTTTTGCTTGATTTGCATTGGAGGCTGCGGTGGTTACGCAAGCCCTGGGGGTGTCGGCTACATGGGATCTGGCGGTTTCTATGGGATGGGGCCTATGGGAATGGGGATGGGCATGGGAGGCTATGGCACAGGTCCAGGCTCCATGGGCGCGGGGTATCTTGGAACGGCGTATGGCACCGGTGGCATGGAAATGGGGACCAACCTGGGTGGTTGGGGAGAGGGGACTGGCGATGACTGGGGACACAACCAGAATGACCCCAGCGCCAAAATCATGAATAACGATCCTCACATGACCTCGAGCTACC
>CAYQOJ010000096.1:10798-11850 GCA_964419105.1 uncultured Methylococcus sp.
CTATCACCCGGGCCAGCCGTCCTCAACTTCAGGCCCAGCAAGCAACCCATAGGCACTGAAAACACTTGCTCTTAACGCTTAAGGCAAGGTTCAATGGCCTCTTATTGTCACCATCATCATGAGGTTAGGATGCGAATTTCACTGATTATCGGCGTTTTGATGCTTTCCCTAACCGGTTGCATTACCCAACCCAAGCAAACTCTTCAGGCCAATGTCCCCGCAGGCCTCGACCGTGGTGACGTTGAGCTCGCAATTCTCCTCGCAACGGGACTATCGGCTCCAGATAATGGTGCCGTGTCCACCTGGTCCGAGTACCTCAATGCTACCCTTCGAAATGCCGGAGACCGCCACGTCAGCCGTCTGGATGAGGCCGATGACGAAGACCGCTGGGTTTTTGATACAGCAGATGGCAAGAGCATTACCGCAAGCTATGTTGATGGCAAGGAAATCCTTCGCGTCACGATCGACTATAACGCTTCGAGCTACACCATCCGAATCACCGGAAGCGAGCATCTCAATGAATCTGCGACGAAGATCGATGCCGTGGCCGAAACCTGGCTCAGTGATCTCACGCTCCGGATCAACCGGGCGCTCGGAAGAGTCCAGCTGATGAAACGGACATTCCATCCTCACCACTGAGGGGCGTTCACCCGCTGATGAAAGAGGGGCCCGCCGAAAAGGCGCGCCCCTCTTTTTTTCTGGGCTGAGTCTTCAATTAGTAAATTTCGAACTCTCGCATCATGCCCAGATCCTCGTGTTCGAGGTTATGGCAGTGATACATGAATCGCCCTTTGAAGTCCTCGAAAGGCTTAATGAGGCGAATTTTCTCGCCAGGCATCAAAAGGACCGTGTCCTTGAATCCACTGCTGATCAAGCCGTCTTTGACGGTCGCATAGTCGTCGGCGTCATCACCGCTCATGGAACGACTCAAAACCTGAAACTGCTGGCCATGCAGATGAATGGGATGCGCCATCGACATCATCATGCCCATGCCGCCACCCATGCCGCCACCCATGCCGCCCATCCCACCCATCATTCCCATTCCACCACCG
>CAYQOJ010000097.1:0-358 GCA_964419105.1 uncultured Methylococcus sp.
CATCACCCATGATCTTTCGGGTTTCCCAAACCATCTTCATTTCTTCCTTGGTGTAACCATTGTCGAGGAAGACATCAATCTGGGGCAGCACATTGAATGCAATCTGCTTAGGGTAAACCGCAGGAGTCACGGGCTTTCCGCTCAGGAGTTGAGTCGTCTGGTTGGCCAGCTCCTCAATCGCCTTTTTTCCGGTTCCCGAAACAGCCTGATAGGTGCAGACATTGATTCGATCGATGCCTACGGCATCATGGATCGGCTTCAATGCCACCAGCATTTGAATTGTCGAGCAATTCGGGTTGGCAATAATGCCGCGATTGCGGTACTGGATTATGTGATCATGGTAAGTTTAAAAATACGT
>CAYQOJ010000097.1:368-11831 GCA_964419105.1 uncultured Methylococcus sp.
CGGTACTGCGCAATGGCTTCCGGATTGACTTCTGGTACGACCAGGGGAATGTCGTCCTCGTATCGGAACCGTGAGGTGTTGTCGATGACGACGCAGCCCTCGGCCGCTGCTTTCGGGCCATAGATCTCCGAGACCGAGGCGCCAGCGGAGAAAAGACCGATTTCAGCCTGACTAAAGTCGAACGTTTCGACATCCAGTACCGTCAGATCTTCGCCGCGGAAGGAGACCGTCTGTCCAGCCGAACGACTGCTGGCCAGGGGAAACACCTGACCAACGGGGAAATTCCGCTGTTCAAGAATTTCCAGCATGGTTTCACCGACCGCGCCTGTCGCTCCGAGCACGGCAACGTTGAAGGTTCTCATGGTCTTAGGCTCCTAGCCACGCAATGCGGCAATGATCGCTGCACCCATCTCCTGGGTCCCGACTTTACGGGTGCCTTCGGAGTAAATGTCTGCGGTGCGATAACCGGCATCCAGAGACTTGATCACGGCCTTTTCGACGCGATCTGCGTTCACGGCATCATTGAAGCTGTGACGAAGCATCATGGCAACAGAAAGGATCGTCGCGATCGGGTTGGCAATACCCTTGCCACTGATGTCAGGGGCAGATCCGTGGATCGGTTCGTACATGCCCTTCCCATTCTTGTCGAGAGACGCGGATGGCAACATGCCAATGGAACCCGTCAGCATGGCCGCACAGTCGGAAAGGATGTCGCCAAACATGTTTTCAGTCACCATGACGTCGAATTGCTTCGGCGCACGGACCAGCTGCATGGCGGCATTGTCGACGTACATGTGGCTGAGTTCAACGTCCGGATAGTCCTTGGACACTTCGATCATGATTTCACGCCACAGCTCGGTGCATTCAAGGACATTCGCCTTGTCGACAGAGCAGAGCTTCTTGTTACGCTTTTGGGCGGTCTGGAACGCGATGTGTCCGATGCGGCGGATTTCAGATTCCGAGTAGATCAGGGTGTTGTAGCCTTCGCGCTCACCTTGTTCATTCACGCGGCGTCCACGGGGCTTGCCGAAATAGATGCCGCCGGTGAGTTCGCGGATGATCATGATGTCGAGGCCTGAGACGACTTCCGGCTTCAGGGTCGATGCGGCAACCAGCTGAGGGTAGAGCAGCGCAGGACGGAGGTTGGCAAAAAGCTCAAGCTCAGCGCGAAGGCCCAAAAGGCCGCGTTCAGGGCGAACTGAATAATCGAGGGGTTCCCATTTCGGGCCGCCGACAGCACCCAAAAGGACCGAGTCGGCGGCGGCGCAGACTTTCAGGGTTGCCTCAGGAAACGGGGTGCCCGTGGCATCATAGGCGGCGCCACCAATCAGGGCCTCTTCGGTTTCGACCTGAAGGCCATAGTCACTCTTAAGGACATCCAGAACCTTGAGGGCTTCGGCAACGATTTCAGTCCCGATTCCGTCACCGGGCAATACGGCAATTTTTTTGGTCATCATGTCATGCGAGAGCCCCGATCCAAAGTGGTGGGGAGGGATAGCGCGGCGCACATAATCAGGCGCCCAGTTTCTCGCTTCTCCTATCGATCTTTGCTATCCGAGGGGGTGGTAGGGAATGGGTTGTGATCCGGATGACGTGGCACCCGGATCACGGTCAGCTTTGATTGGCGTTCAGGCGACGTCGCTAAACAGCCAGGGGGCTTCCTTTTTCCGGCGCGCCTCATAAGCCGAAATTTCATCCGCACGCTGAAGGGTCAGGCCAATATCATCGAGCCCGTTGAGCAGTCGGTGCTTGCGTGTGGGTTCGATCTCGAAGCGAATTTTTTCGCCGAACTTCGTGGTGATGGTCTTGCTTGGAAGGTCGACCTCGATTTGGTACCCGACACCGGCGGCTTCCTGGAACAGATGGTCAACGATGGCGCTATCCAAGATGATCGGCAAGATGCCGTTCTTGAAGCAGTTGTTGTAGAAGATATCGGCAAAACTGGGCGCGATAAGCACCCTGAAGCCATAATCTTCAAGCGCCCAAGGCGCGTGTTCTCGGGAAGATCCGCAGCCGAAGTTCTCTCGGGTCAGCAGAATCCGGGCCCTGAAAGCTGAGGGCTTGTTGAGGACAAAATCCGGATTGCGCGGGCGGTTGGTGCAGTCCATGTCTGGCTCACCGCGGTCCAGATAACGCCATTCGTCAAAAAGATAAACGCCAAAACCACTGCGCTTGATGGACTTCAGGAACTGCTTCGGGATGATGGCATCCGTATCCACATTGGCGCGATCCAATGGGATGACCCGAGAATTGATGTAACGAAAGGATCTCATGACTTGGGTGACCTCTTACGCAAGGTTGATCCCGCCGAGCGGGGCGCGGGTTTCTTGGGGTTCGGGGTGACAGGGGCTTTCTTTTCTTGTGCCGCCTTTTTGACCGGAACCCTTGCCTTTGGGGCCTTTGCTTCAGCGGGGGGTTCGCTAGGCGCTGAACTTTGCGCTGCACTCTTGGCCTTGGGCGCCGATTTCTTCGAAGTCGGGGCGACAGGCGCTTCAAGAGGCGTTGGCGCCACAACCGGTGCCGCGACCTCGGAAGGCGCGCTAGCCACAGATTTCGCTGGGGCCTCGGCCGCAGGTTTTTCTTCAGTGGCTGCTTTCAGTGATCTGACATCGATGAAGTGGCCGGTGACCGCAGCTGCAGCCGCCATGGCGGGGCTCACCAGATGGGTGCGGCCACCAAAGCCCTGACGGCCTTCAAAGTTACGATTGGATGTTGAAGCGCAGCGTTCGCCGGATTCCAGGCGGTCCGCATTCATGGCAAGGCACATGGAGCAACCGGGGTCACGCCATTCAAAACCTGCAGCGACAAAAATCTTGTCGAGCCCTTCATCTTCCGCCTGCTGCTTCACCAGGCCTGAGCCAGGAACGACCATGGCAAGCTTGATGTTGCTCGCGACCTTGCGGCCCTTGGCCACTGCAGCAGCGGCCCGCAAATCCTCAATTCGGCCGTTGGTACAGGAGCCGATGAAGACCTTATCGAGCTTGATCTCGCTGATTGGCGTACCGGCCTTGAGCCCCATGTACTGAAGCGCTCGTTCCATGCCGTCACGCTTGACCGCATCCTTTTCCTGAGTGGGGTCCGGAACCTTGGCGTCAACCGGCAGGACCATCTCTGGGGAAGTACCCCAGCTGACCTGAGGTTTGATGTCCTTTGCGGCCAGTTCGATGGTGGCATCGAAGGTGGCATCCGCATCGCTCTTGAGATCCTTCCAGCTCAAGAGGGCTTCGTCCCAAAGGCGACCGGTGGGGGCCATCGGCCGGCCTTTCAGGTAATTGATCGTGGTGTCATCTACAGCGACAAGGCCGGCGCGTGCACCGCCCTCGATGGCCATGTTGCAGAGCGTCATGCGCCCTTCCATCGTCAGGCTGCGAATGGCAGAACCTGCGAACTCGATGGTGTAACCCGTGCCACCCGCGGTGCCAATCCGGCCGATGACGGCAAGAATGATGTCTTTCGCGGTCACGCCGGCGCCGAGGGTCCCCTCGACTTTCACCAGCATGGTTTTTGACTTTCTCTGGACCAGACACTGTGTCGCCAGCGCATGCTCCACTTCCGAGGTACCGATCCCGAAAGCCAGCGCACCAAATGCGCCATGGGTTGCCGTATGCGAATCGCCGCAAACAATGGTCATGCCGGGGAGGGTAGCCCCCTGTTCGGGTCCCATCACGTGCACAACACCCTGGCGAACGTCACCCATCGGAAATTCCAGAATGCCGAATTCCGCACAATTGCGGTCCAAGGTTTCGATCTGGAGTTTTGCAATGGGATCAGCGATGCCTTTCGCGCGATCCTTGGTAGGGACATTGTGGTCGGCGGTAGCGAGGTTTGCGCCTTTGCGCCAGACTTTGCGTCCGGACAGCCTGAGGCCTTCAAAGGCCTGCGGCGATGTCACTTCGTGCAACAGCTGCCGATCGACGTAAATCAGGGCTGAACCATCCGGTTCCGTGCACACGACGTGTGCATCCCACAGTTTGTCATAGAGGGTTTTGCCGGCCATAGGCGTCAGGTCTCGGTAATGGGTCTAGGAAGAAAGGGGTCGGGCCGTCTCAGTGGGCGGCGTCCAGAACCTCAAACAGTTTCTGGGTAATGGCGTCCACGCTGCCGATGCCATTGATGCTGGCAAACCGCACAGATCCCTGTTCGGCCTTGGTTTGGTAATAACCCACCAGTGGCTTGGTCTGGTCATGATAGACCGATAGCCGCTTGCGCACCGTGGTTTCGCTGTCGTCGTCGCGCTGAATCAGTGCTTCGCCGGTGATGTCATCGACACCTTCCACTTTGGGCGGGTTGAAGACGACGTGATATGAACGTCCGGAAGCCGGATGGACCCGGCGGCCGCTCATGCGGCGAACAATCTCTTCGTCATCCACCACAAATTCAATGACCACATCAATCGTAATGGCCAATGCTTCGAGGCCATCCGCCTGCGCGATGGTTCTCGGGAAGCCATCGAGGAGGAAGCCATTGCGGCAGTCGGTCGCCGTGATGCGTTCTTTGATCAGGCCCAAAATGATGTCGTCCGAAACGAGAAGGCCGGCGTCCATGATCTTCTTGGCGGCAAGCCCGAGCTCCGTTCCATCCCGAACGGCGGCGCGTAACATGTCGCCGGTAGAAATTTGGGGGATATCGAACTTCTCGGTGATAGCCTGAGCCTGAGTGCCTTTGCCTGAACCTGGCGCACCAAGGAGGATGACTCGCATCGCAACGTCTCCACGTAAAAATGACGCGATTCTCGCATATTCAAGGGGGGGCTGCCCATAGTCTGGCGCATCCTCTCATCTTCGCGGGGTCCCGACTCGGGTGAAGTCCTGGGATTAGAGGAGAAGGTTGGGGAGTTGGTAGGTCGGCGGATAGGCGAGGTCTTCTGAGAAAAAGGCCAGTTCAGCGACGCCTCCGGTGACCAGCGCAGAATCAATCCCAAAGGCGTGGGCTCCTCGAATATCGGTTTCGATCTGGTCCCCGATCATGACAGCGTTCCGTGTGCCTGCGCGGCGGCATGCCTCCTCAAAGAGGGCGGGCATTGGTTTACCCAGAACAGTGAAAAGGATGTCCTCCCGTTCCGGATAGCGCTGCTTCAAGACGGCCTCGATCAGGGTGGCCATGGCGCCACAGGTCAGTCCAAAGCCGTCGGGCTTGGGATAGATCAGGTCCGGGTTAGGCAGGATCAGGGTCACCGGAAGGTCCTGATCGAACCGCTGGATCAGATGGGTCAGAACCGCATCCATATGGTCCAAGAAGGGAAATCCCACCTGATCGCCAATCACCAGAACGTCAAAGGCTTCGGTCGCAGGAACCAAAACCCCCTGGGCCTGCGCCACGAAAGTGTGGCTATCCTCAGGCCCAAGGACTGCACAGCGTTTGCCCTCGAGCCCCTGCGTTCTGAAATAAGGTCCGATGAGGGAACCTGCCGTGATGATTTGGTCGGCTTCAAGGGGAAAGCCAAACGCTTGGTAGCGGACGGCGGCATGCTCCGGAAGGCGGGCCGCGGAGTTGGTCACCACAAAATAGGGCTTTCCCAGTTGATGCAGTCTTTCCAGAAGTTGGCAGGCACCTGGGAGGGGACCATCCCGATGAAGCAGGACGCCATAGGCATCAAAAAAGAACGCATCATAGCGTTCGATGAGGGTTTCAGCGTTGATCAAGGAGGCGGGCGGCATCGAATAGAGCCTGCTGAAGACAAGGTTAACCTTCGATTCTCTCTCAAAAACGGTGTTGCGCAAAGGGATTCTGCACACCCTCTCGGCGCGCAGGGCCATCCAGAGCGCAAAGGCCCTCGGGCATCAAGTGGGGCGTCGGGGCAAAACGGTGTAGTCTAGGGCTACAGCCAGCACACATCAGGGGTTCGCATGCTTTTAGCCGGAGACATTGGTGGCACCAAGACCATCTTGGCCCAGTACGAGAAAAATACCGACGGACTGGAGCGGGTCCGCGAGCGTCTTTTTCCGAGCGCCGACTATGCCTCCCTCGAGGAGATCGTTCAGGAATTTCTGAGTGACCAGAGTGTTTCTGTTGAGGCGGCTTGCTTTGGGGTCGCAGGGCCTGTTTTTGACGGGGTTTCCAGAATCACGAACCTCCCCTGGGTCATCGATGAGAAGGTTCTTTCCCAAGCGGCAGGGATTCCGCGAGTTAAATTGCTGAACGACCTTCAGGCCATGGCGCTGGGGCTTCTGAGGCTGGGTCCTGAGGAGTGGCTCGAGCTCAATCCTCACGCCGAGTCTCGCATCGGCAATCGGGCTGTCGTTGCCGCGGGAACCGGCTTGGGAGAGGCCATTTTGTTCTGGGATGGCATGAACTACCACCCGATCGCGACCGAGGGGGGGCATACGGACTTTGCCCCGGGCGATGCCTTTGAGGATGGGCTTCTGGTCTATCTTCGGGAGAAATTTTCCGGGCATGTCAGCATGGAGCGCATTCTTTCGGGCGCAGGGATTGCCGAACTCTATGGCTATATGCGTTCGACAGGCATTCTGCCGGAATCTGAAGCGCTTGCGACGGCCTTAAAGACGGCCGAAGATCCGGCGCGGGAAATCAGCTTTCATGCCTTGGAGTATCAGGATCCACTCGCGCGGGAGACCCTTCGTCGGTTCGCCCGCATCTATGGCGCCGAGGCGGGTAATCTGGCCTTGAAATGTCTCTCCCGTGGCGGCGTTCTGATCGGTGGTGGCATCGCGCCCAAGATCCTTAATGCGCTGGTGGAGGATGGACAGTTCATGGCGGGTTTCCTTGCCAAGGGCCGATTCTCGCATTTTCTCAAGGAGCTTCCCGTCCGGGTGGCGCTCAACCCCAATACCGCCCTTTTGGGGGCGGCAGACTATGCTGCACGCTGCATGATCTGACATCTTGCGATTTGTTGAGGTCGGGCCAGGCCGCGGTTGGGCTATAATCCGGCCTTTATTTCTGCATGCCATAGGGAGCGGCCGGCGTGTCCCCAAAACAACGCGATGTTTCTACCTTCCAGGGCCTGATTCTGGCCCTCCAGGACTATTGGGCAGCCCAGGGCTGCGTCATTCTTCAGCCGCTGGATCTTGAAGTCGGGGCTGGGACCTTCCACCCGGCGACCTTTCTGAGGTCGATTGGGCCCGAGCCTTGGAATACGGCGTATGTTCAGCCCTCACGGCGTCCAACGGACGGTCGCTACGGTGAGAACCCCAACCGCCTGCAGCACTACTACCAGTTTCAGGTCATCATGAAGCCATCGCCGGCGGATTTTCAGGACTTGTACCTGGGATCTCTGGCTTATCTGGGCTTCGATCTTGAAGAGCACGACATTCGCTTTGTCGAGGATAACTGGGAATCCCCAACGCTGGGTGCCTGGGGTCTGGGCTGGGAAGTGTGGCTGAATGGTATGGAGGTGACCCAGTTCACCTATTTCCAGCAAGTCGGTGGTCTCGACTGTCGTCCCGTCAGTGGTGAAATCACCTATGGTCTGGAACGAATCGCGATGTATCTTCAGGCCAAGGCCAGTGTTTTTGATCTGGTTTGGGCAGATGGCCCTCAAGGGATCGTCACCTATGGCGATGTCTACCACCAAAACGAAGTCGAAATGTCGGCCTTCAATTTTGAGCATGCCGACACGAACTTTTTGTTTGGGGCCTTTGACACTTATGAGCGGGAATCCAAACGTCTGATCGAGCTGGATCTGCCGCTTCCGGCTTATGAAATGGTGCTCAAAGCCTCTCATTCCTTCAATCTTCTCGATGCCCGCAAGGCTATTTCGGTGACCGAGCGGCAGCGCTTCATCTTGCGCGTCCGTGAATTGGCCCGCGCCGTTGCGGAGGCCTACTACCAACGTCGGGAAAGCCTCGGCTTCCCCATGCTGAATCCAAAGGTTCGCTGAGATGACCGAATTTCGTGATGTTCTATTTGAGTTGGGCACAGAAGAGCTCCCGCCCAAGTCCCTTCTGACCCTGAGTCGATCGCTCTGCCAGCTGGTTGAGGATGGACTTGCCAAGGCGGGTATTCGCCATGGTGCGGTGGAACCCTATGCATCGCCCCGTCGGCTGGCACTTGTCATTCGTGAAGTTGCGGTGTCCCAACCAGATCAGGAAGTCGAGCGTCGAGGCCCTGCAGCCAATGTGGCATTTCAGGCCGATGGGACGCCAAGTAAAGCTCTGGAGGGCTTCCTCAAGAGCGCAGCCGCCAGCGTGGATCAGTTGTTTACGCTCGAAACCGACAAAGGCGCTTGGGTCGCCGTTCGTCAGGTGGTTAAAGGGGTCGATACCCGAGAGTTTCTTCCGGATCTTTTCAGGCAAGCTCTGGCAGGGCTTCCGATTGCCAAGCGCATGCGCTGGGGCAATGGCACAGCAGAGTTCGTAAGACCCGTGCATTGGGTTGTCCTTTTGTTCGGTGCCGAGGTGGTATCAGCCGAAATCTTGGGTGTGGAGACGGGAAGGTCCAGTCGGGGGCATCGCTTCCACTGCAAAAGTGCCATCGAATTCAAGGTTCCGACCGACTATCTCGAAACCCTCGAGCATTTGGGCTTCGTCATTGCCGATTTTGACCGTCGCCGGGCCGCTATTCGACGCCAGGCCGAAGAGGCCGCTGCCTCTGTGGGCGGCGTTGCGGTGATTGATCCCGAACTTCTCGATGAGGTTACCGCGTTGGTTGAATGGCCGGTTCCCGTGTTGGGTAACATCGAGGCCCGTTTTCTGAGTCTTCCTGCCGAGGTGTTGATCACGACGCTTCAGGCCAATCAAAAATACTTCCCGATTCGGGCGGCTGATGGAAAGCTTCTTCCGCATTTCATCACCTTCAGCAATCTTGCCAGTTCGCGTCTTGAAACCGTTCGGGAAGGGAATGAGCGGGTCGTCAGACCCCGTCTTTCCGATGCCGAGTTCTTTTGGAATCTCGATCGGAAGCGAACCCTCGAAAGTCGGGTGGAAGACCTCGGGAATGTGACCTTCCAGAAGGTGCTGGGATCCTTGCTCGACAAGACGCAGCGCGTTGTTCATCTTTCAGGATCGATCTCCCGCGAATTGGGCGTTGATGCCGGACTGGCTGAGAGAGCTGCGCGATTGGCCAAGGCGGACCTTCTGACGACGATGGTCGGGGAATTTCCGGAGCTGCAGGGAATCATGGGTCGATACTATGCAGCGGCAGAGGGGGAGCCTTCGGCCATCGCCGAGGCGATTGAGGAGCAGTATCTTCCAAAAGTCTCGGGCGGCGATTTGCCGTCGACGCCGGTGGGCCAGGTGGTGGCCCTCGCAGAAAAGCTGGATACCCTGACGGGTATTTTCTCTGCTGGCTTGATCCCCACCGGTGACAAGGACCCTTATGCCTTGCGCCGAGCTGCGCTGGGTGTGATCCGAATCTCCATCGAGGGCGGATTGGATCTGGACCTCCCTCACTGGGTTTCAGGCGCCTTGTCCCCCCTGACGCATGCCTTTGATCGCGACAAGACCCAGGAACTGGTGCTGAATTTCATCTATGACCGTCTGCGGGGCTATCTTGTTGAGAGAGGGGCACGGCCCGATGAATTTGATGCTGTCCTTGGCGTGAACCCCCGGAGCCTGGTTGATTTCGAGCGTCGTCTTGCCGCCGTTCGTGATTTTCGTTTGCTGCCCGAGGCGGAAAGTTTGTCTGCAGCCAACAAGCGCATTCGCAACATCCTCCGGAAATCAGAGGCGCCCCGGGTCGCCAATGTGGACGAATCCATTCTGCAGGATCCTCTCGAGAAGAATCTTCTAAAGGCTGCTCGCGATGCCCGCGAAGCGACCACGTCGCTTTTGGCAAAAAGCGACTATGGCGCGGCATTGAAGCGTCTTGCGAGTCTTCGTGAGCCAGTGGATGCCTTCTTTGAGGGCGTCATGGTGATGGCGGATGATCCCGCCCTCAAGGCCAATCGCATCGGTCTCCTCTCGATGATTGAAGGGCTTTTCCTCGATATTGCCGACATCTCCAAGCTTCAGGGATAGTGACGTGAACGCCATCAGTGAACGCATTGTCATTCTGGATCGGGATGGCGTCATCAACGAGGATTCGGACGACTACATCAAGTCACCCGAGGAATGGGAGCCGATCCCTGGAAGCCTTGAAGCGATCGAATTGCTGACGCGGCGGGGTTATCGGATCTTTGTGATCACCAATCAATCCGGCATTGCCCGGGGCTATTTTGATGCGGAAGTTCTCGAAGCCATCCACCAGAAAATGCGAACGCTGGTTGAGGCCCGGGGCGGGAAGATTGAGGCAATTTTTCACTGCCCGCATGGACCTGAGGACTTTTGCGACTGCCGTAAACCCAAGGCGGGTCTTTTTGAAGCCCTCAAAGACCGTTATGGCCTCGAGCTTAAAGGCGTTCCTGCGATCGGGGACTCCTTCAGAGACCTTGAAGCGGCCCGCGCTGCCGGTGCAACCCCACTTTTAGTTGAGACCGGCAAGGGCCTTAGGACCTTGAAGCATCATCCGGATCTTGATGTTCCAGTTTTCTCGAATCTCTATGAAGCGGTCCAGCACATTCTCCTCGCGTAAGCCGGTTGTGGTCTTTCGATCGGCCCTTTTTCTTTTGGGGCAGGTGGCGTCAACGCTGCTGATCGGTCCGATCATGACTTTGCTTTGGCTGTTTCCGTTCAAGCTTCGTTATCGGGCCGCAAACCTTTGGGTGCGGCTGAACCTCTGGTGGCTTCGGACGACCTGTGGCCTGCATTATGCGGTGGAGGGCAAGGAGAATATCCCAAAAGGGCGAAGTGGCCTGATTTTCTGCAAGCATCAATCCGCATTTGAAACGCTGGTCCTTCAGGTGATCTTCCCTCCGGTCGTTTTCATTTTGAAGCGTGAACTCCTCCGGATTCCGGTATGGGGTTGGGCGATGGCGACGCTTCAGCCGATCGCTATTAATCGCTCGCTCAAGTCTCTGGCGCTCAAACAGATCCTGAGGGATGGGGAAGCGCGAATTCGTTCCGGACGCTGGGTGGTGCTCTTCCCTGAGGGGACGCGAGTTGCGCCGGGAGTTCGCGGACACTATGGATCCAGTGGTGGATTGCTCGCTGCCCGCGTGGGTTGCCCTTTGGTCCCGGTGGCCCATAACGCGGGGAGTTACTGGGGGAAAAATGGCTTCCTGAAGTATCCTGGAACGATCCGGATTGTGGTGGGCCCCGCCTTGGATGGCGCGGACCAGACGGCACAGGAATTGAACCGGGAAGCCGAGGCCTGGATCGAGTCGACCATGTCGACAATTGAGCCGGTTCATTCCGCTAAAAAAATGTAGACACAGGTTTTTTTCCCGTTAGACTGGTCGGACGCCCTCAGGGGCGTCCTTCAAAATCTGAAGGAGGAGAGCAGGCCTTCAAGGCCGCCTAAGAAAAAGAAGAAAAGTCACAGCAAGTCGCTTGGAAGCGCGCTGTCATAAAAACAACAAGTAAAAAACGCCTGCTCTCGCAGGCTTTTTTTTGCCAAAAAAAAGCGACCTCTTAGGTCGCTGAAGGAGGAGAACTGCCGATTGGAGGTTACAGGAGGAAACCTGTCGGT
>CAYQOJ010000098.1:0-11736 GCA_964419105.1 uncultured Methylococcus sp.
GCTTAAAACAGAAAAAAGCGCGATCAGACCAAATGAGCGGAGACTACGCATGGGGATTCAATCGTGCTTTTGGTGGAGGCCTAGGCCCGCTTCAGGATCAATTCGATGACGAGCTTGCTCCCAAAGTAGGCGAGCAACAGCGTGACAAAACCCGCAAGTGTCCAGCGTATGGCCACGATCCCGCGCCATCCGAATCGGGCCCGACCCAGAAGCAGTGTTCCAAAGACAAGCCAAGCAACCAGCGCGAGAATGGTTTTGTGTGCCAGATGTTGGGCAAACATGTTCTCAAGAAAGACAAATCCAGAGGCCAGTGAAAGCGTGAGAAACAGTAAGCCTGAGCCAATCAGGCTAAACATCAGTGATTCCATGCTTTCAAGCGAAGGGAGGGATCTGAGGATCCAGGCCTTGAGGTAGCGACGTCGCAAGCAAGCATCCTGCAGAAGAAGAAGAAGTCCCTGAATGGAAGCGATCCCAAGAAAGCTGAATGCGATCAGGGAGCTTAGGATGTGGATGGTCATTCCATGCGAGAAATGATGAAGCGGGCGCAGGGGTTCAGGAAATGCCTCGCCGAGAAGAAGAATCATCGCCGTGAGAGGGAAGGTGACGATGCCGAGCTGATCTACGGGGCGAAGCGCCGCAGTAATGATGATCAAAAGATTGGTGATCAGCATCACGAGCGACATGGCATGCAGTAAGCTGAAATTCAGGTTAGCCCCAAAATCACTGGCTTCAAGCCATGAAAAACCATGAAGGCCGGTGGCCAGCAGGGCTAAGGGAACGCAGGCCCAGCGTTGAAGCCCCTGAACTCCTTCGTGCAGATTGGCTCTAAGCGTTGTGAGCCTGACGGCGAACGCTAGAAGATATGCGCTGATGACGTAATTTGTGAGCGAAACCGTGTCCATAGAACCTCTCCCAGAGGAGCTAGTCTGGCATAATGCGCGCCCTAGATGAAGCAACTGCCCTTGATCGGGCATCCCCATGAAGGTATTTCCGAATGTTTGACAACCTGACCGAACGACTTACCCTTTCACTCAAGAAAATCCGTGGCCAGGGGCGCCTCACGGAAGCCAACATTCAGGACACCCTTAGAGAGGTCCGCATGGCCCTCTTGGAGGCCGACGTTGCGTTGCCCGTCGTCAAGGACTTCATCGAACAAGTCAAAACACGTGCCTTAGGGCAAGACGTTCAAGGCAGCCTGAGCCCCGGACAGTCCTTCATTAAGATCGTTAATGAAGAACTCATCTCAGTCATGGGGAAAGCCAATGAAAAGCTGAATCTGGCGACCCAGCCCCCAGCGGTGATTTTAATGGCGGGGCTACAGGGGGCGGGTAAGACCACGACCGTTGCCAAACTAGCCAAATATCTCAAGGAAAGTGAGCGCCGTTCGGTAGTTGTTGCCAGTGCTGACGTTTATCGGCCCGCAGCAATCGAACAATTGAAGACGCTTGCGGCTGAAGTCGGGGCAGATTTTTTCCCCAGCGAATCGACACAGGCTCCCCTTGATATCGCCAAGGCTGCTTTGGAATACACGCGAAAGCGCTACAAAGATGTTCTGATTCTCGATACGGCTGGCCGACTTCATGTCGATGAAGCCATGATGCAGGAAATTCAAGAGCTGCATCGAGAAATCAATCCAATCGAGACCTTGTTTGTTGTCGATGCAATGACGGGTCAGGATGCGGCAAATACGGCTAAGTCCTTCGGTGATGCGCTACCCCTCACTGGCGTGGTACTCACGAAGACGGATGGTGATGCGCGGGGAGGTGCTGCGCTATCCGTCCGGCACATCACGGGTAAGCCAATCAAGTTCCTCGGGGTGGGTGAAAAAACCACTGCCCTTGAACGATTCCATCCCGATCGTATTGCCTCCCGTATTCTCGGAATGGGTGATGTACTGTCATTGATTGAGGAGGCTGAACGGACGATTGACAAGGCCAAGGCCGAAAAGCTGGTCAAAAAGATCCAGAAGGGTGCCAGTTTCAACCTCAATGATTACTACGACCAGTTGCAACAGCTCAAGAACATGGGCGGAATCTCCGCCATGATGGACAAGCTCCCGGGCATGGGCACTGTTCCTCAACAAGTGAAGGAGCAGGTCAATGACGATATCTGGAAACGTCAGATTGTGATCATTGAATCGATGACTCTGAAAGAGCGTCGTGATCCAGATTTGATCAATACCTCGCGCAAGGAGAGGATTGCGAAGGGTTCGGGATCTGATTTGCAGGAAGTCAACAAAATGCTCAAGCAGTTCGACCAGATGCAAAAGATGATGAAGAAGTTCAAAAAGAGCAACATGATGAACATGATGCGTGGCATGGGCGGCAATATCGCCCGGGGAATGAACTTCCGAGGCGCTTGACGCGCCTCATGGCTACCGAGGTAGCCGATTTTCAAGAACGACAAACCAAGGGCGCCTTTCGGAAGGCTTTAACCTGCCGTTGGGCCCTGTGGGAATGGTCGATTTGCTAACTGAGTTGCGGACATTCCCGCCGAGCGCATCAATCTGACCCCTGCGGACATCCGTCACGATATCGCAGTGGAGTTTGGTATGACCCATGAGGACACTCCCGGTATCCATGGCGTCATATATTGGAATGAAGCCTGAATTTCCGCGGGTGGCGCAGATAAGGTCCCCGGGTCTTGGGGAATAATCATTGATCTTGTGTGGGGTGAATGCGGCTGTCCCCTGATGGTTACCTGCAAAATACCGAATGTAGTTCCAGTGAGCATCGGAAGACGGAAACTCAGAGTCGCTCAGTCCAGCCGTGAGCATGACCCAACTGATGAAAGCTGCTGACCAGGGTTGCTTGCAGTCGTATCCATCAAGTCGGGGCTTTCCTACACTGCGCCAGTAGACATTAACCCTGTTGGCGTAAGTCTCACCATCATCCTCCCATTTGCCAACTAAAGGCATGGATTCACGATCGTCATCGAGAACGACGGTCTGCTTTCCAAAAAAATCCCATTCGGCTTCGGCGGTCCTTAGTATTTGATCGACACGACTTCCCTTACGCGGATGTTCGGTGGAGAGAATCTCTGCATTGGGTTTATTGGTCTCGGCTCCAGTGCTGTTGGCGAGCTTTTTCGAACTGCAGCCACAGAGGAGAGCTAGGCTAATGATTGAACTCAGGGCTAAGTTGGGGTGATGTGTTTTGAGCATCTCAGCGGGTCGGACGTTGGGTGTTTCTGAACCATGAACGATACTGATTCATACGCGTCGCCTGGTCCGGGGGTGCCTGGCGGGTACACGTCTGATATTCCTCAGTTCCTGGGCTTGCCCCCCAACGCCGTTCCGCGCAATCGTTCGGGTTGTAGCCGACTTCAAGTGCTTCACGGCGATCAAAAAGCTGGGCGAGCGTTAGACTGTAAGAGCTCCCATCACTTCGATCATAGCGGAAGCTATTCTGTTGAATTCTCTCTTCGTGATGGCGAGCGATGGCCCCGGCAGTTGAATCCGCAGATCCCCGCTCGAGGTTAAAGAGCTCAGGATGGCGCCTGATTTGGTCGGGAAATCCCGCAACAACGTTGAGGGCGATCAAAAGCCGCATGTCGCGAGAGGGACTTGCAAAATCTTCCCAAGGTCCAGTGGCTTCGAAAATGGCAGGGCCCTGCGGCATCGTAATGGGACTGCCACGGTGCTGTCTCGCGTAGTTCTCACCATTTTGAACGGCGGTAACGCGGGTTTGCACCTGCTCAATCAGCGCGCTGAGTTTGCTTTCGTATGCTTCCAAGGGCTTCAAGCCTTCGGGGTTGATGGCTCGTTCCATGGCAGCATAAAAATCATCAGCCGGGAGATGCTCTTGTTCCATTGAGAAACGCCCCGCAGGAGCCCCTAGAGAAAGTTCACTATTGGATGCCAAGTGAAGGCGCCCCTCATCCCGAAGAATCGGTCTGAAGGCCTTAAACCCGGCGCCGGCCCCTGGAATATCGGCGAAGAGGAAGTTGCCTTCCCAAAATCGCTTGCGAGTCACTGAATTATCGGGTTGTGCGTCAGCAGCCAGAAGGATCCCCGGGCGTCCCTCTTTAGGCGCGATCCATTTGGCGATAATCAGCGTATGGCCGTAAGGGTCGGCATAGACAGTACCCGGCCAAAGGGCATTGCGGGTGAGTTCGAGGGGATAAAAATCGGTGGACTCATCCCGAATCGCCGTTCGGGCGCTACCAGAATGAACCGTATCAAAAAGTTTTCTGGAAAATTGGGTGAATGCTGCTGCATTCAAGTTCTGGCTTGAAAACCGGTCATCAAGCGTGGCGCCGCCGCAATGAGGTGGCCGACTACTGGATCCCCGATCACAGGCGCGATAGGCGACAGGCAAACCCAGTTTCCATGCGAAATAAGCGCGAAGAAAGTAGGGGAGATCAGCACAATCGGGTGTAGCGGGAAGACGAGCGTCCTCATTTAAGCCGAGTGAGTTATAGAGGAAATTTCGTTTGGGATCGCGAAGGACGGGCTCAAGTGAACGGAAGCTAAGCTCCTCTTCGGGTGGACCATCAAAGAGTTGCGCAACCCATCCTGCATAAAAAACCTCCATCGACTGCGTCCATTCACCCGGACTTTCATTCCTGACGGTTGCATGGCCAGTTTTCCGGCAGGCTATCATCTGGTCATTGCGGGCGGCGATGACTTTTGATTCTCCAATCAAGGGAATTTGAGTCTCGGCATCCAGAGAATAAGGCGGGCCATCTCCGGATCTGGATAGAAGGGGCTTTGTACCTTGTTCCGACACAAGGCTCAGCGAGGTCAGCGGGGCTTCGACGGAGAGCGCTTTAATCCGGATTGTCTCACCCGGCTCAGGCTCACTGGGTGAGATGTAAATCCAGCTCGAACCAGAGTCGGTGCAGTCTTCCTCGGCTGCCCACAAGGATTCGCTTGAAATCAGGCTGAAAGCGATCAGCAAAAAGGGTTTTAGCAAATAATCCATGGGTGCAGGAACAGTGGATGTGCAGTTGAACTGGGCCACTGAAATTTAGCACAGACTGGAATCAGCGAAGGGTGTTAGATTGCTGCTATGTCGCGTCATAGTGAAATTCAGGATTTTTTCAGTTTCTGTCCTTGTTGCGGGAAGGAATCTCCTTCCATTTTGGGAGGGCGTGAGCTGAATTGCCCACACTGCACGTTTCGTTTTTTCTTTAATACTGCTGCAGCGGCTGGGGCCTTTGTTTTTCGGGGTCGTGAGCTCATTCTTTGTGTGCGTGCGAAAGAGCCTGGTCTTGGGAAGCTGGATGTTCCGGGGGGGTTCATTGAGTTTAATGAAACCTTGGAGGCGGGGTTGCGTCGAGAAATCCGAGAGGAGTTGGGTATAGATGTGGCCGAGCTTTCTTATCTGACCAGTGAGCCGAACGACTATCGGTTTGCCGGTGTACCCTATAAGACTGCTGACGTTTTCTATCGAACAGTGACATCAGCCGATGCCGTTTTGATTCCTCAAGATGATGTGGCCGCATTTGAGTTATGTGATCCCTTGCGGGTTGATCCATCGGCTTTTGCGTTTGAGTCCACGCGAAAAGCTTACATCCAATTAGTCACAACTCTGCGCCAGGAAGGTTGGACTTAGTTTGGAGGTCATGAAACCTCTCCACACCCGTCGAAAGGATCGGGTCAGCGGCGCGTTGTCGTCATCAAGGAGCTGTTCGAGTTCCTCTATAGACACCCACTTCAGCATCTCGATTTCCTCTGGGTCAGGGATTAGATTTCTTGTGGCCTTGGTGGCAAAGACCTGAACGAACTCCCATCCGGTCAGTTCGCAGGCCTCAATTCTCCCAATCGAGAGCAATGATTCATTGGCGATGATTCCGAGCTCCTCCTTAAGTTCGCGGGCGGCAGCATCCTCATAACGCTCACCAAAATCCACGTGCCCCGCAGCAGAGGTGTCCCAGGCCCCAGGATTCACGTCTTTGTTCATGCTTCTTTTCTGAAGGCAAACATGTCCCTCACGATCGAAGACAAGAATGTGGACTGCTCGATGTCGAAGTCCCTCTTTGTGGATTTCCTGGCGTGTCTTGGAGCCGATCACTTCATCATTTTCATCAACAATGGCCAAAAGCTCATGATCGGTCTTATGGCGTAAGTTCAGTTCATGCATGGTGGTGCCTTGATCCTAGCGATAAGCAAATTAAATGCCGAAATGGTGACCGAGCGAGTGTTCAGGGCTTATAATGGACGGATTTTGCCCAGTCCACCCAATTCAATTCTCACCCAATGATCGAAAAGCTTCGCAACATCGCCATTATCGCCCACGTCGATCATGGCAAGACCACGCTCGTAGACAAGCTCCTGCAGCAATCCGGTACCTTCGCTTCTCATGAAAAAGTTGAAGAGCGCGTCATGGACTCCAATGCGCTCGAAAAGGAACGTGGCATCACGATTCTTGCCAAGAATACAGCGATTGATTGGGGTGATTACCACATCAATATCGTCGACACGCCTGGCCACGCGGATTTTGGTGGCGAAGTTGAGCGCGTTTTGTCGATGGTTGATTCGGTGCTCCTGCTCGTCGATGCAGTTGACGGCCCGATGCCGCAAACCCGATTTGTGACCCAGAAGGCCTTTGCTCTGGGGCTCAAGCCGATTGTTGTGATTAACAAGATTGACCGACCGGGTGCCCGGGCGCACTGGGTGCTGGATCAGACGTTCGACCTGTTCGATCGCCTGGGCGCAACCGAAGAACAGCTCGATTTCCCGGTGGTGTATGCATCTGCCCTCAATGGTTATGCCGGGGATTCCCCCGATGTCCGTGAAGGTAATATGGATTACCTCTTTCAGACCATCGTTGATAAGGTTCATCACCCAAAAGTTGACGTTGAGGGTGGTTTCCAGATGCAGATCAGTCAGCTGGATTACAACAGTTATGTTGGTGTGATCGGTATCGGGCGAATCCAGCGGGGAACCATCAAGACCAACTCACCGGTTGTCGTGGTGAATCGAGACGGATCGCAGCGCAATGCGCGTGTTCTTCAGGTTTTCGGATTCAAGGGCCTTGAGCGTGTTGAGGTGCCTCAGGCAAATGCCGGAGACATCATTGCTTTCACCGGTATTGATACCCTCGAAATTTCAGACACACTGTGCTCTCCCGATGCCATTGAGGCGCTGCCGCCCCTGACCGTCGATGAGCCGACCGTCAGCATGACCTTCCAGGTTAATAACTCGCCTTTTGCTGGCAAGGAAGGGAAGTACGTCACAACTCGCCAGATACGTGAGCGCCTCCAGCGGGAGCTGCTCCATAACGTGGCACTCCGTGTCGAAGACACTCAGGACCCTGATAAGTTTAAGGTTTCAGGCCGCGGCGAGCTCCATCTATCAATCCTCATCGAAAACATGCGACGCGAGGGTTATGAGCTCGGTGTTTCTCGACCTGAGGTGATTGTCCGTGAAATTGATGGCGAGCTGTGTGAGCCCTATGAGCAGGTCACCATTGAAGTGGAGGAAGTCAATCAAGGCGCCGTCATGGAAAAAATGGGCGAACGAAAGGGCGACCTCCTTAATATGGTGCCGGATGGCCAGGGTCGCGTTCGACTGGAATACATGATTCCATCGCGTGGATTGATCGGCTTCCAAACCGAGTTCATGACTGCAACTTCAGGTACCGGACTTCTCTATCACGTGTTCGACCATTATGGCCCAGTCAAAAAAGGTGATATTGGCCAAAGAATCAACGGCGTCATGATTTCAATGGTTGCCGGTAAAGCTTTGGGATATGCGCTCTTTAACTTACAGGAGCGTGGCCGCATGTTCATCGAGCATGGCGTTGAGGTTTATGAGGGCATGGTGATCGGCATCCATTCCAGAGACAATGATCTCGTTGTAAATCCAACCAAGGCCAAGCAGTTGACGAACATCCGCGCTGCGGGGACAGATGAAAATATCTTGCTGACTCCCCCGATTCGAATGAGTCTTGAGCAGGCCCTTGAGTTCATCGATGATGATGAGCTGGTGGAAGTCACCCCGAAGACGATTCGAATCCGTAAAAAATTGCTCCTCGAGCATGAGCGGAAAAAGGCCAGCCGCAGTTCTGCCAGCGAATAATCGGTCTTTAGTATTGGTTGGCCCCATGGTGCTCAATCGTAGAGCACCCTTGGGGCTGACAGGTATAATCAAGATCGAACGTCTGCCTTCTCTTCGTATCCGGAAATCTCTTATCTGATGTCCAGTTTCGCCAAAGAAATCATCGCCGTTAATCTTGAAGACGAGATGCGGCAGTCCTATCTTGATTACGCGATGAGCGTAATCGTCGGGAGGGCGCTGCCCGATGTCAGAGATGGCCTGAAACCGGTGCATCGCAGGGTCCTCTTCGCGATGCATGAGTTAGGCAACGACTGGAATAAGCCCTATAAGAAGTCGGCGCGTGTCGTCGGTGACGTCATCGGTAAATATCATCCCCATGGCGACTCTGCGGTCTATGACACGATCGTTAGGATGGCGCAGCCGTTCTCTTTACGCTACATGTTGGTCGATGGGCAGGGTAACTTCGGTTCAGTGGACGGGGATCCCCCCGCAGCCATGCGATACACAGAAGTTCGGATGTCGAAGATCGCTCATGAACTGTTGGCGGATCTCGAGAAGGAAACGGTTAACTTCACACCGAACTATGATGACTCGGAACATGAGCCATCCGTCCTTCCCACGCGAGTGCCTAACCTCTTGGTGAACGGTTCGGCTGGGATTGCAGTTGGCATGGCGACCAACATCCCGCCGCATAACCTCACGGAAGTGGTTAATGCCTGTCTTCACTTGATTGCCGATCCTGAGGCTTCGATTCAGGACCTGATGGCAATTATCCCTGGCCCCGATTTTCCAACGGCGGGCATTATTAATGGTGCCTCGGGTATCCGAGAGGCTTACCTTACAGGCCGTGGCCGTATTTATCTTCGCGCGCAATGCGAGTTTGAAGAGGACAATGGCCGCTCCAGCATTATCGTCAACGAGCTTCCTTATCAGGTCAACAAGGCTCGGTTGATGGAGAAGATTGCTGAGTTGGCAAAGGAAGGAAAGCTTGAGGGGATTTCCGGTCTGCGTGATGAATCCGATAAGGATGGCATGCGCATGGTGATCGAGCTCAAGCGGGGCGAAATGCCTGAAGTGGTTTTGAATAACCTCTATCAGCAAACCGCGATGCAAAATGTCTTTGGCATCAATATGGTCGCTTTGATCGATGGTCGTCCCCGCTGCCTGAATCTCAAGGAGATTCTTGCTGCCTTTATCGATCATCGCAGGGAAGTGGTCACCCGCAGGACCCTGTTTGATTTACGCAAGGCGCGCGATAGGGCGCATATCTTGGAAGGCCTTGCTGTCGCGCTTGCGAACATTGATGAAGTCATCGAACTCATCAAAAAGTCAGAAAGCCCTCAAGTGGCAAAGGAAAGGCTTCTTGCGCGTCACTGGGCGCCTGGGGTGGTGATTGATCTTCTTGAGCGCGCTGAAGACGCAGCCCGTTCAAGACCGGAGGCGCTTCTACCTGAATTCGGGCTTGGTCCTGAGGGCTACCGATTGTCAGCTGAGCAGGCGCAGGCGATTCTTGACCTTCGTCTCCATCGATTGACGGGACTTGAGCAGGACAAGATTATCGCCGAGTACCGGGAGATTCTTAAAAAGATCGACGAATTGCTCGCGATCTTGGGGAGTGACATCCGCTTGATGGAAGTCATCCATGATGAACTGATCGTGATTCGAGATCAGTTTGGAGATGCTCGTCGGACCCGGATCATTAGTGATTATCTGGATCTTTCTCGCGCAGATTTGATAACCGAGGAAGATATGGTTGTGACGGTATCCCATGAGGGATACGTCAAGTCGCAACCGCTCTCAACCTATCGTGCACAACGCCGTGGTGGCCGTGGCAAGACGGCCACCACCATGAAGGAAGAGGATTACATCGAGAAGCTGATTGTGGCCAGCACGCACGATACGATTCTCTGCTTCTCGAGTGTGGGGAAGGTCTACTGGCTTAAGGTTTACGAGTTACCGGTTGCTAGCCGGACTGCTCGTGGTCGCCCGTTCATTAATCTTCTCCCTCTGGAAGAAAAGGAAAAGATCAACGCCATTCTCCCGATTCGGCAGTTTGACGATGGACACTTCATCTTCATGGCCACAGGATCCGGGATTGTTAAAAAGGTCGCATTGAGCGAATTTGAACGCCCCCGGTCTACCGGGAAGATTGCCATTGACCTTCGTCAGGATGATCGTCTGGTGGATGTCGCCGTGACTGACGGCAAACAAAATGTGATGCTGTTCAGTAATGCGGGTAAGTCCGTTTGCTTCAATGAGGAAGACGTCCGCGTCATGGGACGGGGTGCGACCGGTGTGCGTGGCATGACCCTGCACGAAGGGCAAGAGATTATCGGATTGATCATCGGGACTGAGGGTTCCGTCCTGAATATCACTGAAAATGGGTTCGGGAAGCGAACCCCGATCAGTGATTTCCCGATTCACCGTCGGGGCGGGCAGGGCGTCATTGCCATTCAGACCAGCGATAGAAATGGGGCGGTCGTTGCTGCGGTCTTGGTCGATGAAAGCGATGAAATCATGCTGATTACTGATGGCGGTACCTTGGTTCGGACCCGCGTCGAAGAAATTCGTGAATTGGGGCGGAATACGCAGGGTGTGACCGTCATCAAGCTCTCTGATGATGAGAGGGTTGTCGGCGTTGATCGTATTCCTTTTATCGAGGGTCTCGAGGAAGAGGGCGCTGAAGAGGATTTGACGGTCGAGGATGGTGGTCCTGAATCCTCATGAGGGTTTACAACTTCAGTGCCGGACCCTCTGCGCTTCCGCTGGAGGTCCTAGAGCGCGCAAGGAATGAATTGATCGATTTTGCTGGCTGTGGCTTGTCCATCATGGAGATGAGCCACCGAAGCGAAATCTATGAGGCTGTCGCCAGCAAGGCTGAATCGCTACTCAGAAAGCTCTTTGCTGTCCCTCAGAACTATCGCATTCTTTTTCTCCAGGGTGGTGCGACAGCTCAGTTTGCTGCCGTGCCCCTCAATATTACAGGCCCTTATCGCCGGGCGGCCTATGTCAATACAGGGATCTGGTCAACCAAGGCGATAGCTGAGGCAGGACGCTATCTGGATGAAGTTGTTATCGCAGCTTCAAGCGAGTCTTCAGGATTTCATCGTGTGCCTGAACCCGAGGAATGGCTTGATGTCGGGCCGGTTGATTATCTGCACTACACGGATAATGAAACCATTGGAGGCGTGGAGTTCTTCTCGATTCCCGTTTCGGACCAAGCCCCCCTGATCTGTGACATGTCCTCCAACATTCTCTCCAGAGAGATGGACATCAGTCGATTTGGCGTCATTTATGCCGGCGCTCAGAAAAACATGGGCCCTTCGGGTATAACGGTTGTCATCGTTCGGGAGGACCTTCTGGGCCATTCCCGAATTGAAACACCATCCTTCATGGATTATTCGATCCAGGCCAGAAATGGATCGATGCTCAATACTCCCCCTACCTATCCCTGGTACTTGCTAGGTCTTGTTCTCGAATGGCTCGAGAGCCAAGGTGGGGTGAAAGCTATGGAACTTTCTAGCGAACGTAAGTCTGCGCTCCTCTATGCAGCGATCGATCAATCCGCGCTTTTCGCAAACCCGGTTGCTCTAGGGTCGCGTTCCAGAATGAATATCCCGTTTACGTTGTCTCGCCCCGAACTTGAGGCGGCATTCCTCAAAGAGGCGCGAGAAGCCGGTTTGGTCAATCTCGAAGGTCATCGATCAGTCGGCGGATTTCGAGCAAGTCTC
>CAYQOJ010000099.1:0-11724 GCA_964419105.1 uncultured Methylococcus sp.
TTGATCCCTTATCTGAAAGCCGCCAAGGAACTAAAGACCAAGCCTACCCAGCATTCGGTAAAGGAACTGAGAACTATCGGCATCCAGCCTGATGTGCTGATCTGTCGCTCTGATCGCATGATTCCCGAATCCGAGCGGAGAAAAATCGCCCTTTTCACAAACGTGAGTGAGGCCGCCGTCATCACGGCTGTTGATGCCGACACTATTTATCGAATTCCTTCTCTGCTGCATGCCCAACATCTCGACGATATTGTGGTCAGAAAGTTGCGCATCGACGCGCCCTCAGCCGACCTATCTGAATGGGAAGCGGTCATTGATGGATTGACGCACTGGGATCGCGAAGTCAATGTGGCTATGGTTGGCAAGTACGTCCACCACACCGATGCCTATAAATCGCTTTCCGAAGCCCTGATCCACGCCGGAATCAAGACTCGGACCAAGGTCAAAATCCATTACTTTGATTCGGAGGACATCGGCGATGACCCGAAGTCCATGCTCCATCACATCGATGCCATTCTGGTCCCAGGTGGCTTCGGTGAACGGGGGGTCGAAGGGAAGATCAGGACCGTCCGCTACGCACGTGAAGCGGGAATTCCTTACCTTGGCATCTGTCTTGGCATGCAGGTTGCGGTGATTGAATTTGCCCGCAACATGGCAGGACTCTCTGGTGCCCATAGCACCGAATTTGATGCAAAGACGCCCCATCCTGTGATTGCGCTGATCACTGAGTGGCAAGATGCGTCAGGGCAAATCGAGCATCGTTCGGAGGACTCTGACATCGGTGGCACGATGCGCCTCGGTGGACAGGCCTGCAAACTCGTTGAAGGCAGTCTGGGTAGAGAAGTCTACGGGTCCGCTGAAGTCGTTGAGCGCCACCGTCACCGTTATGAGTTCAACAATTCATACCTTGAAACGCTCGTCGCCAAAGGGCTTAAGGTTTGCGGTACTTCTTTGGATGGAAAACTCGTCGAAGCGATTGAGATCCCTGGACACCCCTGGTTCCTGGCATGTCAGTTCCATCCTGAATTCACCTCAACACCGCGAAAGGGACACCCGCTTTTCACCGGCTTCATTCGGGCAGCGCGTGATCACGTCGATAACCGGAGTGACGCATGAAGCTTTGTGGTTTTGAAGCGGGGATTGATCAACCCTTTTTCCTGATCGCCGGCCCCTGCGTTATCGAAAGCGAGAGCTTAGCCATCGATACCGCCGGGACCCTACACGAGCTGACTCAGAGTCTCGGCATCCCTTTCATCTATAAGTCATCATTCGACAAGGCCAATCGATCATCTGGAAGCAGTTTTCGTGGGCCGGGTGTATCTGAAGGCTTAAGGATTCTCTCCGAAGTGAAGCGTCAAATCGGCGTTCCTGTTCTGACCGATGTGCATGAAGATACCCCCCTCCAGGAGGTCGCTTCTGTGGTCGATGTGCTGCAAACCCCCGCTTTCCTCTGCCGTCAGACCAATTTCATCCAAAGCGTCGCCCGACTGGGTCGCCCGGTTAACATCAAGAAAGGTCAATTTCTTGCGCCGTGGGACATGAAGAACGTCATCGACAAAGCGACCGCAACGGGGAACTCTCAGATCTTGGCCTGTGAACGTGGGGTCTCCTTTGGGTACAACAATCTCGTATCCGATATGCGCTCGCTCGTGATCATGCGTGAAACCGGTTGTCCGGTTGTGTTTGATGCAACCCACTCGGTGCAGCTCCCGGGTGGCCAAGGTCACAGTTCCGGTGGTCAACGAGAATTTGTTCCTGCACTGGCCCGCGCAGCATTGGCTGTAGGCATTGCAGGTCTTTTCATGGAAACCCACCCTGACCCTGAGAAAGCGTTAAGTGATGGCCCGAACTCCTGGCCACTCCATCGCATGAGAGAACTTCTCGAAACCCTTAAAACGATTGATTCCGCAGTCAAACGCCAACCCCTGCTTTGACACTTTATTCCACTCTTTACTTTTTGATCACAGGAGATCAAACCCGATGAGCAAAATTGTTGATGTGAAAGCCCTTGAAGTCCTCGACTCGCGTGGCAACCCGACGGTCGCTGTCGACGTCATTCTCGAGTCTGGCGCCGTAGGCAGTGCAATGGTTCCATCCGGAGCCTCAACGGGTTCTCGCGAAGCCATCGAACTACGCGACGGTGACAAGTCACGCTATTTGGGCAAGGGCGTCACCAAGGCGGTAGCCAACGTCAATGGTGAACTTCGCTCTGCAGTGATCGGTCTTGACGCTGCTGATCAGAAAGCTCTTGATAAGAAGATGATTGACCTTGATGGCACTGACAACAAGGGCCGTCTCGGAGCAAACGCCATTCTGGGCGTTTCTCTGGCCGCCGCTCGTGCCTCTGCACAGGAAGCAGGCAAGCCGCTTTACGCTTACCTCAACAACGATAGCGAATACCTGCTGCCCGTTCCGATGATGAACATCCTCAACGGTGGCGCACATGCAGACAACAGTGTCGATATGCAGGAATTCATGATTCTGCCGGTTGGCGCACCTAACTTCCGCGAAGCTATCCGCTACGGTGCCGAAGTCTTCCATGCATTGAAGAAGGTACTTCATGACCGAGGTCTCGCCACAGGTGTGGGTGACGAAGGTGGATTTGCCCCGAACCTGCCCTCCAATGAATCTGCGATTGAAGTCATCCTCGAAGCGATCAGCAATGCAGGCTATGTTGCCGGCAAGGACATCTTCCTGGGACTGGATGTTGCAAGCTCCGAGTTCTACAAGGATGGCTTTTACCATCTTGAATCTGAAGGCAAAAAATTCACTTCCGAAGAGTTTGTCGATTACCTGGCAGCATGGGTCGATAAGTATCCGATCATTTCCATCGAAGATGGGCTTGCTGAAGGCGACTGGCATGGCTGGGGTATCATGACGGACAAGCTCGGCGCCAAGATTCAGATCGTTGGCGACGATCTTTTCGTCACCAATCCGGCGATCCTTAAGAAGGGCATTGAAGCCAAGGTTGCGAACTCCATTCTCATCAAGGTCAACCAGATTGGCTCCTTGACCGAAACACTGGAAGCCATCGACATGGCTCACGCAGCAGGCTACACGACCGTCATGTCTCATCGTTCTGGTGAAACAGAGGACTCGACGATTGCCGATCTTGCGGTTGCGACGCGCTCTGGCCAGATCAAAACGGGTTCACTGAGCCGTTCAGACCGTATTGCCAAGTACAATCGCCTGCTGAAGATCGAAGCAGAACTTGGCCCCAAGGCCAAGTATGCTGGCAAGTCCGCGTTCAAGCGGGCGTTCTAAACCACCAAGGGTAGTCTCTTGGTCAAGCTGATTGCCTTCCTGGCACTTCTGATCGCCGCCCTCCAATACCGATTATGGTGGGGGGACGGCGGAGTCAGTGAGTACAAGGAAACGCTCGGACGTATCGAGGAATTACGTCAGGAAGGCGAACAGCGCCGCGCGCGAAATGCCGCCGTAGCTGCAGATGTGGCTGATTTAAGAGATGGAACCGACGCCATAGAAGAACGTGCGCGACACGATCTCGGACTGGTGAAGCCTGGAGAGACTTTTGTCCAGGTTTACGAGGACAAAGAAGCACAGAATCCGACGCCAAAAGGTGACGGATCTGCAAAGCCTTCTCAGGGACGAACCAAATCCAAGGCCAAACCTAAAAGTAAGCCTCTGACGCCCGTCAAACCTGACGAGGCGATTTCTCCTCCATGATGTCCTTGTAGCGTAGGTAGCAACCTATTGCCTCTCGGGAAACCGCCGGTGAATCATGAGTAATCACTACTGGGCCGTAGTCCCCGCTGCCGGTGTCGGAAAGCGAATGGGCAGCACGGTTCCCAAACAATATCTTGAAGTTCTGGGCAAAACAGTGCTCGAGCATACCCTCGAACGTATATTGTCCGTTTCCCAGATCTCTGCCATCGCTGTTGCTTTAGGACACGAGGATGGCTACTGGAACGATCTTCCTGTATCAAAGGACCCGCGCATCATTCGTGCAGCAGGGGGTCAGGAGCGTTCCGATTCTGTTTATTCGGCGCTCAAAAGCCTGGAACACCGCGCGGCACCTGATGACTGGGTGCTTGTTCATGATGCGGCCAGACTCTGCCTAACACAGAGCGACGTCGAAAAGCTGATCGAGACGCTGCAGCACGATCCCGTAGGCGGGATTTTGGCTCTACCTGTCAGCGACACCCTGAAGACAGTCGAACAAGGGCTGATCGTCGGGACCCCTGACCGAAGTTCAACATGGCGCGCATTGACACCTCAAATGTTTCGTTATGGCTTGCTGAAGACCGCTTTGGAGGACGCTGCTGAACGAGGGAATCTGGTGACAGATGAAGCCAGCGCGATTGAACTGAAGGGATATCAGCCCCGTATCGTTGAAGGACGTCCCGACAACATCAAAATCACCCGACCTGAGGATTTGCCTCTGGCCGCTTTCTATCTGGAGAACCAATGCTGAGAATCGGACAAGGATATGACGCCCATCGTTTCACCGATGGCGGACAACTCATGCTTTGCGGCGTCCCTGTAACTTACGAGAAAAGTCTCGCGGCTCACTCTGATGGAGATGTCGCACTCCATGCCCTGTGTGATGCCCTTCTCGGTGCTGCAGCGATGGGCGATATCGGACGTCATTTTCCCGACACCGATAAGACCTACAAAGGAATCGACAGTCGTATTTTGCTTCGTGGGGTCATCGAGAAAATTAAGGAGCGAGGCTACGGCGTCGTCAACGTCGATGTTACAGTTGTGGCTCAGCTACCCAAGCTCGCGCCCTATATTGCAAAAATGCGCGATACCATCGCTGAGGATATTGGCGTAGATCCGGATGCGGTCAACGTCAAGGCAACAACCACCGAAGGGATGGGCTTTGAAGGCCGTGGAGAAGGAATTTCCTCCTATGCCATAGCTCTCCTATCCAAAAGCTAAGCGAAGACTGTGGATCCCACGGCTCAACTCCATTACGTGCATGGCAAGCCGACGGTTCGGGGCACCATCAAGACAACCCCAGAAGACTTTATCGTCGAGGAGATCCTGAGCTTCGAGCCTTCAGGCTCGGGAGAGCATGCCTTTGTCTATGTCGAAAAGTGGGGTGAAAACACGGATTTTATAGCGCGTCAGCTCGCTCGCTTCACCAGCACCAAGTCTCGAGACATTGGATACGCAGGACTCAAGGATCGGCATGGTCGAACACAGCAGTGGTTTAGCGTTCAATTACCCGGCCAAGCAGATCCCGACTGGTCGCAATGGCAGGGCGAACAGTTCAGGGTATTGGCACATACCCGGAATGATCGAAAGTTAAGACGGGGCGCGATCAAGGAAAATCGCTTCACTCTCACGCTCAGGGATCTCGACCAACCGGCAAGCCAATTATTGGAGCGTGTCAAAGCCATTGGAACGACAGGTGTTCCCAATTATTTTGGCCCCCAACGCTTTGGGCGTGACGGCGATAACGTCGAGCGTGCGCTGGACCTCATGCGAAATCCAAGCATGCGAATCAGCCCGCACCTGCGTGGAATCTACTTTTCTGCAGCTCGCTCAGAGATCTTCAATCAGATTCTGTCTCAGCGGGTTTTGGATGGGTCTTGGAATCAAGCGATTTCGGGGGATGTCTACATGTTTCCTGACTCCAAGAGCCATTTCGAAGCGAATTCTGATGATGAGGATATTCAGGATCGCATCCAGCGCATGGTCATCCACCCCAGTGGTCCCTTGGTCGGCGAGAAACCTTCTGTCGCCAAAAAGAAAGCAGCAGAAATCGAAGCTCGGATCCTCTCAGATTTCGCAGAAATTCATCAAGGACTCCAAGCTGAACGACTGGAAAGTCTGAGACGGCCCTATCGTCTGGTACCTCAACAGGTATGCGCCAACCTGTTGGACGATGGTGCACTTCGCATTCAATTTAGCCTACCTGCTGGGGCTTACGCGACGACGGTTTTGAGAGAGCTGATGATCTTTGAATCCTCCCAGCATCCTGAAGTCTGATCCCTCGGAGACATCTTGAACATTACGATCTACCACAATCCACGCTGTTCGAAATCCAGACAGACGCTGGAACTCCTCAAGTCCCGCGGCATAGAGCCTTTGGTGGTCGAATATCTTAAGTTCCCGCCGAGTGAGACAGAATTATCCAATCTCATTAAGGCGCTGGGGCTAAGCCCACGGGAATTACTTCGAAAGGGCGAATCCGCCTACAAGGAGCTTGGGCTGGATCACGCGTCAGTGACTGATGATGCCGTCATCAAGGCCATGGTGTCTCATCCTGTACTCATTGAGCGTCCTATCGTTGTTCAGGGAAGTCGAGCTGCCATTGGTCGCCCGCCTGAATCCGTCCTCTCGATCCTTTAAATCTTTTCAGCCAGTTACACCATGACCGAAATTCTGATCCTCTACTACAGCCGTTACGGCGCGACGGCCGAGATGGCCAACCACATTGCCCGCGGCGTCGAAGAAGTCGACGGAGTCACCGCAAAAATTCGAACGGTGCCGGATGTATCACCGACTACGGCTCAGGTGGAAGACAGTATTCCCGCTGAAGGTGCCCCCTTCGCAACGCTAGATGAGCTAAGAGACTGCGATGGTCTTATCCTGGGTAGTCCGACACACTTCGGCAACATGGCGGCAGCGCTTAAACACTTCATTGATAGTTCGAGTGGACTTTGGTTCTCCGGAGCACTCTCCGGAAAACCAGCCGGCGTCTTCACCTCAACCTCATCGATGCATGGCGGACATGAGTCCACCCTTCTCTCCATGATGATCCCCCTCCTCCATCATGGAATGGTGGTCGTCGGCATTCCGAGTCAGGAAAAGGCCCTCAGTGAAACTCGCTCCGGCGGGACGCCCTATGGACCGAGCCGCCTATCAGGGTCGGGCAAAGAGGAATTGACCGCAGAGGAGAGAGCTCTGTGCCGTGCGTTTGGTGCTCGCATGAGCCGGATTGCCGTTGCCCTCAAGCCGACACGCCTTGCCTAATTGGCTGTGAGCCAGCAGCTCCCCCTTCCCTTCGGCCTGGATCCCGAGTACACCTTCGCACGATTTTTGCCGGGACCAAACATGGAAGCCCTCCGGCTCCTGGAGTCGGTTGCACAGGGGTCGGGGCCGATGCCCGTGTTGGTTCATGGGCCCCTAGGAAGTGGAAAGACACATCTGCTTCAAGCCTGTTGCAAGGCCGCCGGAAGCCATGGCCAACTGGCCATGACACTTCCCATGAGCATGCTCAGGGAACAGGGACCAGTAGCCATTGAAGGACTGGAACATTTCGACTGTCTTTGTCTTGATGATATCGATTCCGTGAGCGGCCATGGTCCATGGGAGGATGCACTTTTTCTATTATTTAACGTCCTCAAGGATCGGAATGCCCAACTGGTGCTGGGCGCAAGAACGCCACCGGGCGATTGGCCCTTCGTGCTTCAGGATTTACGCAGCCGTCTTGCCTCAGGTCCTATCATCGCGCTAAAACCACTTTCGGAAGAGGAATCCATACAAGCCTTGATTGGCCATGCCAGAGCATTGGGTCTTGAATTGAGTGAAACGGTTGCTCACTATCTTATCCGTCGGGTCGAGCGGGATCTGGGTAGCCTACTACGCCAGCTTGACCGGCTTGATCGGGCCTCGATGGCCGCCGCACGGCGACTCACCATCCCCTTCATTCGATCCGTCATCGATCCCGACCACTGATGCGAGTCCATCTGATCGGCACCGGCGCTATCGGAGGACTCTACGGCGGGCTGCTTGCACGTTCAGGTGCATGCATTACAACGCAATGCCGAAGTGACTATGACCACGTCAAAAATCACGGGATTCGGGTCAAAAGTGATGTTGGTCTTGGAGATTGGACTTATAGACCCGATCAGGTAATCCGACCCGGTGAAACGCTGGAATCGCCGCCAGAAATCGTGATCTTGGCGATCAAACTTATCCCTCAGTCTGATCGGCTATCACTCCTCAACCCCGTCGTGGGGCCCAAAACGGTGATTGTGTCGATTTCGAATGGCCTTGAAGTCGAAGAAGAACTTGCCCTTGCCTATCCTCGCAATGAAGTCCTGGGGGGCGTTGCCTTCGTCTGCGCAACTCGTATCAGCCCCGGCCATGTTCATCACCAGGCCTATGGCCATCTCGTATTGGGGCGGTATCCAGAGGGTCCCTCTGAAATGGGGGAAACTTTGGTCCGTCGATGGCTATCAGCAGGAGCGAGTGCGGAATATTCAGGAAAGCTGGAAAGCGTCCGTTGGCAAAAGGCGCTCTGGAACGCCTCGTTCAGTGCACTCTGCACACTCAGTGGTTCCCACACGGGTAGGGTGTTAGGGGGCGCCGAGGAACTGGTCCGAAAGGTGATGGAAGAAATCCATGAAACGGCCACCCAGTTGGGCCATAGCCTACCAAACGGCATTATTGAAAAGCAGATCAACGGGACCCATCGAATGCCCCCATACTTTCCGAGCATGACACTCGACAGTGTTGCTGGGAGGCTCACCGAAGCCGAAGTCATCGTGGGAAATGCGGTACGTGCCGCCCACCGGATCGGTGTGAAGACACCTCATCTTGACACGCTTTATACGCTACTGAAGCTTCAAAGTCCGTTCTAACTTTGCTGCCAAGGAAGCCCGTGAAATCGCCAGCCATTGACGGTCGAACGGTGCTTTGCGTCATCCATTCCGCCTTCGAATCCTTCCTCAATGTTAGTGAGACTCTGGAAACCCGCTTCATAGAGGACCTCTGCAGCAGCCATCGATCTTTGCCCACTGCGACAGAGCAGGAAAATCGGTGTCATTACATCGGGTACGGTGGCTCTCACCTGAGACAGAAAGTCAGGATTCGTCGACATCCCCGGCGCAAATTTCAAGGGAATATTGACGGCACCTATGGGATGACCCACAAAACTAAATTCGACTGGATCGCGCACATCGATCAGCACTGCCCGCGAGTCTTGACTCAATGCGGCGAAGGCTACAGTCGGGGCCATTTTCTGAATTTCAGTCACCAAAGCTCTCCTTAAGAGGATTAAATCGAATCGACGGCGTGAAAAAGCCGCTCGACTTCAGGAATCAGGCGTTTATCCAAAAGGAACATGATCACATGGTCACCTTCTTGAATCACCGTATCGTGATGCACATGTAAGACTTCATCATCACGCACCAAGGCACCCATGACGATGCCTTCCGGCATGTTGATTTCATTGATCGGAATACCAATCACGCGCGACACCCCGACCTGACCATGCGCCACCATTTCAATCGCTTCAGAAGCGCCATGCCGGATCGAGTGGACCTGCCCCACATCGCCTCGCCGGATATAACGAAGGAGCGCACTGATTGTGGCCTGCTGGGGAGAAATCACAAGATCCAGTTGCTTATCATCAACAATTTCGGAGTAGGCGTCGTTATTGACCAGCGCGATGACTCGTCGTGCACCGAGACGCTTAGCCAGCATAGCTGAGAGAATATTCGCCTCGTCATTGTTGGTGATCGCACAAAAGACATCGGCACTTTCCACATTCTCGCTGATGAGAAGATCCCGATCGGATGCATCCCCAACCAGAACCGTCGTGTTTTTAAGTTGGCCGGCGATTTTCTTGGCTCGCTGCGGATCACGCTCAATCACCTTGATCGAGTAATGGCTTTCAAGCGCCAGAGCAACCCGTTTACCGACATGACCACCGCCTGCAAAAATAAGCCGCTTATAGGGCTTTTCCGTTTTTCCCAATTCGGACATCACGCCTTTGATTTCTTCACGGGAAGCCAGAAAGAAGACTTCATCGCCATGAAGAATGACTGTACTGCCATTTGGAGCAATCGGTTGGCCATTTCGAAAAATGGCAGCGATGCGGGCATGAAAGTTCGGGACATGCTCATGAAGTTCACGGACTTCACGTCCCACCATAGGACCGCCCCGAACGGCTTGTAGCGAGGCCATCCTGACGCGACCCTCTGCAAAGTCCAGAACCTGACTCGCACCGGGGTGTGAGAGTAGGCGTTCTATGTATTGCGTTACGATCTGCTCGGGACTGATCACATAATCAATCGGAATCGTTTCAGGCGAAAAAAGTCCTGGGTAAGCGAAATACTCGATGGACCTTACACGGGCTATCTTTCGCGGAACCTTGAAAAGAATATCGGCGATCTGACATGCCAGCATGTTGGTCTCGTCATCACTGGTCGCTGCAATGAGCATGTCAGCTTCACGCGCACCGGCGGCCTGAAGAATCGGGGGATGCGCGGCGTGGCCAAGCACTGTGCGAATATCAAATCGATCCTGAAGCTTCTCCAGGATTTCTTGGCGGATATCCACCATGACGATGTCGTTCTTTTCGCTAGCAAGACTCTGCAGCAGACTGCTACCGACCTGACCCGCTCCAAGGATGATGATTTTCATGGACTGACTCGCACTAAGGGGGGGTGCTGAACGATTCATTCTGGCAAGGCATCCAGTCCCGGCCAAGATCCCCAAAAGCGAGGAAATAAGGATTCAGCAAACTTTCTTTGTGATTGTACCTAAGGCGAGCACCGTGGAGATCGAAAACACGACCACCGGCAGCTTCTAGAACGGCCTGACCGGCCGCCGTATCCCATTCTGAGGTCGGACCAAACCGCGGATAAAGATCAGCACTTCCCTCCGCGACACGGCAAAACTTGAGCGAGCTTCCGACTGGCTCGAGTATCAGAGGCTCCTGTTGCTTTAGATAAACGTCAAGATCAGGGGCTGGATGCGAGCGTGAACCCAATACTCGCAGGGGATGCGAGACGGCACCTTGAACCTGAATTGATTGTTTTACGTGATCTTTATCCAAACGGAAGGCACCTAGGGCGCCGTTTCCAATATATGTCAGCCCCTTTGCAGGAAGATGTACGATTCCGAAAACAGGATAGTGATTATTGATCAGCGCGATGTTGACCGTGAATTCACCATTACGGTTGATAAACTCTTTGGTGCCATCAAGAGGATCCACCAGCCAAAAGCTGGGCCAAGAAAGGCGGATCGAGGGCGCGACAGGGTGAGACTCTTCAGAAAGTACAGGGAGGTGGGGAGTCAGCGCATTGAGCCCCGCCAGTATTCTTTGATGGCTGGCCAGATCAGCAGCCGTTAACGGGGACGAATCCGCTTTTGCATCCCAGGCTGTTTCTTGTTCATAAAAGGCCAAGATATCCTGACCAGCCGTCTCGGCCAGATTAATCAAGTCCTGAATGAGCGATTCATTCAGAAGGGACAAGGGTAATGGGCATTCGTTAGACAAGGGACCACTCAAAATAAAGGTCCCTTATTATCTCACTTAGATCCCAGAAGTATCAGTAGAGGTCCTCTTTGACGCCCTCTTCCTGACCTGCTGCAAATGTCAGCTTTGCCACATTGTCTTTGGTAAAGAATCCTTCAAAATCCCCGAAACGTTGAACGTACTCGATGATCAATGAAGAGAAATCAGATGCCGAAGAGAAGATCTGCTTGAGACCTTCACTGCGTGATCCAATGGTCTCCAAAAGAAAGCCCTTGCCCTGGCTTGCAATCGCATCGACCACCACATCGATGTACTCACGTCCATCGAGCTGCCCATCCTTGACCTCGACGGCAATGTGATGGAGTCTGGGTCCATAATTTCTTACAAAGGTCTCTGTCGGGCTCGGCAGGCGATCCAGGTGGTTCACGCAATAGGGATGATTATTCGCGGTGAAGACCTTCGCCGGACTTTGTGACTCTGGTAATGCATGCGCACTCTTGGTGACATTGGTTGAAGAGTTTTGATCCTTAATGTCGTAA
>CAYQOJ010000100.1:0-8239 GCA_964419105.1 uncultured Methylococcus sp.
TGATTTTAAAATAATAACCTTATCTTTTAGTTTTTCTTTTTCCAAAAATAAATCAAATATTTCTTTTGATTTTTCAAAACTAACTACTCTATTATCTGGTAATGTTCTAGGAAGTGGCGATACAAAAACAATAACCTTATCTGCCATATTAGAATATTTTTTAATCATATTCATATGACCTTTATGTGGAGGTTTAAATGCACCAGGGATAATAGCTATATTTGCTAATTGTTTCTTACCTTCTTCTAAACTTTCTTTAATAGTATCTTTTGACATTTTTCTAAATATACCAAGAATTTGATTTACGGGTGCAAAACTGCCTGTAAATTTATAAGTCATACCATCATAATCAAAGACAAAACCCTCAGCGGCGGTTGAAATATTTTCAACAGATTTAAGCTTTTTAAGTTGACGCTTTAGTTTTAACATAGCATTTTTATCATTTATTTGCTTGATGTTTTTAATAGCAGATGCTATAATTTTTCTTATTCTCTTGACTTCCTTTGCGTTATCTAGTATAAAAGCACTCTGTAGTCCGCGTAACATTTCTGTAGAAAAATCCGTTACAATAAATTCTATTGGGCTTATTGCCGTTTTAAGAATGCCATCCATATTGTGTTTGTTAAGAATATTTTTCTTTACAAAAGCTTTTTGTTCTGGTGTTAGTTTTTGAATTATATGATTAATGGTTATACCACTGACGCCTAATATTCTTTTAGCTATGTTCATCTTTGCTATTGGACTAACTTTACCAAATTCTTTTTCTCCTCGACTTAATATAGAATTTAAAAGTATATAAATTCTAGCAATTGTAAAATCAAATATTGTAGACTCATCATCCAGTTTCAATGAACTATTATTTATTAGATTATTTACTGATGATATTGCAGAATTTATTCTACTTATTGCAGAATTAAGAGGCTCTTTATCACTAAGAGCAGTTAAATTTCTTATAGCATCAACTTCTACTTTATATTCTTCGTTCTTTACTCTGTCTTGTCTTTGTACTAGAATTTTATCTAACTTTTTAACTCTATCAGATAAGTCTATTGTTCTTTTTTCCCAAGTTTTTGGATCAAATTCTACATGCCCTTCTCTGTGAATTATTAGTGTTTTAATATCATAATTTATTACAACTGGATTGGTAGGATCCATTATTTCTGCGTTGTAGTAAATATTTGTGTCTTGACCAAACAAAAAAACTTGTGTATCATAATCTAATGCATGTATCGTTTTTTCAAAAGTAAGCAGAGCATCCCTAAAAGACTTTTTAAGATTTTGATTTTCGTGATCTGAGAACTTTTTAGCTAGTTGGTCTGGTGTCAAGCCACCTTCGGCAATCTCAGTTTTATTTCTAGCACCTTTTGCTTTTGAATCTCTAACAGAATAAGAGATCATAAGGTTTTGTCCATCAACCTTTTCAGTCCCCTCTAATTTACCTTCAGCAGCAGCTCTAAAAATTTCTTTTAATTTTGCAAAAGTAAGATCGCTATTATCATATAAATGATTAATATGACCAGCAGCGCCACCCTCTAATAGTAGATCAAGAGCCATATAAATTTCCTTTATTTTTCTTCTGTTGTAAAACGCTTTATTAATTCTTGATAAATTATATCTTCGCGCTTAGAAAAAGCATCTGGAAGAACTCTTTCCTTTTTTTCAAATAGTTCTGGATAGGGCGTGTTATTTGTATCCTCTTTTATTCTTTGTTGTGTTTCATCTCTCTGATCTTTCATATTTTTTAAATCCTTTCCGGTACTATGTTTATGATAATTTCTTGCAGCTTCTTTACCTGCTTCCGCTGCTTTTTCTGTTTCGCTTTTTGGTTTTTTACTTTTTGGTTTTTTGTTTTTTTTATCTTTTTTCTCATTCATGATCCTAGTTTCCCTATCTCTTTTTGCTTTTAATCTGTCAGTCCAGTCACGAAATAACATATTACCACGGCGGAAGGCATCACGTTCAGCTTCTCTCAACCCTTTGTCTTTAGATGCGTAATCTGCTTGAACAGTTTTAGATAAATCAAGATTATCTGTTATTCCACTACATTTTTGTTCATGATGTATAAGTTCGTGTGCGAAAGATCGTAAAATATCTTTTGCATGACGATCAGTTATAAATATATGAATTTCACTACTATTTGGATCATAATAGCCAGTCTTTCCAAGAATATCGTCAGCATTTCTTTTATCTTCTTTAAAAAATACTTTTGGATCATGATCTATTTTTGGAAGTCTCTTCTTCATATACTTATATAATTTTTTCATATTTTCAACAAGATCTTCCTTGCTGATATTTTCAAATAAAAGTTGTTTTGACATGAGATTTTTAAAAAAAAACTACCTATGAACTTAATCATAAGTAGTTTCTTAGTTGATTAAATGTAATTTTTTAATAAATATCAATTATTATTACGGTATCTTCTGTAGTTTCTTCTTTTTTTTGCTTCTCTTTCCACTGCCTGTACATCTCACCATAATCTGGTAATTCTAGCCCTATTTGTTGCGGTATTTCTTTTTTATCAGAATCCATATTGATTCCTCCAAAAATACCTTACATATTTAAATAGTTTTTATTTATGTCTTTCATATGGAGCGTCGAAAGAAAAAAATTCCATATCAGTTTCTTCTAGAAGTTTAAGCCAGACAGAAATTGTTCTTTGACAGTCAGTTAGAGCAGTATGAGCACGGCCAGAAAATTTTATTTCATAATGTTCACATAAGCGATCCATCGAAGCATTTTTAAGAATACCTTTTTTTACTAGTTTGGATGCCATTTGCCTAGTGTCAGCATATTTTGGAAATTTTATTGTTACTTTGTTATTGTGAAATTCTTTTTGTAAAAATTTAAGATCAAAGATAAGATTTTGTCCAAGAAGAAAATCGCAATTTAAAATAAAATTAGATATGCTAGGTAGATGTTTATCTATAGGTAATGTACCAATCCAAGATGACTCGGTATATCCATTCACCTTCAAAGCCTGCGGGCTTGCAAGTCCAATGTTTCTTGGCGCTATTTTAATATCAAGCTTATCAAAAATATTAATGCTGCCGTCATCCCTAAGAAAAAGACGAACGGCAGCAAATTGTATCACTTCATGGATCTTTGGATCCAGACCAGTAGTTTCAGTATCTAAAACAGTTATAATCATTTATAGCTATCGATTCAACCAAAACTGCCAAGTTGGATGCAACCCACGATCTGTATAGTAAGCTTCGCTTGTTTGAATAAATGGTAGCGAGTGAGGCTTTACCGCCGTTTTTGAAAGTTTCATATCAGCTTGCTTTGGTGTTTTATCGCCTTTCTTTTGATTGCAGGCATAGCAGCAAGTTACAACATTATCCCAAGTTGTTCTGCCACCTTGACTTTTTGGATTAACATGATCGAGCGTAAAAGTTTTAATATTAACTTTCTCTTCGCAATATTGGCAACGTCCTTCATCGCGAATCCAAACATTTTGGCGAGAAAAAC
The DNA here is from genome assembly GCA_964419105.1 of uncultured Methylococcus sp. Classification (GTDB taxonomy): domain Bacteria; phylum Pseudomonadota; class Gammaproteobacteria; order Methylococcales; family Methylococcaceae; genus UBA6136. Next base: position 3,469 of record CAYQOJ010000100.1, read on the forward strand.
GAACAGAGTTACGTTTATTCCATTTATTGTTTTTATAGACAATAACGGATGGAATTTTCATTGAAAATGATGGCGAGCGTATTTCTTCGTCATAATCTCCAACTGACATAACTTTATTCATAAACAATAAGCTAACTGCCTTCTGCCAAGGTATTGTTCCAAGTGGTTCATAATTTGAACTAAGCGCAAGAACTCTCATGTTATTCACCATAAAGTTAATTAGTTATCTTTTTCGGCTTCGGGTGGAAGAAAATCTTTATTTACATGTCCACATTTAAAACATGCAAAGGTTGGGATTGGTGCGTTTACTTCGCGCCCATTTGGGGAAAGTAGCGCAGAAACTTGCTTGATAACAAATACATTATTAAAAACTCTGCCTCCGCATTCATCGCAAGTTAGGTCGCGAGCATTCATTAGGTCACGTTCGGTTAGTTGAGGTCCGCCATTCATTTTGTGTTTCTTTCTGCTGCAAAGCAGCGGTTATAGGGTATTATAAATCAAGATTGACGCATATTTAAGCGAATTTGTAAATATCGCTTTAAATTAGTTATACCACTGTCCGTATGAGTGGTTTGTTTAAACAAGCCATCACTTGGATTGGAACAGTCAAGATTCCATTCCACAACATAAAGATACCCAGTGTCTTTATATAAGGAGTAATCTTTTATGTATCCAATAAGATCAACATACTCTGACCAACAGACAAGGTCGCCAACTTTATGCGCCACCATACAGTAAATATAGCACAGTATTTTCTTCGGGTCAAAATTTTTATTTTGTTGCGTCCCTTAAGTTCTTGACAAAGCAGTCAATATCCTCTACAGTGTATGTGACTGGTCCGCGTCTTTCAATAGAGTTCCATTCAACAACATACATCCATATAGATACCTTTGTAAAAGGTATCGCTTTCTCGTAAATATGAATTATCCAACCAATCTCACGCTCACGTCGTCGCCCATGAAAGTAAGGAAGGTTGGATAATAGAAGGGTTCCAATATTATATTTGGGTGGATCTCTCATCTAGATTCATAGATACAATAAGCTTTCTTTTAGAAAAAATTTTAGATTCTTTTAATTTATAACGTTTCAAATATTCATCAAAAGCGGGAGAAGTGATCTCAGAATCACGTCCCCATCTATCAATTATTTCTTCAATAAGTAAACGATGGAGAGAAGAAATTAATTTTTCATTACTAAAAAGCTCCTCAAGAACATCTGATATTTTATTCTTTGGAAGAGATTTTGACTTTAAAGTACCATAACAAGCATACGATAATGTATACTCAGACATAGGTGTACGTGAATGCTTTTTTGTAAAATTGATTACATAATCTGCTATTGTTTCTTGAGTTGGTAAATCTAATATATTTATATCTTGATGATTTGTAAAATTTACAGAGGTTGTCTCATTACCATTTTGGATAGCAAAATGGTAATATTTTTTATCTAAGTTTTGAATTCTTACAATAACATTGGATAGATCTTTTAATTCCTGATCCTTACCTATGCTATCTTTTGTGTTAATTGCTTTAATTGCACTATCAATTATTGTTGGGCCGTATTGCTTCAGTGCTGCTGGTATTTTTGCTATAGAAAAAAGTTCGTTCATTATAGAAGATACAGTTTTTGCAATATATCTTGTGTTACTGTTACTAATCATATCTACTAAAACTTGTTTAATACCATCATACCCAGCACGAATGCAAGTCTTGATTATTTCTAGCCTATAAGATCTAATTCTAGTTTTAGCATGTTCAATATCTACTTCCTGTATATCTGAAAGACCTATCTCTCTATATATTTTATTTAAAGTTGATAATAGTTTATCAATATAATCAGTAGAATTATTATAAATAGCTTGCCTTGCAAATTCTCCAAGATCTTCTCTGTTTGGTAATATTGCCATTCCGATGGCGGTAGAATAATTTTCTTCATTTGAAATCTTGCTGTTATATAATTCAAATTTTTGTTGTGCAGTTTCTAGCCATTTTGTATCACGCGAAAGATCTGGGACAAGTTCCATAAGACCAGGCACGCTAGAATATACTTCCTCTATTAAATTACCAGTTTTAAGTTTTATTATATTATGATCTATTGTTGTCAGCTTCTTTGTAAAAAGAACCATCTGACGTTGGCCTTCGTTTCTTAATTTTATTACATCAGCAGCGGAAGAAGAACCAGGAGTTCTATAAACGTCAAACCAAGTTTTATAAAATTCAGCTATTTCATCAGTAACTTCCATAAACTTTTCTCGATAGTCTGCCTCTCTATCATCTTGTGGAATTTCTTTTGGGAGTGTTTTAACCCATTTCATCAAACGCATAAAAAAGGTGTTATATTTTTCTGTTAATGTTGATTTAACACCTTTTGCACTTTCCTCAATCATGGAATTATAAAACCACTCCTCATTATCTTTGCCAATAAGTTTTGCAACATCCGGTCTTTTTATAATTGTATCAACAGCATTATATATTTCGGGACTTCTTGACTCTTCACCTTGAACTATTGCATATGCAAACATACTATTTTTATCTCTTCTTGGTTTTGAATGATCTATGATTGTATAGAAAACAACATTTCTAGACGAATATGATCTATAGTAATTTTTTGATTTGGTTGCTGCTATGCACCAGACAGAGTTGCTGTTTAGGTCGCATGATGCATAAACATTCATTGGACGTATAACCTCAAAACGCCCACCTGTGTCCTCTTTTGAAATGACAACTTTTTGACCTTCTTTCTCTAGTTCACGAATTGATTTTTTGTAGTCGTCAACAACATTCATCAGTTGTTCATATGATTGTATTGTAGCGATGTCCCTTAGTGGATCGCCAGTTTCAATATTTTTTTGAATCCTTTCATAATCAGAGACTGCAATTTGCATATGCTCTTTAGATGGTGCTTCATCAAGATGGTCAAGCATCCAATTTAGGTATTTGTTATTGGCAATTGGGTTTGCTGTGAAATATTCAATAGCTTCCAACCTTTTTGGATCGCCACCATACTTTTTTATTGCATCGTCCTTACGACCTTCATCGAGCACTGTATCTTCGCTTTTTAGAAGCATCTTTTTTGAAATTTTTAGTTTTATCATATTTTATTACCTGTGTAGTAGACCTAATTAGTTTTCTCTCATTAATTCAGCAAGATTGGAGCGTAGTTTATCTATCTCTTGTTCTGTGTATGATCCATAAAATTGTTGACAGAACCACTCAACAAGATATTTGCTGCTATATGGTTCGCTACATATAGCAATTATCATCCCAAGACAGTCATATTGTGAATAAACAAGTGTACCTATTTTATATTTATCGTCCACAAATTAAGTAGTTTTTAGACAATAAAAAACCCATCTGGCAGCGTGAACCAGATGGGTTTGTAATGTTTATTTTATATTTTTGATAGAACTCTCTATGCCTATAAGATCTTCCCTCATCCTTGTAAGCTTTGATATTTTATCTGTTGGTATTCGTGTATCTGCTATAAGCATTGCCAATCCTGCTATAACGGATGTAAGTTGGTTGGCTGGAGTGTTTTTTTGAGTTGTTCCGCCTTCATGTGGAACGGGGGTTGGATCAACCAATGCTGTTTCGTTGGCTATCTCCTCCTTGATTATCTGTAGGAGTTGTGATTTGTTTATCTTCATTTGGATCCTCTTGTAAGGATAAATAGAAGATTCCAGAAAATATCCCGGGAATTTTTTTTGAATATTTGGAATTTTGGAAAAATGGTCCGGAGTATATTTTTGTACTTAGTTTTGTTCTTTCAATATAACTTATATCGGTAGACATACTTTCCGTATATCTATACCCATAGAGGTACTACTGGTAGTACTCCTACCCCTGGTGCTATGTCTATATAACATCTTTAAAAAGAACCTCTACCAAAAAAACTTATGCTAAAAGAATTCTTTTTATATTAATTTTTTGTTTATAGTTATTCTTTTATAACTATATGTGTATAGCTAAACGCTCCTAGCATAAAGCAACACCGCTGTCAAGCGTCACGGAAACCCTATAAAAAACGGGGTGAACTTGCGTGCCTATTCTAACCACAGAATAGATTACCCTTTCCCTATAACATAGGGAAGGTGCTTGACACGTTACCCTAAAAGGGTAAAGGGAAAGATGCAACCTCTATTGGCAGAGTGTCATTGGTGCTTGACATACTCTGCCAATAGAGGTTGCCTTAACTATCCATTAAGTATCTTCATCCTCATCGCTATTATCACAGGACCGGCATTGTGTTGCGACAATTGCTTGCCCGATATATTGTGCAACTACCCAACCAAACGTCCCACATATATCGCACTGTCCTCGTACTCTCCTGGTATAGTATGTCTCTTCCATCCCTATTACTCCCATGAGGTAATACTGGAATATACCTCCCACAGTAGAGTACCAATGACCGTTAGCCCCATTACAAGGATACCTACAAGGATCGCTATTGCTTCCATATTACTACCCTCCTAGGATAATACTCCTAATCATTGTCCGTTTCAGTCTCACGGGCAGCGCGCTTTTGAGCAGCAGCCTTTTTGGTTGCAAGTTCCGCATTGTATCGGGCAACAAGGCTCTCGGCATCCTCCCGTGAAACCGTTTCACCGTTGGCGATGCAGGTAATCAGGGCTGCCATGTCTGCCTTCAACGATTCCTTGGGGGTTGCACGCGAAACAATGTTCACCTCACCCGCAACGAAGTTTCCACCTTCTGCACCCTTGCGCGTAACAATCTCTCCGCTATCCTTTGCAGCCTTGATATCCTTCTTAGAG
>CAYQOJ010000100.1:8249-11474 GCA_964419105.1 uncultured Methylococcus sp.
ATTCACGAACGAACTGGACGATAGGATTAGTCACTGGATACTCTTTTCTTTTCAGACGTTACCGCAAAAGCACCATGCCATCGCGGCCTTACACTGTCAACCTAGCAGGTCCACTTGCCCTTGTCAACGCTCTACCTTTAGAACAAGGCGGCTGGTTTTATCCTGCCTTTGGAGCCTTGACATTCCAAACGTGTTGGTCACAAGGACGCATAGCGCGACCGCTCCTCATAATACCAATAGAACCATCGTCCGTTGTGAATGACCAAACCTTTTTTCCACTCATGGCATATTCGCGCAGTTCACTAATCGAATCGAAAACCATAATGGTTCCCACGTTTACTGCCGACTTGCTTCCCTTGTGACGTATAAGACGTTGTGCGTGAATCATATTCTACTCCTGGAGGTTTGTTGTTTGTCTTGCGTTTAGACTAACCCTTTTTGCTTTGCAGGAAACTTGCAATTGCCGCACTGTTGTCATTCTTAATTCGCGACGTTCCACTTGCTTTTGCAGTAATTGCCCGACTCTTCCGCATATCGTTTGGGATATGGGTGATGCGTTCCAATTCCATGCCCAGATATTCATTCCAGATCATAAGTTTGCGAGTCTCTTTTGTGTCGCCCAACTCATAACCATAGGAATGCAGCTTTTCCGCATGGCTGCGAAGAGCAACATTGTTTTTGCCAATATAGGCAAGAATCGAGTGTTTCGTCAATAGCTTGGAATCGCGCATCGCCTTAATGCTATTGCGGATCTCATTCACCAATTGCGTAACTTCCGTTTCACTCATAGTCTCGCGCATCGCTGCCTCCTTTTGGGTTGCGTCACCGTCGAACAATTAAGAGTCTACAGTAGACGACCGTGCAGGTCAACAGGGAAAAGCGGCAGCGTTTTCAGGGGGTTAGCACTTTTATATTCTATTGATAGGGGGCTGGCAAAACTGTCCAGTAATGGACACTCTGGCGGCTGGCGTCCACACATCCACTCTTTGCAGTTTATCATGGACGCCATGCAGGTGTCAAGGGGTGTTTATATCCTGTGTTTAGAATATAACCAGCCGCCGCGCTTTGTATTATACCACACTCTGCGCGGCCTGTCAAGGGAAAAAACATCCTGCCGATAGGGTCTACTTTTTGCCCTATCGGCAGGATGTTCTATTAGGGTTTACTCTTTACTCTTCGACCCTAACCTCTAAACCAAAAACATCGATCCATCGAATATCGTTTGGTAGAATATCATCCCAGTTTTGACGCGCCTTGTCATAACTCTTTTCCTGGGACTTTTGCTCTTTCCTCTTTTGGTAGAATCCATGCCGCTTTTTCACGTTATCTCCAGGAAAAGAGTTATAGGAAAAGAAAAGCCGGTTTTTATAGGGAACCGGCAAACCCTTTTTTGCTTTACTCTGCGGAATCAGTCTTGCGGCGCTTTGCATTCTGCGCCTCATACTCGCGAACAAGGGAAAGCGCCGTGTCGATCATATCGCGCGACAGCGTGTCACCCTCATTCATCGCACCAATAGTGGAAACAAAAGCCGCGAGCTGATTCTTAACAGTGGCCTTGACCTGTGGACCCTTTGCATCGGGCTTAGTACCAGCAAGGAAGAAACCACCCTCGGAACCCTTGCCGGATTCGATCAGTCCGGCAGTCTGGGTCGCCTTCACTTCAACCTTAGAAAAACCACCGACGTATTCAAGTGCACCAATCGGGCAACCACGACCCTCACGATTAGTGAACTCCTGCACGAAAGCAACAACCTTAGCCATAGTCTCGGACGAAACAGTGATCTTAGTAGCCACGACAACCACCTTTTGCTGGAATAATCCAGCATTCGAGTTTTTGACCAGGTGAACCATTCACCCCGTCAACCTTACCGAACCAGTCTACCTTACCTTACCTTGCCCGTCAAGGACAAAAAACCTCTCCGCTTAGAACAACCTTTTGACCGGCAACTTTCACCGCGTCAACCTTACCGAATCAGTCTAACAGGTCCGCGTCGCCACCGTCAAGGACAAAAAACATCCTCTTTTTAGAGTAACTTTTTGGTGGGCTTCGCTTTCAGGCACCACCGCCGAACAATTAAGAGTCTACACGAGCCACCGTGCCGAGTCAAGTAAAAATTCCCTAGGAAAATCAGGGGGTTGCGAGGGGTTTATTCTATCGGCAGGCGGCTGGCGGAAGTGTTTACTTCCGCACATATGGCGGCTGGTTTTCCACACTGGCCACTCTCGACATATTAGCACCTCTTTTTTTGGGTGTCCACAAGAAAAAAACTCTGCCCTTAGTGTTTAGTTCCAGACAGTGTCATCTTTCTAACTTCTCCCAATAGTGTTTGATTCCAGACAGTCAAATCAATTTCACCCTGAGTGAATAGACTTTTTTGGATAGTCTAGAATAGAGTTTACAAACATATAGGTTAATCGATTAGAAGTTAAATAGATAAATCGATTAGTCCATATTATTTATTCCAATCCTAATAGTTTTCTTCTTACTGTAATCTCTTGAATATAACCTTGATAACGATTATACATTTTCTTTTTAACTGGATCCTCAACATAATCCTTTTGGATGTCTTTTAATAAGTTACTATTCTGAACCTCTTTTCCATCCTTTATATGTATGATTGGTTCACCGCTTTCTGTTACTGCAACAAACTCAAAAGGATTCTTTTCTCCCCATAACAATATGTCCCAAACAACATCGTATATATCATTTCCATATACAAGATGATCAATACCAATTTTCTTATGATCCCCAGAAGCATTGATTATCTTTATCAATCCAACCATCTTGTTTTCACTCATGTTTTTTACCTGTTTCTGGAGATGTTTACTATAACACTTTTTTATTACCCACTATAAATATTTTTGTATCTTTTTCTTATACTCTATATAATTATAGTTGAACGTTTTCCAGTTGTCAAGCAGCTTAAATATACCCCCTACAGAGCTGGATAGGTGGAACCCTTAATACCGAGGTGATGTGGTAGAAGGGTGGTATCCAGCAGGTGATTCTAAAAGTGCTTATTTACAAGCATTTTCTTAGGGTGTATATATAAAATGCCTATTTTTAAGGCTTTTTTGATCATTTCTCTTTAATTGAAAAAAGTACTTAAAACCACATAAACCAAAATCCCCAATCATTCCCTTTTTTATACCACCTATTCCCACCCATTCCCACTTCACGCAGGGTTGGCAGTATAGGCAGTATAGGCAGTATGGGCATTATAG
>CAYQOJ010000101.1:0-11354 GCA_964419105.1 uncultured Methylococcus sp.
AAGGTGATCGATGCGCATGGCGGCAAGGTCGATGCGGCCCGTATTCGTCAATCGAGCGAGGAGATGGCTGCCAGCGGTGAAGATCCCGAGGAAGTTGTTCGTTGGTACTATGCCGACCAGACACGTCTTCGTGAAATTGAAAACATGGTGCTTGAAGACCAGATCGTCGACCTGGTCATTGGTAAGGCAAAGGCCACACAGGAAGCCATTGATTTCCAGGCTTTGATGATGGCCGCGGGATCGCCCGCCTGAGCAAACCTAAACACATCCGGGAGTAATCCGCGACATGATTCTTGGCAATTCGCAGCGCAATATCCCAGCAGAAGCCACCGGCCTTGTGCCGGTGGTGATCGAACAGTCAGCCCGAGGCGAGCGAGCGTTCGACATTTATTCCCGGCTTCTGAAGGAGAGGGTGATTTTTCTGGTGGGGCAGGTTGAGGACTACATGGCCAACCTGGTGATCGCCCAGTTGTTGTTCCTGGAATCGGAAAACCCGGATAAGGATATCCACCTCTACATCAACTCGCCTGGTGGTGTGGTCACCTCGGGGTTGGCCATCTATGACACCATGCAGTTCATCAAGCCTGATGTCAGCACGCTGTGTATCGGTCAGGCGGCCAGTATGGGCGCTCTGCTGCTTGCTGGTGGTGCTGCTGGTAAGCGCTACAGTCTGCCTCACTCTCGGGTCATGATCCATCAGCCGTTGGGCGGTTTCCAGGGTCAGGCGAGTGATATCGACATTCATGCCAGAGAAATCCTATCGATTCGTGATCGGCTCAATAAGATCCTTGCCGATCACAGTGGTCAGCCCATCGAGAAGATTGCGAACGATACGGATCGCGATAACTTCATGAGCGCGCAAGACGCTGTCGAGTATGGTTTGATTGACAAGGTTCTCGATCGTCGGACTGTCTGAGTCTCTAAGTCGCCTGATTGCTCTTGAGGCGAAACGGCTTGTGTTTTATAAAATGGGACCGAAGGGTGAAAGTCCTTAGAGTGTCCCGGGGCATTGGGCCCCCCATGTACTGCAGGATATTTCCAGATGAGCGATGAGAAGCGGGGCAAAGACGGCGGTGGCAAGCTCCTGTACTGTTCGTTTTGTGGCAAAAGCCAAAACGAAGTCAGGAAGCTGATTGCCGGTCCGTCGGTCTACGTTTGTGACGAATGCGTTGAACTGTGCAACGACATCATCCGCGAGGAACTTCAGGAAAATCACGCCCAGGTTTCCGACAAGCTCCCCAAGCCCAAGGAAATCAAGTCCGTTCTTGATGAGTACGTCATTGGCCAGGACAAGGCCAAGAGGACGCTGTCCGTTGCGGTCTACAACCATTACAAGCGTCTTCGTTCTCAGGGTAATGCCAAGAAGAACGAGAGAAATATTCTCCTGATTGGTGGGCCCGGGTCGCGTAAGCCCCTGATGGCTGAGGCCCTGGCCCGTCTTCTGGACGTGCCCTTCACGATCGCTGATGCCACCACCCTGACCGAAGCCGGTTACGTTGGTGAAGATGTTGAAAACATCATTCAGAAGATTCTCCAGAAGTGCGATTACGATGTTGAAAAGGCCGAATCGGGCATTGTTTACATCGACGAAATCGACAAGATCTCCCGAAAGTCAGATAACCCGTCCATCACGCGAGACGTATCAGGTGAGGGCGTCCAGCAGGCGCTGCTCAAACTCATTGAAGGTACCGTTGCGTCGGTTCCGCCTCAGGGCGGTCGCAAGCATCCTCAGCAGGAATTCTTGCAGGTTAATACTGCCAACATTCTCTTCATCTGCGGCGGTGCTTTTGCTGGTCTCGACAAGGTGATTCGTGCGCGATCTGAAAAGGGAGGCATCGGGTTCTCTGCTGAAGTCAAAAGCAAAGATGACGCCCGGAATGTCGGTGAGATTCTTTCGGAAGTCGAAGCTGAAGACTTGATCAAATTTGGCCTGATTCCTGAGTTTGTCGGACGTCTGCCAGTGGTCGCGACGCTCGAGGAGCTTAGCGAGGATGCGTTGGTCCAGATTTTGACGGAACCAAAAAACGCCCTGGTGAAGCAGTATAAGAAGCTCTTTGAGATGGAAGACTGTGAACTTGAAGTGCGTGATGATGCGCTTCGCGTCATTGCTCGAAAAGCAATGGAACGAAAGACCGGCGCCCGTGGTCTTCGAACGATACTCGAACATGTTCTCCTGGACACGATGTACGAGTTGCCATCCGCAGAAAATGTGGAAAAGGTGATTGTGGATGAAGGCGCGATTTTAGGTGAGACCACGCCCTTCATGGTTTACTCTAGCGAAGAAAAACAGCGGGCAAACGCTTCCGAGTGACGTTGGCCTTGGGTCTGAGCGCTAATGAAACCCGCTCCGGCGGGTTTCGTTGTTTTGGGGGCGGAGAAATCCCTTGCAATCCCAAATTATCGACCCATATCTTAGGAAGTGAAATTAATTACTCTTGAGCGGAGACCATCAAATGGGTAGTCAAGCAACCGAACTGGATTCAGGCGACAAGTTGGTTCCAGTCCTTCCGCTTCGCGATGTCGTGGTTTATCCACATATGGTGATTCCGCTATTCGTTGGGCGCGAACGGTCGATCGTTGCGCTGGATCGTGCAATGAAAGAAAGCAAGCAGGTGCTTTTAGTGGCTCAGCGCGAAGCCGAAATCGACGATCCGGGCTACGAAGATCTCTATGCGGTTGGGACCCTGTCCAACATCCTTCAACTGCTCAAGCTGCCCGATGGGACCGTCAAAGTCCTCGTCGAGGGGGCTGAGCGTTGCGTTGTCAGCCACTTTGACGAGTCTGAAAACTGCCTCATGGCGACCGTTTCTTCCCAAGAAGAGACTGCCGGAGCCGATGAGCAGGAAATGGACGTCATGGTTCGCACCGTCATTAATACGTTTGATCAGTATGTGAAGCTGAACAAGCGAATTCCACCGGAAGTCCTTAATTCTCTTGCAGGGATCGATGATCCCAGTCGTCTGGCGGACACTATCGCCGCCCACATGACGATCAAGATTGAGGACAAGCAGTCCGTTCTCGAGCTTTCTGAAATCGTCCAGCGCTTTGAGCGTTTGATGACGTTGATGGAAAGTGAAGTTGACATGCTCGAAATGGAAAAGCGTATCCGTGGTCGCGTGAAGCAGCAAATGGAGAAAAACCAGCGCGAGTACTACCTCAACGAGCAGATGAAGGCCATCCAAAAGGAGCTTGGGGACATGGATGATGTTCCCAACGAGATGGATGAGCTGGCGGCCAAGATTCACAAGTCAGGAATGCCTCAGGCGGCAAGAGCCAAGGCTGAAAGCGAACTGGGTAAATTGCGTCAGATGTCGCCGATGTCTGCCGAGGCGACTGTCGTTAGGAATTACATCGACTGGATGGTCGGGATGCCCTGGAAGAAGCGGAGCAAGGTGAATCATGATCTTGCTTATGCGGAAGAGATTCTTGAGTCCGAGCACTTCGGTCTGGATAAGGTGAAAGAGCGAATCCTCGAATATCTCGCAGTTCAGCAGCGTGTTCGCAAGCTGAAAGGTCCGATTCTATGTTTGGTTGGCCCCCCGGGTGTCGGCAAGACCTCGCTCGGACAGTCCATTGCCAAGGCAACTAACCGCAAATACGTTCGAATGGCCCTGGGTGGTGTGCGTGATGAAGCCGAAATTCGCGGTCATCGCAGAACCTATATCGGCTCCATGCCGGGGAAGGTTCTACAAAACCTGAGCAAGGTCAAAACCCGTAACCCCATGTTCATGCTGGATGAGATCGATAAGATGGCCATGGACTTCAGGGGTGATCCTGCGTCCGCTTTGCTTGAAGTCTTGGATCCAGAGCAAAACCACACGTTCAATGACCACTATCTCGAGGTGGATTTCGATCTTTCGGACATCATGTTCGTGGCGACGGCCAATACGCTGGATATCCCTCCCGCACTTTTGGATCGCATGGAGGTTATCCGCCTTGCAGGCTACACAGAAGATGAGAAGGTCAGCATTGCCATGCGATATCTGCTACCCAAGCAGATCAAGAATAACGGACTGAAACAGAGCGAGATTCAGGTCACCGAAGGTGTCGTTCGGGACATCATTCGCTACTACACTCGCGAGGCGGGTGTCAGAAGTCTGGAACGTGAAATCGCGAAAATCTGCCGTAAAGTTGTCAAGGGTCTCTCACTGAAGCCGACATCCAAGCGCGTCAATGTCACCTCGAAGAATCTGGAAGACTACCTCGGGGTAAAAAGACACCGCTATGGTCAAGCCGAGGAGATTGATCAGGTCGGACAGGTTACGGGTTTGGCATGGACTGAGGTCGGTGGAGAATTGTTGACCATCGAAGCGGTGACTGTGCCTGGCACCGGTAAGCAGACTTACACCGGAAAGTTGGGCGAAGTCATGCAGGAGTCCATCCAGACGGCGATTACTGTGGCGCGTTCACGTGCAGAAGCTCTGGGAATTGATCCGGGCTTCTATCAAAAGCAGGATGTTCATATCCACGTGCCCGAGGGCGCCACCCCTAAGGATGGGCCAAGTGCAGGGATCGGCATGTGTACTGCGCTGGTTTCAACCTTAACGGGGATTCCGGTTCGTTCGACAGTTGCCATGACGGGTGAGATTACCTTGAGGGGTGAGGTGTTGCCCATCGGCGGCCTTAAGGAAAAGCTTCTCGCCGCTCATCGTGGCGGAATCGAGACCGTATTGATTCCTAAGGAAAATGAGCGCGACTTGAGTGAGATTCCAAAAAATATCAAAGACAAGCTCACGATTTTGCCGGTGCGCTGGATCGATGAGGTTCTCAATGTCGCCTTGCAGCGCATGCCGGAGCCTTTGTTGGCACAATCTGCAGAACCGGCGACGGTCGCTCAGTCAAAGGGGGCAAAAAATCCGATTGTGGCTCATTAGGGCTCGACCACTCGATTTAGGGCAAAAAAAGCTGAAGCCCGCGTCAATCGCGGGTTGACAGCAGTTTTGTCGCGCTGATACATTGCATGGGCGGGGCAAAGGTTTGGCCCTAGATTGTGCTTTTCGTTGGGTGCACGCGTTTTGACGTGTATACGAAGAGAATCAAATTCCAAAAGTAGGGGGATTCATGGCTAATAAAGCAGAACTGATTGAAGCGATCGCAGATGCAGCTGATCTGACCAAGGCTGATGCAGGCCGTGCGTTGGATGGTTTCATTGCTGCCGTAACTGGCGCTCTGAAGAAGGGTGAAACCGTGTCACTTGTTGGTTTCGGCTCTTTCGTTGTAAAGGAGCGTGCCGCTCGTCAGGGACGTAATCCGCAGACTGGCAAGACCATCACCATTGCTGCTGCAAAAATTCCTTCATTTAAGGCTGGCAAGGCGCTTAAGGATGCTGTAAACTGATCAGCTTTCCAGGGTGCTTAGCTCAGCTGGGAGAGCATCGCCCTTACAAGGCGAGGGTCGTAGGTTCGATCCCTACAGCACCCACCATAAATTGGAGCGGTAGTTCAGTTGGTTAGAATACCGGCCTGTCACGCCGGGGGTCGCGGGTTCGAGCCCCGTCCGCTCCGCCAAAATCAAAGAAAACCCTGCCCAGAAGGCGGGGTTTTTTTTTAGGGATTAAGCCAGATTTGATCTGTCGTTCTCGCGGTTCGAAAATCAAGAATAGAAATCGTTATGAGTATGCTCCAAAACATTCGTGAACGGGCTCAAGGAATCATGGCCTGGGTCATGCTGATTGTGGTCGGCGTACCCTTCGTTATGTGGGGTATCCAGAACTACATCGAGACCGGCAAGGAAAAACCTGCTGCAGTCGTTGGCGATCGCGAAATCTTCGATCGAGATGTCTCGCGTGCCTATGAGCGCCTGGTGGGAGAAATGGGTAGCTCCCCTGATTACGATGAAAAAGAACTGCGTCGTGCGGCTCTTGATCAACTGGTCAGCGAAGAGGTGATTTCTCAGAACGCGGACGCAATGAAACTTGCGGTTTCAGATGATGAGGCGAGAGAGCTGATTCAGACGCTGCCTTACTTCCAGGTTGCAGGCCAGTTTGACAAGGAAAAATACCGGACTTCACTGGCAACACAGGGGATGACCCCTGAACAGTTCGTGGCAAAGATCAAACGAGGATTGGTCACTCAACAGCTTGAACAAAGCGTTCTCGGTAGTGCTTTTGCTACGCCTTCCGAGATCTCAACCTTGCTTCGCTTGAAGAATCAGGAACGTCAGGTCGATTACGTCAAACTGCCATTGAAGCCGGTAACGCGGGACTTTAAGGATGACGAAATCAAGGCGTATTACGACGCGCATATTGCCGACTTTAGAAATCCGGAGAAAGTCGCTGTCGATTACCTCCAGTTGAATCTGGATGACCTTGCAAAGAAGATCACGGTGAGTGAGGAAGATGTCAGAAAGCTCTATGAGGAGCAGAAAGGCAACTATGGCACTCCAGAACGCCGCAAGATCAGCCATATCCTGATCACAGTCGATGGGGCAACCCCGGAGGCCGATGCCAGCGCCCTTAAGAAGGCGCAGGAACTTCGTGATCGGCTGCTCAAAGGCGGAGATTTTGTTGCGTTGGCCAAGGAGGCTTCAGCAGATACCGTCTCCTCTAAACAGGGTGGCGATTTGGGCTATCTCAACAAGGATGCGCAAGAACCCAGTTTTACCGAGGCTGCAACCCATTTGAAATTGGGTGAAGTTTCCGAACCTGTTAAAACGTCGTTTGGTTACCATCTCATCAAGGTCACCGAATTAGTGCCGGCGAGCTACAAGCCCTACGAGGCGCTTCATGAAGAGCTGAAGAAACTCGCGCAGAAGAACAATGCAGAAACTGCGTTTTACGAACGGGGCCAAAAGTTGGCCGAGATGACCTTCGAGCATCCTGACAGCCTTGAAGAAACGGCGAGCGCTCTGGGACTTAAGATCCAGCAGACTTCCTTCTTCACCAAAGACAAGGGCGAAGGGATCGCAGAAGAGGAAAGCATCCGAAAGGTGGCATTCTCTGAAGACGTTCTTGCGGGAAAGAACAGCGAACCGGTTGAACTTGGAAATGAAAAGGCCGTAGTCTTGCGTGTCCGGGATCATGAAGTTGCCACCGATAAGACTCTGGACTCCGTCAAGGCGATCATTGTCGGACAGCTTCGTAATCAGGAGGCCCGTGATGAGGCTAACCAGCGTGCGCAATCGCTTCTTGAGTCGGTGCGTCAGGGCAAGAGCCTTTCGGACGCCTCCAAAGCTCAGGGGCTGTCTGTCACGCAGGGGGTGACTTTGCAGCGGACCAGCGAAAAAGTGCCCATGGAGTTGCTGCGGGCGGCATTCAGTACGGGTCGGCCGGTTGACGGCAAGTCGGCTGCAGGCGAAGTCGCACTCCCTGATGGCGCACACTTCATCTTTGCTGTCACTCAGGTGAAAGATGGGGCGACGGCAGCCAAGGATGCAAAGGAACAGGAGTCAGCTTCCGAGTTCATGCAAAGAGGTTATGCCCAGCTTGAATATTCAACTTTCGTTGACAGATTACGGGAGCTGATTGACGTCGAGATCAATAAGAAGGATTGATCCAAGATCATTCCAGAAGGGCCGGAGAGTTTTCTCCGGCCTTTTTTTAAAGGTTATTTGCTTTCCTGCGCTTCGAGCCAGCTGAAGAAAGTCGAGTAGGCCACCGCCAAAAGACTCGTCCCCAGGAAAATTCCCACAAAGCCCCACGCGAGTAAGCCGCCGATCACGCCGATCATGATCAGGAGGAACGGGAGCGGACTTGAAAGTCCAATAAAGTAGGGTTTTACAAAGTTATCCATCAAGTTGATGGCAATCCCCCAGGCGACTGTAAAGATAGCGAAACCATCCTGGTCCAAATGATGGAGCCATGCGGCAGCAGGAATCCAGACAACAGCGGTTCCGATTTGCAGCACCGCCATCAGGAAACATAAAAGTCCCAAAATTGCAGCTGCAGGGAGGCCCACAATCGCAAAGCCGATACCTGAAAGTAGGGACTGAATTAGGGCCGTTCCGATAACACCTAAGGATACTGCTCGAACGGTAACTGCTGCGGTACGCGTCGCTGCCATTCCGGCTTCACCCCCAATTCGATCGGCGAAACGCAGCGCGAAACTCGCGCCGAGCTCACCATGCGAATAAAGGAAGCCCGACATCATTACGGCCAAAAGCACATTGAAGGCCGTCATGGCGATGCTTGCGCTGCTATGCAAAATCCAGGAGCCTGTCGTGGCTGCAAGCGAACGGATTTTTTCTGCTGATATCAGAGAGGAGAAGGCGCCTTCACGCCAGGTGTCCGCAAGTTTCTCTCCAATGAACGGGACTTCACCAAGCCAGCTTGGCGGGGGGCCCTTAATCCACTCCAGAACAGGCTCTGTAACCGTGTCAATTCGCGGTAAATGCGTGGAAACAGCCTCCAGCGCGAACAGGGCCGGGATCACAAAAATCATCAGCTGCAGGAGTGTCATGATGACCGCAGCGGTCTTGTCACGACCCCCGAGCTTGCGGGAAATGAACTGATAATAAGGCCATGTCGATAGAGTAAGAATGAGGGCCCAGATAAACGATGGAATAAAAGGTGCCACGATCTGGAAGCAGGCATAAAGCAGGCCCCCAACCAGAAGGAGCAGAAAGGATCTTTCGACGATCAGTCCGCCGCTCAATAAGGATTTGAATAACATCTTATTCTTCCAGGAAATTAGAGGGGGCAGAGTCCGGCAGGATCTGGTCCGCAATACGTCGGGTGACAATGTTGACCGACTGTTCGGATGGGTCGTAAACGATGACAGCATCACCCGCGCGAAGCTGCCTTGCGACGTCCGCTGTTTTTGAAGAGAGAGGGATGTCAGTGCCGCCGTAGTCAGTCCCTTCCCGGGTGACGAACTCCTCGATCAAGTGCTGGAGTGTCTCTGGAGACAGGGCATCTGGAGGCACCCGAACGGGATGCAATGGTTCTGGATCGACCATTATGTGTGGGCTAGCGATCTGGGGCCGATTTTGGCGTCGGCCCCAAAATCAGGATGGTTACAGACCTGAAAGACCAACGATGTTGTAACCCGCATCTACGTAGAGAATCTCACCAGTGATGCCGGAAGCGAGGTCTGAGCAGAGGAAAGCCGCAGCATTTCCCACTTCTTCAATCGAGACATTCTTTCTAAGCGGGGCAGCCTGTTCACCCTTGGCCAGCATTTCTCTGAAATTCGCGATACCTGAAGCTGCAAGTGTGCGAATTGCGCCTGCAGAAACGGCATTGACTCGAATTCCTGATGGTCCTAGGGAGGCGGCAAGGTAGCGAACATTCGCTTCAAGACTTGCCTTGGCAATTCCCATCACGTTGTAGTTCGGGATGGCGCGCTCTGCACCCAAGTAACTCAGGGTCAAGAGGGATCCATTTCGACCCTCCATAAGTTTGCGCCCGCCTTTGGCTAGAGCTGCGAAACTATAGGAGCTGACATCATGGGCCACTCGGAAGTTTTCGCGGGTAACGGAGTCGAGATAGCTTCCTTCCAGTGCCTCTCTGGGCGCAAATGCAACTGAGTGAACGATGATGTCCAATCCATCCCATTGCTTTCCAAGGTCGTTAAAAAGCTGATCGATTTCACCATCGTCAACAACATCACAAGGAAGAACGATTTTGGCACCCAGCTCATCAGCGAGCTTCTGGACACGGTCCTTAAGCTTTTCATTCTGATAGGTCAGGGCGATTTCGGCGCCTTCACGTGCCATCGCTTCAGCGATGCCGTATGCGATGGAGCGGTTGCTCGCAACGCCCACGATCAGAGCGCGCTTATTTTGCATGAATCCCATGTGTTCTCTCCTCAGGGTCTTTCTTTTCGGATCATGAATTGGATCTTTCTAAGCCAATTCAATTCCATCAAAGGTCAGAAATCAAAATGCGACTGCGAATCCGGTATAGGTCAAAAGCCCTGAATCCGCTGAAGTTGTACCCGTGCTGGCCTGGCCCCAGACCGAAAGCCTCCTGGACAGGGACCAAATAAAACCGCCACCGACGATATTGTCGTTTACGGAAGTTACCCCACTCTTAGTGATGCTGTTCGAATTTTTTGCAGGGGATCTGGGAATTGTAGCGCCATTGATGTAGCCATGGATGAATAGCGAGAAGGACGGGCTAAAGAAAGATTTCTGAAAGGCCCACTGGAAGTTGTAATTCCATTCGCTTTTCCCAGGCGTCGTTAGACTTCGGAATGCGCCAACGTTGTATTCAAAATCGATTTCATAGGGCAACGATTGGTCAAAATTAAAGCTGAATCCGGGTTGTGTCCCACCGTTGGTCAGCGTGTCCCCGAGCCACTGAGTCATCACATAAGCTTCAAACCCGATAGCAGGAAGAATCGAGTCGGGCTGCTCGGTTCTGAGCTGGATTTTTGTATCAAAGCCCAATGGCGCGTAGTCCCATCGGTTGATGTGTCCCCCGGTGTAGGTAAAGCCATTTCCAAAAATACGGAGTTCAACATCGTCCAGCACGCCGTATCTCAGGAGATATTGCATGTCAAACTGCTGGGGGCCGGCCTTGGACGAACCGTAATAACCAAAGGGTGAAACCTCCACGTAGCTTCGTCCCTGCGGAAGTGTGAATGCACTATTCGGCCAATTGGCTAAGTCGGCACCGGGGTTGTCGATGTCCGGTTCTGAGCGCCACTTTTCGATATTTTCAGGCAGTCGAGCAGAGGAACGATTGAATCGTCCCCGCTGAAATGATGCGACAGCAGTTTCGATACTGTGATCCGCGATCGACTCAAAATGCTCCAGATGTTCAAAAACCGGCGCTTGCTTAGGAGGCGTCTCGTCTTTCTTTAGGCCCTCAAGGTAGGCGGCTTTGCCGAGCGCTCTTCCATAGGCCCTGAAAAATGCATGGTCGATTTGAAGCTCAGCTTGACCATGTGCGGTCTTTTGTTGGGGTGGAGTGGGCTTCTTCTTCGGATGAGCGCTAGCCAAGGCACACGGTGTTTGGATTATCGCTGCAACAAGTAAGCCGATGAGGATCAGCAGGTGATTATTAGAAGGAAGCGCAGTGTTCTTCGTGGTGAACAACTTCCCGTGCCTATTGAAGGATGGGTATTTCTTCTTCAATCCCGGCATCGATGAAGGCTTTGATTTTGAGTTCAATCTGAAGGAAACGGGCAAGTTCACGCTTAGACAGGATGAGAGACATCTCTTTGATTGTCCGTTCGAGTAACTCAACTCGCCCGCGCTCGATTTTCAGACGCTGCTCCATGATGTGACTCGCATCCGACTCGCTCATGTTGTCATAGTTCTCGCCCATGGAGCTCAGTAGTTGAAGTCGCGCACTTCTAAAGTGATCCAGCTCCTTTTGATATTTGTCGTACAGAGGCCAGAATTGCCCCGCTTTGTCCGGGGTAACTTTCAGTGATTGCTCAACAAGACTTCGTCTCGCAATAGCAGCA
>CAYQOJ010000102.1:0-6236 GCA_964419105.1 uncultured Methylococcus sp.
GAGCACTGAGCTCGAGTGGATGACCTTGTATCAACAGGATGAGTATCGCTTTTCCCTTGTTTTCTTTTTTGACCAGATCGGAGCCGCTTATCTTTTCTGCACCTGGGTCATCTTTTCAGTCATCGTTAAGTACTGTCGCTACTATCTCCACAGAGAGACGGGGTATCGCCGGTTTTTTCTGACCATTTTCGGTTTTGTGTTTGGCCTGAACACCCTGATTCTCTCTGGAGGGCTGGATGTCTTTTTTGCTGGCTGGGAAATTGTCGGTATCGCATCTTTCCTCCTCATTGCGTTTTACCGACATCGTCAGCAGCCCATCCGAAATGCTTTGAGGGCCTACAGCATTTATCGCCTCTGCGACATCGGCCTCCTTCTTGCGGCCCTTCTAGTCGATCTCTTATTCCAGGAAAATCGGCACTTCAGCCATTTCAACGACGCGATCAACACCCATATCACATCTGATGGAGACCTCGCCCTTTTGGGGCTATCAATGCTGCTCATCCTCGCCAGCATGGGGAAATCAGCTCAATTTCCTTTCTGTTTCTGGATTCCTCGCGCTATGGAGGGACCTACACCTTCAAGCGCCATTTTCTACGGCGCACTTTCGATTCATCTGGGCGTCTTTCTGCTTCTCCGAACGGAGGCCATTTGGGGCATTGACATCATTTCCCGTCTGGTTGTCCTTCTGATTGGAGCTGTAACTGTTGTCGTGGCATCCATCTCCGAACAAACCCAATCTAATATCAAGGGCCGAATTGCCTACGCTTCGATCACCCAAGTGGGGTTCATGTTCATCGAACTGGCTCTCGGCCTTGGAAGCTTTGTATTGATTCACGTGCTTGGAAACGCATTTGTCCGGTGTTATCAACTGCTGGTATCCCCCTCCATCGTCTCGCACCTGATGCGCGTTGAGGGTGAAATCGATGTGGCATTGGATCTCCAGCGGATGAGGCTCAGCCAATCGCTTCCCAAGGCTTTACGAGACCCCCTACCACGGACTGTCCGAAATACGCTTCATGTGCTTTCGCTTCAGGAATTCAACCTTGAACTTACCGTCCGCAAATGGCTTTGGGATTCATTCAGGACATTGGGATTAAAGATTGCCAGAATCAGACGCCGAGTGGGTTGGATTACGTTAACAGCAACCCTCTCAGCTGGCCTTGCCTTCTACCTTGAGACAGGCCAGGTCACCATTTTTCTCGCAATCACCCTGATTCTCGGCATGTTTGCCTGCGCCCTTTTGGGCTTCAGCGCAAAACGCTACCCTGGAACGACATGGAATTACATTGGCGCTAGCAATACGCTGGCGGGCATGGCTGCTGGACTTGTCGGTAATGGCAGCTGGGGTTACGTGCTGCTGTTTCTCAGCGGCATCATTCCATTTTGGTTGCTGGGACGTGTCGTGATCAGATGGATGGACCGCAGCAATTCATTTTCCGAAAATCCCTTCATGTTCAGGGCGATGGATGAACGATTCCCCGTTGCAGCCCTACTTTTCTTTATGTGCTTTCTCGGTATGGTAGGTTTTCCCTTGTGGCCCTCTTTTATCGGCCAGGACTTAATTCTTTACCATGTCAGCTCAGAACATGCTTGGATGGCTCCATTGGTCACGCTGAGTCTTGTCCTCAATGGCATTTCCGCCTCCGGAACTTACATGCGGCTTTGCGCTGGACGCCCGGTTGAGATCCGAAGCACTCGGGAATCTGGCCATTGATTTTGTCATCCTTCACTTGACCTGCCCCCACGAGATGTAAATGGCCGACACCCTTCTAATCATCGAAGATGAAACCCTTTTAGGCCAAGAACTCTCCCGTCACTTCCGAGGCAAAGGATGGGAAGTGGAACTGGCTCGTAGCCTAAGCGAGGCACGCACGATTCTCTCGGTCCAGAGACTTGAGCCTTTGGTCATTCTCTCTGACATGAATCTTCCCGATGGGAATGCACTCGACTTCATGGAAGACATCAAAGGCAACCTTACTTACTGCGAGTGGCTCTTTCTCACCGGCTATGGCGCCATAGAAGACTCCGTTCGAGCACTTCGCCTGGGCGCCTATGAATTTCTTGAAAAGCCCTGTGAAATGGACCGGCTTGACCTGGTTATCGCCAGCGCCAAAAGGACCACAATTGCCCAGCGCCGGTTACTTGACCAAGCTGAGGCGGGATCACGCCGTTACTCTTCTCAGGCTTATGCAGGACGAAGCCTGAAGGCTCAGCACATCCGGGACATGCTGGATCGGCTGACACGGGTTCCCTTCAGCGCAATTGTGATTGGTGGAGAAACCGGGACTGGAAAAGGCCTCGTCGCTCGCATCTTGCATCATGGCGGCCCGAGGGGGGCACACCCGCTGATCGAACTCAACTGTGCCGCCCTCCCCAGAGATCTAATGGAATCCGAGCTCTTTGGTCATGAAGCAGGTGCCTTCACCGGAGCAACTGGCCGACATCGCGGACTGATTGAACAAGCGGATCGGGGAACCCTCTTTCTGGATGAAATCGGCGAAATGCCGCTGGACCTTCAGTCAAAACTTCTAAAAGCGATAGAGGACCGAAAGTTTCGGCGCCTTGGTTCAGAACGCGAAATCAGCGTTGACGTTCAGATTCTGGCAGCCAGCCACAGGGATCTTGAGGCCATGGTTCGAGAGGGGAGCTTTCGAAGTGACCTTTATCACCGACTCAGTGTCTTTCGTCTCGAACTTCCCTCTCTCAGGGACGTGAAAGAAGACTTGGAGGAGCTCGTCCCCATGTTTGTTGCCGAACTCAATGCCAAGGCGGGAAAGCAGGTCAAAATCATTCCTCATGCCGTTTGGACTGAGCTTCATCGTTACGACTGGCCCGGCAATGTTCGCGAGTTAAGGAATGTCGTCGAGCGTTGCGTCCTCTTTGCAGATGGGCCAACCTTTCCCGAACAATGGCTCAAACTTTCTCCAACCACTAGTCCCCCTGCCTTAAACCCGCCGAATCCGGCCAACGCTCTCTATATTCCCCTCGATGGCAGCATGGATCTTGATGATATGGACCGCTACATCATCGAAACCACATTAAACGCTCACCAAGGTAACGTGACTGCCGCTGCCCGAGCCCTAGGAACCACACGTGAAACACTTCGCTATCGCGTGAGAAAGTATGGGCTTCGCGAGTCAGCGTGATCGCCAAAAAGGGACGTCAACAGACCCTTGGGAAATCGACGGATGTAAGAGGTTTGGCGCATGGGATAGAATGCGCACTGACCGAATGGCTTCCGCGATTCGACCTTATTTAGGATCTCACTATGATTAACTCGATTAAAGCATCTCGCCTTCTCGCAGCAGGCACCTTCGTTGCTGGACTCTTCCTCTTCGGTTGTGCCCAGACACCCAAGCCCCTGACGCCTGTCTCTGCTAATGACCCTGAAATGAAGGCTCTGGATGCAGACCGTGCGAAATATCGCGAGAAGAAGGTTGCCCTGATCGAAAAGGCGCTGAATCTGAGCGCATCTGAGCATGACGCGTTCTGGAAGGAGTATTACGCCTATGAAGCGGAACTCAAAAAAATCTACGATGAGCGCTACAGCATCATTCGTGACTATGCGGCCAACTACGAAAACATGAACAATGAGATCGCCGATAATCTGGCGCTCCGTTCGTTGAAAATTCGGGATGATCGCAATGAGCTCTGGCGCAAGTACTACAACCGCGTTAAAAAGGCGACATCCCCGATCATCGCAGGCCAGTTTCTGCAGATCGAAAATGAGCTCAATCTGCTCTCCGACCTGAAGATCAGTACTGAAACCCCTATTCTGCCTCGCGACACCGCGACGACCGAAGAAAAAAAGAAGTAATCCCTTCTATGAGCACGGGGGCGCCTGAACCTGCCCCCTTGCTTCCAATGGTCTACATCTCTTAGACCATAACCAAACTCGCATCGCTTCTTGGATCCAACGGATGGACTCTATCCAGCTGGGCTTGATTGGCGAATGAGTCATCCCTACCCCTCTGAAGCAGCCTGCCTGTTAGAATCGGGAACCACAGACTAGGGGCGCCCTGTATTCGCCCTGCGGAACGTTTTAGTCCGCTGCTGCCCATCAATCAGAGATACCCGTATGCCGTTCAACCTCAGTGATCCCGCTTTCTGGCTCGATCTCGGCCAGATCATGATGGTCAATATCGTGCTCTCCGGCGACAACGCCGTCGTGATTGCACTCGCGGCACGATCACTTCCAGTCGAAGATCGTAAACGCGCCATCGTGTTAGGGTCTTTCGCCGCAATTTTGATGCGAATCAGCCTGACTTTTGCAGCACTTCAACTTCTGATGCTGCCGTTCCTAAAGCTCTTCGGTAGCATCATGCTTCTTTGGATCGCATCGAAACTGTTATCCCCTGAGGAGTCCGATGAAAACAGCATCAACTCCCACAATACGCTGGCATCAGCCGTCAGAACCATCCTGATTGCCGACCTGGTTATGAGTCTCGACAATGTTCTTGCGGTTGCGGCTGCGGCGGGTGGCAATCAGGTCATGCTGATCGTCGGCTTAGGCATCAGTATTCCTATCGTCATTTTCGGAAGCACCCTCATTCTCCGCCTCATGGAGCGTTACCCCTTGATCATCGATCTTGGGGCTGCCATTTTGGGGTTTGTTGCCGGTGAAATGCTGGTCACCGAGCCTGCGCTCGCCGCGGTCGATATTTTCAATGAGGGTGCCATGACGCACCAAATTCTTCCTTATGCCTTTGCCGGATTGGTCCTATTGATCGGGAAAATGAAAGCGCGCGCAGCAGCTGACCGAGAGGCTGTACTCATCGATCTTGCTCATGCAAAGCGTAGAAGCAAATCCGGATCTCGAAAACAAAAAACCAAGGCCAAAGGTCGTTGATCGATACCAGGGTGAACCCATGCTAAAGCTTCTTGTTCCCGTCGAAGAAAACGAAATTCGTAAGGAAACTATCGGATCCCTCATCCTTTGGATTGACCGCATCGAAACGCCTTACCAAATTCATCTGATCAATGTTCAACCGGCCATCCATGGCGATGTCGGGATGTTTCTGAGTCACGATCAGATTCAAGACTTCCAGCGCGAGGAAGGAATGAAGCAACTGAAAGGCGCGATGAGACAATTAGAGTCTGCCCAACGGCCTTTTGAATATCACATTTGTGTCGGCGATCCCGCTGAGGTGATTGCTCAGTTCGCGCGTCAAAATGACATTCATCAAATCGTGATTGGGTATCGAACGGTCAGCACGCTCACCGCAGTGCTCCTGGGCTCCCTTCCGTCCCGGGTCATTCAGCTCGCAGATGTGCCGGTGATGTTAATCAAGTGATTCGAAACCTCGTCGCTCATCCGGTATCGTCCGCGTTACCCTCTGCCTGGCAGATTGAATCCAACACGGAATCCGATGAGTTGACGCTCGACATTGTCTATCGCGTCAGAGGAGACCTCAGCAAGCTCGAGATTCCAGAGCATTGTGCATCCCCTACTCGGATGGACAACTTATGGCAAGAAACCTGTTTCGAAGTCTTTCTGCGGCGAAAAAATCAACCCTGTCGATACATTGAATTCAACTTTGCGCCTTCTGGGCATTGGGCGCTCTACCGTTTCAGTGGCTATCGAAAAGACCTCGAGCGCCCAGAGGCGCATGACCCTCCAATCACGAGGACCGAAATCCAGGCTGAAGGCATGTCCTTAATTGCAAAGATCCCATGGCACACGATTAATGACACGCTTTCCGGAAGCCGGCCATTGGAAACCGGTTTATCGGTGATTCTTAAAGAAAAAAGCGGTGAAATGGGCTACTGGGCGATCAATCATCCTTCCGAGAAACCCGACTTTCATCATCCCGATAGTTTTGTTGCGCTTTAGTTTACGAACGCCTTTTTGCACCATGAATTTCGGCATAGACCATCTCCTCTCGACTCCTCACATCATGGCCGAGCTTGCCGGCCGAAGGCTTGCGGTTCTCGCTCATCCAGCCTCCATCACAAGGGATTTCCAGCACACTCTGGATGCGCTTGCCGCTTATCCCTCGCTACATTTGACGGCTGCCTTTGGCCCTCAGCATGGGCTTCGCGGAGACAAGCAAGACAACATGGTCGAGTCAGGTGACTACAGAGACCCCACTCTCGACATTCCGATCTACAGCCTTTACGGGAAAGTCAGGCGACCGACTGCTGAAATGATGGATCAGTTCGACATCATCCTGATTGATCTCCAGGATCTTGGCTGCAGAATCTATACCTTCATCACCACGCTGCTTTACGTTTTA
>CAYQOJ010000102.1:6340-11277 GCA_964419105.1 uncultured Methylococcus sp.
AATTGGGCGCCTGGTTCGTCCAGCACTACAATCTTGATCTAGAGTATCGCGTCATCTGCATGCAGGGCTGGAAACCGGATCAAGCCCACGGGTACGGCTGGCCACTCGAATCACGCTGCTGGATCAATCCAAGTCCCAATGCGCCAAACCTATCGATGGCTCGCACCTACGCAGGGACCGTCATGCTTGAAGGGACCACCCTCTCGGAGGGCCGAGGAACGACGAGGCCACTCGAACTTTTTGGCGCGCCAAACTTGGATCCTCGGGCGATCATTGGTGAAATGACAGCAATGGCACCCCACTGGCTGGAAGGCTGCCTTCTTCGACCCTGTTGGTTTGAACCCACTTTCCACAAACATAGCGGCGAGCTTTGTGCCGGCATCCAGATTCATACCGATGGGCCTGGATATAATCACGATCGCTTTAAGCCCTGGCGACTTCAATCGCTCGCCTTCAAGGCGATCCGAAAACTGATCCCCGATTATCCGCTGTGGCGGGATTTTCCATACGAGTATGAATTTGATCGTCTAGCCATTGACCTGATCAATGGAAGCCCTTTACTGAGGGAGTGGGTGGACGATGGAGCTGCAACCGCTGGTGACCTTGAGGCGATTGCCCTTCAGGACGAAAAGGCATGGGAGGAGGAGCGCCGGCCCTTCCTCCTTTACCCTTAATGCAAAGTCGGGACGTTCAAAAGAAACGACCCATCATGTAAAAGGCGACACCGGGAAGAATGGCTGGGGGTCCCCACCATGTTCCTAGAACGGTTCCAATCACACCTATCGCAATCACCACGACGCCAACAGCGGAGAACTTTCCACTTAACTGGCGAATCGGTGCCACAGATTTTGGCAGAACTGCCCCACAAGATGCACAGCTAACCCCGCCTTTCTGATTTTCGTGGTGACAGCTTGTACAGATCACGTTGGCCATATCCATCTCCTCACAACGATAACCCAGGCTGTTCTTGTGATAATCGAGGAGCAATCTTTCGATTTGCCCTTCAGTCCGACGGGGCAGGCCTGGACCACCCCGGGTTGCTTTAATTCAAATCATCATTGCGCCAATATTTGGCTCCCGTAATGCTCAAACCGACGAGAGCGCCCTCTTCCGTCATCTGATAGACGTGGATACCCGGCGCCACGTTGTAACCAATTTCAGCCGCACCCCCATCTGTTTTACTCTTCGCTGCAGCGGCAGCACGCGTTCCAAATTCCCAACCACTGTTGATGAATTCATTCATCACTTCGCGGGTATCAAAAACGAAGACCATGCGGAAGTTGGTGTAGCCGAATCCGAGACCTGGCTGCAGCTCGAACATCTTCATATAGGTTCTGCGTCCAGAGGCGTTGTCAAACACCACACCATTGCCGTGATCGAGGCCACCGAACATGATCTTTCCGCCAGAAGCATCAAAAACGCCATAACCCGCAGCCTTACGAATATCTCTTCGTGCGGAAGGATCCTTGGCATAGAGGTTAGCCAGAGTTTCGGTCTCCATCGCCTTGATCTGATTACGCTGTTCGGTGACGCCGCCCTTTAACTGAACACCACAGCCGCCCAGAGCCAGAACAAAAATCATCGCCAGAATCTGACGCATAAGACCTCCAAAGATATTTAGTGTCGGCCATTGTTACCAATCGACTCATCCTTAGCAATATGCGATTGAAGTCCCGTTTCAATGCCAAAGCACAGTAACTGATTGACAGACTGTCACCGAATGGGCCCTTGCCCAGTTACTTTCGCCTCGCCACAATGGGCTTTGTGTGAAACCATTCTCAAGGGGATCGTTTATGAGTCTTGAAAAGAAGTTCCTTAAAACAAAGCCGGTCTGCAAAGTGAAGTTCAACCCCACGGGAGAGCCTTTTGTCACAGCTTCCTCGGTCAGCCTCGCAGGCGATTTCAATGCCTGGTCCAAAGACGAATTACCTTTGAAGCGCGCCAAGGATGGGAGCTGGTCTATATCAGTGGATCTCGAAAACAATCGGGAATACCAGTTCCGCTATGTCGTCGATGGCAGTCATTGGGTGAATGAGCCTGAAGCAGACCGCTACGCATACAACGGCATCGACTCAGAAAACTCCGTCATTGTTCTTTGATCAGTGCCGACCGGCATGACCCAAAGTCATGCCGGTCAGGTTTCATTTAAAACTTCACCGAGAAGCCACTCAATCCATAGAATCCGAGTGCGCCATATCCCCAGACCTGTTGATACTGCTTATTTAAAAGGTTGTCGAGCCTAGCAAAAACCGTTACCTGCTTGTTAATTTCATAGTTGGTGGAAAGGTTGAGTAGAACATAACCTGGCACTTGGGTAATAGAACCCATCGTATCGTAGGAGCTTCTTGATCCCACCACCAGAACGTTGAGGTGGGCAGAAGCCTCCGGAACAAACCTGTAATCAATATCAAAGTTGCCTTTATTTTTTGGCCTCAACAACAAGGGGTCATTTGATCTTTGACCGGTCATCGCGTTGTAGCGTCCAAATGTTTCGTCATAGGTATAGTTAAGCCTTAAGGACAATTCCGACAGGGGCTTGTATTCAACAAATGTCTCGATACCACGTGCAATCGCAGTACTGACGTTTTCAACATTACCTAATCCGCCATTAGCACTCGGATTCCACTGAATCAGGTTGTTATAGTTATTGTCAAAGTAGACTAGGCCAAGCATAGCCTTCTTATCAAAGAGATCCTGCTCGATTCCTGCATCCCAATCCAAACTTGTTTCAGGCATTAGATTGGGGTTACCGAAGCACTGTTTACTGAGCTCGCACAGAGAAGGCGCCCTGAATGCAGTTCCAATGTTGGCCTTAATGCGGTTATCAAGTTCTGGCAAATCCATGGTCTGATTGAACCGCCATGTCAGATGACTCCCAAATTGTGAGTTGTCGTCCACTCGACCGCCAGCTGTCGTATGAAAACGGTCCAGCCAGTCGAGCTGATTCTGGAGATAGTAGCCTGCGTTATTCATTGACCCATTGTTGCTGGACTGCGCCTGAGCGAGGCCGCTTTCGCTGTACATCGAGTCAAACTTTCCCTCAACACCTGCCGTGACGGTGTCATTTGGGAGAACATGAATAAAGTTCAACCACTCCACTTTGGTTTCCTGACCATTATTAGTGCTCGGTGGGACCCAATTGGGGGAAACTGGAGCTGTGTAGTAGGTCTGGCGATCACTCATCGTGAAGTTCACCCCAAAGCGTTGTTCCCAAAGATTATCGAAAAGGAACCAACGCGCCTGACCGCGGGTGTAAAGCTGATTCGCATTGTTGAAGAAGTGGGGGTTATCACAGCGAACAAACTGGCCTGTATATGACTTATAGCCAAAGCCTCCACAATTATCGAGTCCTGTTCCGGCTGCGTTGTAACGAAGACTCCAGTCCACATCCAGGGTATCCGTCATCTGATAATTGAATCGACTTTGGAGCGTAGTGTTTTGATAGGGGTCACGTTCGGTATTCCCCATCGACTGCGCAGCGGCCGAAACGCCCAGATTACTGAGATGACTGGCGTTAACTGAGTAATTTAATTTTTCGACTTCGCCAGAAACGCCACCCCCTACTTTCCAAGTGTTGTAGTTGCCACCCTCGGCAAGCCCTGAAAATTGGGTAGGTCCTTTTCCGTGCTTGGTGATGATATGAATGACACCGCCCATGGCATCTGCGCCCCACATCGCACTCGCCGCCCCTCTCAGGACTTCGATACGCTCAATGTCATCCACCTGTAAATTGGCGAAATCAAAGGAGTTGTTGGGATTTCCCGGATCATTCATTCGAATGTTATCGATGAGGACCAAAGTCTGATTGGAGTTGGCGCCACGCGTAAACACGGAGGTCTGCTGTCCAGTCCCTCCAGCACTCATGACATCGAGCCCCGGAACAACCCGAAGAATATCGGCTACGGCGTTGACCCTACGGGCTTTGATCTCTTCCGCGGTAATGACGGTGACGGTATTGGCAAGGTTGGACTCTTTGACATCGCTTCGAGTCGCCGTGATCACCACGGGATCCAAGGTATCGGTGGAGTCGCTCTCGGCATGAGCGAATAAAGGTATAAGAGCAGAAAGGCTTAAGATTAAGTTCGTTTTCATTCTCAGATTCGGGTCAAGCCGCGGCAACACCCGCTCGCAGCAATGGCAAGGACCGTGCAATGAAAATGGATAGCCTGAGACCGAGTTCCGAAGGAGGACATGGGGGCAACAGCCTACCCATCGCCCACCGCGACGGCTGACAATATCGAGGCCGGTCTCCGGGCTCGTGAGCAGTCTTAAATTAATAGACCCATCCGCATCACCTTCCCATGTCCTAGAACACAGTGGCATTTCGATGCGTTTTAACTCACCTACCGTTGCGGGGGCAGCACTGGCGTTTACCCCATTTCAATGAGATATCACCAGTTTCCCGTTTAACCTGACGCATTCGAACGACGGTCAGGCACCTCGACAAGCCGCTCATTATGAATCGACCCCCTTTTTTTTCAACCATTTGAACCCAAGGGTATTTGTGGACTTGCAAAAAACCACCTCAACTGGGGAGCAGGAGGCTTCAACATGATGGGTTTCACCCATTTTTAAGCTTGATCAAATTCAAGACAAACGCCGAGCCTATAATCAGGGAGCCAGATCGCTGATTTCACGGTGCTGTTCATCTGGGCACTAAGATTGAAGCCATCGGCTGCCTATTGAATCTTTACTGAAGGACACCGCCATGTTGGGTGAAAAACACGACCTTGCTCACGAACTGCCTGAGTTCAAGGATCTGATCCACGATCTCAAAGTATCCAACCGCCACTTCGCAAAGCTTTTCGATGAATATGATGCACTCGATCATCAAGTCCGTCGGTGTGAAGCAGAAATCGAAGTTCACGCGGACGATTTTGTCGAAGGGCTCAAGAAGAAAAGGCTCTCCCTTAAAGATGAACTCTTCAAAATTCTGA
>CAYQOJ010000103.1:0-393 GCA_964419105.1 uncultured Methylococcus sp.
GATCATCATCAAGGCAGCCGGCGGTGGCGGTGGTCGCGGTATGCGAGTTGTCCATGCTGAGGCCAATCTCATTTCGTCCATTGAGTTGACCAAGGGTGAGGCCGGCGCGGCCTTTGGTAATGACATGGTCTACATGGAAAAATTTCTCGAGAACCCGCGCCACATCGAGTTTCAGGTTCTAGCGGATGCTCACGGTAACTGTGTCCACCTGGGCGAGCGCGACTGCTCCATGCAACGTCGACACCAGAAAGTGGTCGAAGAAGCGCCGGCTCCTGGTATCAGTGAGGAGAAGCGTCAGGCTATGGGGATGCGCTGCGTAAAAGCGTGTCAGGAAATCGGATATCTCGGCGCAGGAACCTTCGAATTCCTCTATCAGGATGGCGAGTTCTATTT
>CAYQOJ010000103.1:403-11163 GCA_964419105.1 uncultured Methylococcus sp.
TGAGTTTCTGTTTGAGGACAACGAGTTTTATTTCATCGAGATGAATACCCGCGTTCAGGTTGAGCACCCAGTAACTGAACTGGTCACGGGTTTCGATATCGTCAAAGAACAGTTGCTAGTGGCCTCTGGTGAAAAGCTCTCCATTACCCAGGCAGATGTGAAGCTCCGCGGTCATGCCGTGGAATGCCGAATCAATGCTGAGGATTCCAAGACATTTATCCCAAGTCCTGGGCTGATCGAGCAGTTCCATATGCCGGGTGGTCCCGGCGTCCGCGTCGAGACCCATATCTATAATGGTTATCGGGTGCCGCCTTATTACGATTCCATGATCGGCAAGTTGATCACCCACGGGGAAACCCGAGAAAGCGCTCTTGCAAGGATGCGTACCGCATTGAACGAGATGGTGATTGGTGGCATCAACTGCAACATTCCACTTCTGCTCGACATCATTAATGATGCAGGTTTCGAGGCGGGTGGCCAGAACATCCACTATCTTGAGAAGAAGCTGGGGCTGAAGCACTAGCATGTGGCGCCAACTGGCGGCAACGGTCGCCGAGTCGCTGGCCGAAGACGTTTCCGACTGGTTCATGGCCCAGGGCGCCCTTTCGGTCTCTATGGATGATGCCGGAGATCAGCCCCTATTTGAGCCGCCCCCAGGTGAAACGCCACTGTGGAATCTCACGAAAGTGACGGGTCTCTTCGAGGAAGAAGCCGTAACCGATGGCCTGGAATCGAAGGCAAGAAGGGTCTTCGGTGACCAAATTGTCGGATGGTCAGAGAGTGTGCTCGATGATCAGGTCTGGGAAAGGGCTTGGATGGAGCACTTTCAGCCCATGCAGTTTGGCAAACGGCTTTGGATCTGTCCTTCAGGATTTGAGCCGCCCGAACCCTCTGCCGTCAATATTCTTCTGGATCCTGGTCTCGCATTTGGAACCGGGACACATCCTACGACAGCCCTCTGCCTTCGCTGGCTAGACTCCTTGGAGTGGAACGGCGAGACCCTTCTCGATTTTGGCTGTGGCTCAGGTATTCTGGCTGTCGCCGCCCTGCGTTTGGGGGCTTCTGAAGCCATCGGAATTGATATTGATCCTCAGGCACTGACAGCTACCCGGGATAACGCCTTGAAGAACGGGGTAGAGGATCGATTGAGGTGCCTTGAGGCTTCGGCGAGTGAATCGCAGATCTGCGATGTGGTTGTCGCCAACATCTTGGCTGGCCCTCTCGTGGAACTCTCTTCCCGTATCCTTGGACACCTCAAGCCGGGTGGACGATTGGCACTATCGGGAATTCTTGAGGATCAGGCGGCTAGCGTCAGGTCAGCCTATGCATCCATCGTGGCTTTTGAACCGGACGAGGTTCTGGATGGGTGGGTTATTCTCAAAGGCACCCGCGCTGTCTAATCGCCCAAGGTTTCGATAATCCAGCCCCGGATCGCCTCGATTTCTTCCATGCAGACGCTGTGGGGCATTTGCCACTCGCCCCAGGTCACCTCGTAGCCTTTCGATTCCAGTTCATTTTTGGCTCCAAGTCCCAACGCAAAGGGAACAATCGGGTCTTGTGTTCCGTGTGCCAGAAAGATTCTCTGCGATCCGCTGGCCGGAGGGAGACCATCAGAGCGGGCAAGATAGCCTGAGAGTGCGATTGCCCCTCCAATGGCATCCTGGAATTGGCTAATGGCTTCTATGGCAAGTACGCCACCTTGGGAAAAACCGGCCACCAGGATGCGAGGGGCGGAGATCCCCGCATTTTTTTCCGCCTCTATGAAGTCGCTGATCTCTTTCAGTGAGTCAGCAATGCCTTCAAGATCTGGAGTCCGACCGATATCCGTGTAGGCAATGTCATACCAGGCGCGCATGACCATGCCACCGTTGATGGTGACAGGACGTCTTGGGGCATGGGGGAGAATAAATCTTACTCCCATGGCATCAGGGAGATTGAGTTCCTTGGCAATCGGAGCAAAGTCATGGCCGTCAGCCCCAAGGCCATGAAGCCAGATGATGGTGGCTCGATGGGCTTTTGGGGCAGGGAGATCAACGGCGTCAAGCATAGGAGACTCGCGGATGGGCTTAAGGAAGGGCCTTAGACTTTTCCAATACCTCAAGGGCATGCCCTTTAACGGTCACTTTCCGCCACTCATGGGCGATCTTGCCGTCCCGATCAATCAGAAAGGTACTCCGCTCGATTCCCTGGACCTGCTTTCCGTACATATTCTTCATTTTGATCACGTCGAACAATCGACACAGGGTTTCGTCCCCATCGCTAATCAGTTCAAAGGGAAAAGACTGCTTGCATTTGAAATTCTCATGGGACTTGAGGGAGTCGCGTGAAACGCCGAACACGTCTGTATCGGCAGCCTTGAAGGCCTCATGAAGATCTCTGAAGTCTTGACCCTCAAGGGTGCAGCCAGGGGTACTGTCCTTGGGATAGAAGTAGATTACGGCTTTGCGTCCGGCAAAGTCCTTTGGAGAAATTGTTTTTCCCGAAGTGGCTTCAAGGGAAAAGTCGGGAATGGGGGAGCCTTTTGTGACTGTCATGGAAAATCCTCACTGAATCGATACAGAAGATCAGACCATTCAGCGTTTTACCGGTTCCAAAATGGCATCCAGATTCATCTGATCACAAAAATCGAGAAATTCATCTCTCAAAGAAACGATCCGCATGCCCTGAGGGATACGGACGATCATGTGCGCTAGAAACAGAGGCGCGGTCGTGTAAGGGGCAGGATAACGGCTACTTGAAATGTCGAGAATCGACACCCCTCGGCTCGCCAGAAATTCGCTCAAGTCGTTGATATTGTTAATCTGGTCCGTTGCGAAAATATCGATGGCGTAGGGCAAGCCGGGTTCCTCTTTGGCTTCGAGCTCCGTTTCCTCTGCCCGCATCGTGTGGATTTTGAGTTCGAAGCGACTGGCCATGGTTTCCAGGCCATTCTCAAGTCGGGCGATGTGGTTCCAGTTGCCCTCCACCATGAGGTGGCCAGCGAATTGGTGGCCAAGTTCGGTCATGCGACTTTCGACGACCGTGCACTTGGCTTCCTTGATGGTTCGGGTCAGTTCAATGATGAGGTCGGGGTGATTGTTTCCGAGAACGGTAAGAACGAGTTGCATGAGAATAGGGTCGGCACACGGGAATAAATCTAAGTCTATCACCTTGTTTAGGGGGATTAGACTCAATGCGTTGAGACCGCCGGTTGTCACGGTGGTTTGGCCCACGGTACCATTTGCCCTTTTAAGAGCCGGAAAAATCGCATGCTTCAGGGTAGTCTGGTCGCGTTGGTTACGCCCATGGAATCGGATGGTTCCGTTGACTGGGAAAGCCTGCGAGGGCTCATTGAGTTCCATATTCGAGAAGGAACGGACGGAATCGTCGCTGTGGGCACCACGGGTGAGTCCGCCACGCTGGATGAGGATGAGCACTGTGAGGTGATTCGCTTTACAGTGGAGACCGTCAGAGGGCGTGTTCCCGTCATCGCGGGCACTGGAGCTAATTCGACTAAAGAGGCGATTCAGCTAACCCAAAAGGCGAAGGAAGTGGGCGCCGATGCCTGCCTTCTGGTGACTCCCTACTACAATAAGCCAACGCAAGAAGGCCTTTACCTGCATTACCGGGCCGTCGCCGAGGCCGTAGAGATCCCACAAATTCTCTATAACGTACCCGGACGGACTGGCTGTGACATGCAGACCGAGACGGTGGTGCGCCTCTCCAAAGTTCCAAACATCATCGGCCTCAAGGAGGCTACAGGCGATCTCGGTAGGGCCAAAGCTATCCTGGATCAGGTCGACCCTTCGTTTCTTCTTTATTCGGGTGACGATGCAACGGCTGGAGAATTTTGCCTTCTTGGCGGACATGGTGTCATTTCAGTGACGGCCAATGTGGCTCCTCGTTCAATGCACGAACTTTGTATCGCCGCGCGTGATGGGGATACTGCTCAAGTCGAGGCCATTGATGCTACGCTTCGAGGGCTCCACCGAGACTTGTTTATCGAATCTAATCCCATTCCTGTCAAATGGGCTCTGGCCGAGATGGGGTTGATCAAGGAGGGGATTCGATTGCCTCTCACATGGCTTTTGCCGGCGTATCATGAGGCAGTTCGTGCGGCGATACGCCAGGCTGGCGCAATTTGATTGGGTACACGATGTTCCGACAGATCTCCGTGATCGTTCTGCGTTCCCTTTTTGTGGTGGGACTTCTGGCATGTGCCGGGTGCACCATGGTCAAAAGCTGGTTTCCGGATAAGCACAAGGAATATCAGTATGTTAGCGAGATTCCCGCGCTTGAAGTACCGCCTGACCTGACCTCCTCAACGATCGATGGCGCGACGGGCGGTTACCGAGAATCCTGGCAGTCAGCGGCCTCGGAAGAAAAGCCCGCTTCAGCCAGCTTACGCGAGTCAACGCCACCTCCTGGCACCGACATGACGCCGGAGAGAGCCAAGGAACTGGAGGCGGCGCGTAATCACCCCAAACCCGTTTTAGCTGAAAACCTCCAGAACATTCCGGTGATCGAAGTTCAGGCAACTTACGACATCGCATGGGCAGAAATTGCCAAGGCCTTGGGGCGGATGCGGCTTGAAATCATCGATCAAAACAAGGCCGATGGCATGATCGTCGTTCACTATCGCAAGGAAGACCACCTGTATGAAGATCGGGGCTTGATCGGTGATCTCCAGGATATGTGGAACGGGGGGTCCCCAAAGACCTACGAATACCGGATCAAGGTCGAACCCTACAAGGGCGCCACGTCGATTTTTGTTCTGGATACCGAAGGCGCTACGATCAAGGGCGGCGAGGGCTTTGAGCTTCTCAAGGAACTCAATCAGGCTCTGCAGACAACGGCCCTTAATCCAAAGTCGGACAAGTCGACGAAATAATCTCTAAGCAGGCTCCAGGGCCGCTGGCCTTATGCCAGGCCCTCTATGCCGGTGGAAAAGGTATTCTCCACCGGCACACCATACACCCAACCTGAAGGCTGGCTCATGCTCATTACACTCAAGGGTCCCAAGGCGCTCTCCGCATTCCGGGGTGAACGACTGCTCCAAGACCTCAAAGCAACGTGTCCCCGTTTGGTGGGGATACATGGTGCGTTTGAACATCTCGTTGAACTGAGTCGACCCTTACAAGGCGAAGAGGAGACCCGTCTTCGAACGATCCTGGACTACGGGGAAACCCCAGCTGAAACGCCCCGGGGTTTCGATGTATTAATCGTTCCAAGGCTTGGCACCCTCTCGCCCTGGTCCACTAAGGCCACGGATATTGCGCAGATTTGCCGGTTGGATGCCGTGATCCGGATCGAGCGTGCCATCCGCTATACCTTGATCGGGTTGGATTCGGATCAGGATGCCGAAGTCCTTCAGCAGTTGACCGCGAAGCTGCACGATCGCATGACGCAACAGGTGCTATCGCCGGGCGAAGAAGCGCGAGTTTTTCGCCATGACAGTCCCCAGCCTCTGGATCGGGTCGCCATCAGCAAGGAGGGACGTGCTGCGCTGGATACGGCCAATGTCAGTCTGGGCCTGGCCTTGTCGGAGGACGAACTCGACTACCTCTTTACCAGTTATAGCGCACTGGGTCGCGATCCCACTGATGTCGAACTGATGATGTTTGCGCAGGCGAACTCCGAGCATTGTCGCCACAAGATCTTCAATGCCAAATGGACAATTGATGGTGAGGCGCAGGATCTTTCGCTTTTCGCGATGATTCGCAATACCAGCAAGCTGGCTCCTGCAGGAATTCTTTCGGCATACAGTGATAACTCCGCCGTCATCGAGGGGCCGATCAGTCCCTTCTTCCTTCGCGAGCCTGAAGGCTTCGGTTATCACTACCAAGAGGAGCCGGTCCACATTCTGATGAAGGTGGAAACCCACAATCACCCGACGGCGATCTCTCCCTTCCCGGGTGCGGCTACAGGATCGGGTGGGGAAATTCGAGATGAGGCGGCCACCGGAAGGGGGTCGCAGACCAAGGCGGGTCTGACTGGTTTCTCGGTCTCCAACCTCCGGATTCCAGGCTTTGAGCAGCCCTGGGAGTCTAACCATGGTAAACCTGAGCGGATTGCCTCCGCTCTCGAGATCATGTTGCAGGGCCCCTTGGGTGGAGCTGCCTTCAATAACGAATTTGGACGCCCCAATATTTGTGGTTACTTCCGGACCTTTGAGCAGCCAGATCCCGATGGTCAGGGCCTTCGTGGTTACCACAAGCCCATCATGCTGGCGGGCGGTATGGGCAATATCCGCAGCTCCCAGTTGGGCAAGAACCCCTTGCCAGAGGGGGCAGCTATCGTCGTCCTCGGTGGTCCGTCCCTGTTGATTGGGCTTGGAGGCGGTGCGGCCTCATCGGTAGCTTCGGGTGAAAGCGCCGAGGATCTTGATTTTGCCTCGGTTCAACGGGAAAACCCGGAAATGCAGCGTCGCTGCCAGGAAGTCATTAATCGCTGCAACGCATTGGGTGAGGCGACTCCGATTCTCTCCATCCATGATGTCGGGGCAGGAGGCCTTTCAAATGCTGTTCCTGAGATCATCCATGATGCAGGGCGCGGCGGACGCTTTGAGTTGCGTGAGGTTCTCATCGATGAGCCCGGGATGTCCCCGATGCAGATCTGGTCGAATGAGTCGCAGGAACGCTACGTTCTGGCCATCGATCCCGAGCGCTTGGCGGATTTCGATCGTTTCTGTGCGAGGGAACGTTGCCCCTATGCTGTGGTGGGTTATGCCACCGAGGCGGAGCAGTTGATCCTGGCAGACCGTCTTTTAGGTGAGGATGCCGTCAATATCCCGATGTCCCTTTTGTTCGGAAAACCGCCCCGGATGGAGCGGGAGGGTATTCGCAGTCTTCCGGACCTCAAAGGCCTGAACACGAAGCAGTGGAGTCTTCAAGAATCAATTCATCGCGTATTGCGCCATCCGGCAGTTGCCGACAAGAGTTTTCTGATTCATATCGGGGATCGGTCGGTTGGTGGCCTTGTAGCCCGAGATCAAATGGTGGGCCCTTGGCAGATTCCGGTCGCCGATGTGGGCGTAACGGCCTCCGGCTACCATGCCTACACCGGCGAGGCCATGGCCATGGGTGAACGAGCGCCCATCGCGCTGATTGATGCGCCGGCCTCCGGCCGGATGGCGGTGGGTGAAGCCTTGACCAACATTGCAGCCGCGCCGATTTCTGAGCTTGGGCAGATCAAGCTCTCGGCCAACTGGATGGCCGCTGCAGGTTCAGCCACTGAGGATGCCCGGCTTTTCGACACCGTCAAAACCATCGGCATGGAGTTGTGCCCAGCCCTTGGCATTGCAATTCCGGTGGGTAAGGACTCTTTGTCGATGAAAACCGTCTGGCGCGATCCTGATGGTGAACACGCTATGCGGTCTCCGCTTTCCCTGATTGTTTCCGCCTTTTCACCCGTGACGGACATTCGAAAGACCCTGACACCGGAGCTGCGTCTGGATCTTGGTGAAACGGAACTGCTCTTGATTGATCTTGGCGCTGGGCGTCATCGGTTGGGGGGCTCGGTGTTGGCGCAGGTTTACAGCGAACTTGGGGATACCAGCCCGGATCTTGATGATGTGGAGACCTTTAAGCGCTTCTTTATGGCGATCCAAAGCCTCAATGAGGCCGGCCATCTTTTGGCCTACCACGATCGATCGGATGGCGGTCTACTCGCTACCGTAGTCGAAATGGCCTTTGCTGCTCGTGCGGGACTTGAGATTGACCTGACCGCGATGAGTGGCGACACCCATGAGGTGCTGTTCAATGAAGAATTGGGCGCGGTGATTCAGGTTTCTTCGAAAGCCCTGACTCAGGTACTCGGTCACCTGAACGAACAAGGGCTTGGCCATTTGACTCATCGGATCGGTCAGCCCACAAGGGATGGCCAGATTCGGATTTCGAAGGCAGGTCACGTCTCTTTTGATCAGACCCGAAGTGAACTGCAGGCCATTTGGTCGGAGACCAGCTTCAGGATGCAGGAGATTCGGGACAATCCGGAATGTGCGCGTCAGGAGTTCAATCGAATTCAGGATGTCACTGATCCAGGTCTTGTCTCGGTGTTGACTTTTGATTCCCAGCAGGATGTCGCGGCCCCTTACTATCGGAAGTCCAAGCCCAGGGTGGCCGTCCTTCGCGAACAGGGGGTCAACGGTCACGTCGAAATGGCCGCGGCTTTTGATCGAGCCGGTTTTTCTGCGGTCGATGTGCACATGAGCGACCTGATCGAAGGACGTCAGAACCTGAGGGATTTCACGGGATTGGTGGCTTGCGGAGGCTTTTCTTACGGTGACGTTCTTGGGGCCGGTGGCGGCTGGGCACGTTCGATCCTCTTCAATCCGGGGGTTCGTGAGGAGTTCGAGACCTTTTTCCATCGATCAGACACGTTCGCCCTTGGCGTCTGCAATGGGTGCCAGATGATGTCTCATCTCAACGAATTGATACCCGGCGCCTCTGCCTGGCCGAGCTTTCAGCGCAACACCTCCGAGCAATTCGAGGCCCGCGTCGTCATGGTCGAAGTCCAGGAGTCGCCCTCCATTTTTCTCAACGGCATGAGTGGATCCCGAATGCCGGTGGTCATTGCCCATGGGGAAGGTCGGGCGGTATTTCGTGGGGCAGGATCAGAAGAAGCGCACGTGGCTCTTCGCTATGTGGACGGGCAGGGACAAGCCACGGAGGTGTTTCCCTTCAATCCGAATGGATCGCGGGGTGGCGTCACAGGCCTTACCACCGGCGATGGTCGATTCACGATCATGATGCCGCATCCGGAGCGGTGTTTCCGCTCAGTCCAGAATTCCTGGCAGTCGCAGGATTGGGGTGAGTATGGGCCTTGGATGAGAATGTTCCGTAACGCGCGTGTTTGGGTCGGCTAAGCGTGGCCTGATGCTGCGGGGCGAGGCTCTGGGCGTCAGAGGTCTCGTTTCAGCCCTCCTGGGGCTTTTCATCCTGAGCGCTTGTTCATCTGCTCCGGTGATGATTTCTCCTAAAGCTTCATTTAATGCGGCTAAGACGAGAAAGCTTCTGGAGCCAGGGAGCAACGAGGTGGCTGGAAAGGTTCTTCTCAGGCTCTCCAGTGGCGGTGCGCTGACCTGTGGGGGGGGCCCGCTGCACCGGGAACGCCACCAGAATTGGCCTATCTTCCAAAGTCACCTAAGCCCTCCAGAGAAGTTCAGGCCAATTCCTTGTTCTTGGCGACGACCCGACAGATAGCCTGTGATCGGGATGGGCAGTTTCGAATGGATCAGATTGCCGATGGTGATTACTTCCTGGAAGACCAGTTAATCTGGCAGCAAGATATCTATGATGAGCTCCATTTCTTCCATGGCCGGACTTACTTTTCAAAGGAAGGAACGGTCTTGAGGCGTTTCCATGTTCAAGGAGGAAAGGCGCTTTTCCTGGATTTGCAATGGAACGTCACCAATCGGCGATTTAACTTCTAAGGAAGCCCGATGGTAGCCTCAAGGGGGGCTGCCGCGATAAGATATCGGTCAAATTGATCTCCATGGGCTCCCTTTTGCGAGCCACTATCCTCTGGAATTTGAACATGACTCAGTCCGAGAACGCGGTTCCGGTCGCGCACAATCAATACAAAACAGATGATCTTCGGATTACCGGGATCAAAGAGGTTATTGCTCCGGTTCAGGCGCTCGAGGAGTTTCCGATCACGTCGGCAGCAGCGGATACGGTGCTGACCGCGCGCCGTGAAATCCAGAAGATCCTTTCAGGGGAAGACGACCGGCTCTTGGTGATCATTGGACCCTGCTCCATTCATGATCCGCAGGCGGCCGTTGACTATGGCAAGAAATTGCTGGAACTCAAGCGCCGATATGCCCAAGATCTTTTGATCGTCATGCGGGTCTACTTTGAAAAGCCACGGACGACTGTAGGGTGGAAGGGCTTGATCAATGATCCAGACCTTGATGAAAGCTTCAACATCAATAAAGGGCTGAGAACGGCTCGACGCTTGCTCAGAGACCTCAATGAGTTGGGAATGCCTTCTGCAACCGAGTATCTGGATGTGATCTCACCCCAATATGTCTCTGATCTCATCTCTTGGGGCGCGATTGGTGCCAGAACCACGGAAAGCCAGGTACATCGGGAACTTGCATCCGGTCTTTCGTGCCCGGTAGGTTTTAAAAATGCCACCGATGGTGGTGTTCAGGTGGCGATCGACGCCATTCATGCGGCAGGTCGTCCCCACCATTTTCTGTCGCTGACCAAGGCAGGGCACTCTGCGATTTTCTCGACCACGGGAAACAAGGATTGCCACGTGATTCTAAGAGGGGGAAATGATCGCCCTAACTATGATCCGATCAGCGTTCAACATGTTGCCGATGCTTTGGAGAAGGCAGGTCTTCCCAATCGCATCATGATCGACTTCAGTCACGCGAACAGTCTCAAACAGTACCATAGGCAGCTCCAAGTGGGCGATGAGGTGGGACAACAGATTGCCGAGGGTGACCGGCGGATTTTTGGTGTCATGGTTGAAAGCCACTTGGTCGCCGGAAGCCAGAAGCTGGTCCCGGGCCAGGAGCCAACCTACGGTCAGAGCATCACGGATGCGTGTCTTGGATGGGATGACAGTGAGGTTCTTCTGGAACGCCTCGCGGAGAGAGTTGTCCAAAGGCGTAAGGTTCCGGCTTGATCGCGACCGGCACAAACGGAAATCCTGAGTAAATTGGTGTAGAATTTTTTAGTCAATATTGGAGCCTTAGTCCGAGGTTCCAGTGCATCTTCCGCTTCGGAAATTCAATTACGAGGAGACATTCAATGAGCGTACTGGTTGGC
>CAYQOJ010000104.1:0-627 GCA_964419105.1 uncultured Methylococcus sp.
GCCTTTAGGGCATCCGTCAGCTCGGCAAGGTGCTGGGCCCGGTTGGGGTGGAAACTATCGAGCGCCCCCCCGCGGATCATGGCTTCAAGGACCCGGCGGTTGGCCTTTCGGGTGTCGATGCGTCGGCAAAGATCCTTCAGATCGCCGAAGGCCCCATTCTTCTCCCGCTCGTCGAGTATTTCACGGATCGCACTCTCTCCCACGCCTTTGATGGCCCCCAGTCCATACTGAATACTGTGGTCGGATTCGGCCCGAAACCGAAACGTCGAGCGGTTGATGTCAGGGGGGCGGACCTCGAGACGCATCTGTCGGCACTCCTCGATGAACACCACCACCTTGTCGGTTTTGTCCATGTCCGAAGAGAGAACCGCTGCCATGAAAGCCGAGGGGAAATGGGCCTTGAGCCAGGCCGTCTGGTAGGAGACCAGGGCATAAGCTGCGGAGTGGGATTTGTTGAAGCCGTAGCCAGCAAACTTCTCCATGAGGTCAAAGATGTAACCTGAAATCCGCTCCTCAATCCCGAGTGCCGTCGAGCCTGAGACAAAGATTTCCCGTTGCTTGGCCATTTCCTCGGGTTTTTTCTTGCCCATCACACGGCGGAGGAGGTCAGCACCCCCAAGCGTATAG